>JAGVZZ010000030.1 GCA_018302205.1 Candidatus Woesearchaeota archaeon
AATAATAAGACAAAGTTTAGAGATAATGAATCCTTAGAAGTGTAATGCCCCACTGCGAAACAAAGTGAAGCAGGCGAACGAAGCGAGACCCCTCTGGGGGGGATAGCTTCTAAGTATATTCAGGTTTACTTACAAAAAGAGAATCTTTAAAAAGGATTAAGGTATTATTCGTTAGAAGAGGTGTATGATTATTGGCTGACCAGAGACTTGTAACATTTATTAAGAATTCTTTAGAAAAAGGTTTAGGAAGAACTGAGATTGAGCAAGCTTTGGTGCAGAAAGGATGGAGTGGTGTTCAAGTTTCTGAAGCTTTTGCTCAGGCACAAGCTACCGCTGCAAGTGGTACTGCGAAAGCCGTTGCTGCTGCTAGTTCTGGTAAAACGTTATATGTTATTTTAGGGGTTCTATTGATTTTATTCGTCGCTGTTGGTGCTGCGATTGTATTTTGGCCTTCTGGTGATACAGGTTGTTCAAGCAGCCGAGATTGTAGTTCTGGATATGATTGTGTTGCTGGTGAATGTGTTGTTAGTGCTGAAGAGGATACTACTTCAACAAGAACTACGACAACAACGACTACAACTACTGAAGAAGAGCCTGAGTGTTATTTTGATTCTGATTGTGATGATGGTTATGAATGTTCTGAGGATTATACTTGTGAAATAGCTACTACGACTAGCACTAGTACGTCTACTTCTAATGCTACCTCTGCTGATCCTAATTATTTGATTGATTATGTGAAATTAAGTTATGTTTCAATGAGTACTATAAGTTTTAGTGTAAATGTTAGTAATGATGAAGATACTAGCACTAATGATGATATTTATTTGAGTTGTTATGTAGTTGATAATGTTACTTATAATAGTGCTAATAATTTGACTAGTCTTGGATTGAATAAAGAAAGTGGCCCTGATGGTTTGGATAGTAATGTAAGAACTTGTGGTGCTGAAATTAATGGAACTTTGTTGTATTCTACTTTGTTAGATAAGAGTCCAATTAAATTTACTGTAAATACAACTATTGATTATTATGATGATGTTACTGAGACTGATGAAGAAGATAATTCATTAATTACTTATTTTGAAGTGTTTGAAGAGAATATTACATTTTCATTACCTTCAATTGTTTGTAGTACTGATAGTGGTTGTTCATCAATATTGAATTCTAGTTATGTTTGTACTAGTGGATATTGTGCTGGGGTTGTTGAGACTGCTACATTAAGTGAAGATTGTAGTGCTTTAACTTGTGAAAGTCCATATGTTTGTTCTTCAAGTAATGTTTGTGTAGAATGTGTTGCTGATACTGATTGTACTTCTGGTGCTTGTGATACTATAACTAATACTTGTGTAGAGTGTGATGAGAATGCTGATTGTACCTCTGGTGCTTGTGATATTGCGACTAATATTTGTGTTTCTGCAACGAGTACAATTGCTTGTGATGATTCTGTTGATAATGATGGAGATGGTTTGATTGATTATAGAAGTGGTTGTGATACTGATGCTAATGGTTTGATAGATTATGTTTGTGGTACATATGATACTGCTCAAAATCATAATGAGGGTTATACAAGTTATGGTGAAGTTGATTCTACTGGTGCTTGTAATGAAAATTGGTATAATTTAGTGGATAATAATTATTTTGATAGGACTGTTCTTTGTGGAATAGATGAAGATTTAGATGGTTCTGTTATCAATAAAGATGATGGATGTTTAAGTGCTTTGGATATTAGTGAAAGTTTAAGTGTTGAATGTAGTGTTGATGGAGATTGTGGGGATGGTTATAAATGTGTAAGTTCTGTTTGTGAAATTGCAGAAACTTGTGATGATTCGGTTGATAATGATGGGGATACTTATGTTGATTGTTTAGATTCGGATTGTGATGGTTCTGATGGTTGTGAATATGGAACTGAAGTTACTTGTGATGATTCGGTTGATAATGATGGTGATTCTAAAACTGATACTGAGGATAGTGATTGCTATGAATGTGTTAGTAATTCTGAATGTGGTGGTGATGTCTGTGTTGATAATTATTGTGTTCCTTTATATGAAGAGGTAAGTTGTGTAAGTGATAGTGATGGAGATGAATATTATTCTTCAGGTTATGTTGTTGATAGTAATGGTTATTATTGGGGTGATGTTTGTTTATCTACTGAGTCTGAATTAAGTAGTATTGATTTAAATTATGACAGTGCTACTGGTTATGATTATTTATTTGAGGGTATATGTTCTTCATCAAAGTATTATAGAAAAGTTTATGATGGGATTGCTTGCTTTGGGGTTGTTAGTTATAGTTATTGTTATAAAAATGATGATATTACTGGAGATTATGCAACTACAAATACTTTTAGTGCATATACTTCTTCAACTTTAAGTGATGATCCTTTGGTAAATGATGAAGATATGGTTGATTCTTGTGCAAATTTATATGGTTATAGGGATGAGAATTATTTATTAGAATTTTATTCTAGTTCATCTATTGTTTATCAAAAAATATATAGTTGTGCTTATGGATGTGAAGATGGAGTATGTTGTGAAGATTCAATATGTAGTAATAATTTAAATGCTGCTTGTAATGATTTAGAGGATAATGATGATGATGGTTTGATAGATTATAGTGGGGCTTGTAATGTTATTGTTTCTGTAGGTGATTATGGAATTTTGACTTCAAAATTTGAATTATTTTCTTGTGCTGAGTTATTCTTAGAATCTGGTGTTGATTTAGAAGTTACTGAGAGCAATTATTTAACTCAATGTAAAGCATTATGTAAACAGAAAACTACAGATGCATTAATTGAAGCTGGATGGACTACTGAGGATGATTTGGATGGTTTTTATGAAGAAAATGTTTATTATGCTAGGGATAAAGGTTGTTTTGAGGTGTACGATGATAGTGAGGAAGGAACTGTATCTACAATACCAACAGGAAAAAAATTAGGTGCTGCAGAATTAGAACAAAATATTTTTAGGAGAATTTTGAATTTTGTCATTGAAAGTAATCCTGTGATTGATTTGTTCAGGAAAAATTAATTTTTTTAATCGAAATGTTTAAAAAGTTAAATTGTGTTTATATTAATAGGTGAAAAGTTTTTGAGATTAATTGAAATAGACAAAAAAGTTGTTGGTTATATTAAAGAATATAAAAAAAAAGGATATTCTAAAGATAAAATTAAAAGTGCTTTGTTGAAAAGTGGTGTTTCTGAATCAATTATTAACAAATGTTTCAAAATTGCTAATAGAAAAGTTTGGTTATGGATTTTATTATCATTGATTTTGATTAGTTTAATTGGTGTTGGTTATTTTATGCTAGCTGGTGATGAATGTAAATCTAGTAGAGATTGTGAATCTGGTGAAACATGTATTGGTGGTGAATGTATTTTTAGTGAAGAGTCAGGTTCTACAATAATTCCAACAACGACTAAAGATGAATCTGAATGTACTTTTGATATGGATTGTGATCCTGGCTATGAGTGTAAAAGTAGAGTTTGTTCGGATAAAAAAGTTGAGCCACAATGTGGAGATGGAGAATGTGCTATTGGTGAAGAGAGTTGTTATTTAGATTGTGGGTGTGAAACAAATACGCAATGTGCTGTATATGGAAGTTATAAGTGTAGTTCTGCTGGAGAATGTTATTATAGTATAGGAACTTCTGGAACTTCTGAAAGTTCTTCTGATACTGGAACTAGTGATTCTGGGACTACAGATACTGGGACTACTGCAAGTGTTTGTGATTCTGTTCAATGTAGTGGAGGGTTAGTTTGTGATGATTCTACTGGAAGTTGTATTTGTGATGGTGATACTGATTGTAGTGATGGTGAGGTGAGTATTGTGATGAGTCTGTAAATAGTGGAACTTGTATTTCATTAGAGGTTTGTGATGATGGAATTGATAATGATGCTGATGGTTTGATTGATTTTTCTGGTGGATGTGATATAGATCATGTTACAAATAATATTGAATATGTTTGTGGATGTCAGAATGATGATACTGGTTTGTTTAGTAATTATGGTGATTCAGATATAACTTGTGATTTAACTGAAACTTATAGATGTTATAGTTTTTCAGATATTGATAAAGATGCTGATGATGTTACTTGTAGTGTTTTAGGGGGTATTTATTATTCAATGGATATTGATTGTATGGAAACTGATTGTAATGATGATAAAGATGATGATCGAGATAGTAAAGTTGATTGTGTTGATTTAGATTGTGATGAAGTGGATAATTGTGAGTATGAAACTGAAGTTACTTGTGATGATAATTTTGATAATGATCAAGATGATTATGTTGATTGTGAAGATAGTGATTGTTCTTTTGATAGTGCTTGTGAAGTTGCTGGTACTGAAGAAGAATGTAGTGAATCAAATCCTTGTGATGATGGTTATACTTGTGAAGAAGGAGTTTGTGTAGATTGTGGGTGGAATATTGAGACTGTTGATAGTGATGGATATATAGGTATGTCTTCTTCTTTAGCATTTGATAATTATGGTAATCCTTCAATTGCTTATTTTGATTCTACAAATTATGATTTGAAATATGCTTATTATGACGGTAGTTCTTGGTCTACAGAAATTGTTGATAGTGCTGGAGATGTTGGTTCAGATGTTTCATTGGCTTTTGATAATTTAGGAAATATTGGCATTTCTTATTATGACTCTACTAATGATAATTTGAAATATGCTTATTATGACGGTAGTTCTTGGTCTACAGAAATTGTTGATAGCGCTGGAGATGTTGGAAAATATACTTCATTATCTTTTGATGCTTCTAGTAATTCTGGAATTGCTTATTATGATGTTACTAATGGTGATCTAAATTATGCTTATTATGACGGTAGTTCTTGGTCAGTAGAAATTATTGATAATACTGGGGGGAATGATCCTTCTTTAGTTTTTGATAGTTCTGGTAATCCTAGGATTGCTTATTATGATTATACTAATGATAATTTGAATTATGCTTATTATGACGGTAGTTCTTGGTCAATAGAAATTATTGATAGCGCTGGAGATGTTGGTTCTCATATTTCATTAGATTTAGATAATTCTGGTAATCTTGGAATTTCTTATTATGACTATACTAATGGTAATTTGAAATATGCTTATTATGGCGGTAGTTCTTGGTCAATAGAAATTGTTGATAGTGATGGTGAAGTTGGAAGATATAATTCTTTAGCTTTTGATGAGTCAAATAATCCTGTAATTGCTTACTATGATGGTGGTGCTAATAGCAATTTGAAATATGCTTATTATGGCGGTAGTTCTTGGTCAATAGAAATTGTTGATACAAAAGGTGGAAGAGATATTTCTTTAGCTTTTGATGAGTCAAATAATCCTGCAATTGCTTATTCTGATTCTATTAATAGTGATTTGAAATATTCTCATTTTGTTTCTTGTGAAGAAACTACTACAAAGAATTATGAAATATGTGATGATTCTATTGATAATGATGGGGATGGTTTGATTGATTATAGAAGTGGTTGTGATACTGATGCTGATGGTTTGATAGATTATGTTTGTGGTACATATGATACTGCTCAAAATCATAATAAGGGTTATACAAGTTATGGTGAAGTTGATTCTACTGGTGCTTGTGATGAAAATTGGTATAATTTAGAGGATAATAGTTATCGTGATAGGACTGTTTTATGTGGAATAGATGAAGATTTAGATGGTTCTGTTATCAATAAAGATGATGAATGTTCTGGGGCTTTGGAATGTAGTGTTGATGAAGATTGTGAGGATGGTTACAAATGTGTAAGTTTTATTTGTGAAATTGCAGAAACTTGTGATGATTCTATTGATAATGATGGAGATTCTAAAACTGATACTGAGGATAGTGATTGCTATGAATGTGCTAGTGATTCTGAATGTGGTGATAATCAATATTGTTCTAGTTATGAGTGTGTTGATAAAACCTCTTGTAATGTTGATTTATATTGTAAACCTTATGCTTGTGAAAAATCTTTTGGTTATTGTTATTTAGAGTGTAATTCTAATAGTGAATGTGCTAGTGGATTTGGTTGTTCAAATGGTGAATGTGTAGCTGAAGAGGATATTGATTGTGGTTGTGAAGATGGTTATTATTGTACTGAAACTGGTGGAGAATGTACTGCAACTAAATGTAATGATGGTAAAGATAATGATAATGATGGGACTATTGATTATGTAGATGGAATTGTATTTTCTGGAGAGTTATATGATGATGAAGTAAGTTATATTAGTTGTAATGATGATTATATAACTTTTATTGATAATTATTTTGATTGGGTGATAATTGATCATGGTGGTGTTGTTTATTCTATTGAGGAATTAAAACAATTTGATGAGGATATGATTCGTTGTCAAAATTATATTGATAATACATTTAGTACTTGTTTAGTAGAGGGTTATGAATGTGATTGTTATAGTTTAGCAGTTTCTGCAACAAATTCAGTTTGTGGTGATTATTTTAAAATGAGTGCTGATTTGGAAGATGCAGATTCTTATTGTGATGGTGATATTAATGCAAATGCTGAAAAAGAATTTAAAACTGCAACTTCAAAAACAAAATTAGGTGCTGCAGAAGTAGAACAAAATATTTTTAGGAGGATTTTGAATTTTGTCATTGAAAGTAATCCTGTGATTGATTTATTTATCATAAATACCCCCCTGCTCTGCGGTGGGGTTCGTAATTAAGCCCCGGACATGACATTTGCTCGCGTAGACTATATAAATAAATTTTTCTTAGATTTTATAATGCAAC
>JAGVZZ010000040.1 GCA_018302205.1 Candidatus Woesearchaeota archaeon
ATTAGAATCTTTCTTAGCTTGCTCAATATGAGCTACTGCTTGATGAGACTCAGCTTCAAGATGTTCAATTGTAGCTTTTATTCTAGGATCCATTGAAATATGGGACATCATCTCAAGTTTTATACAAATTGCATGACCTGCAACAGCAGCAAGAGCTGGAACAAAATATTTAATTATCCAAGAAGACTCATTTCTCATGATGAATCTAAATTGGACTTACTATTTAAATTTTGTTTTCCCAAATATCCCCAGCTTTATAGAACGCTAATTTTCTTTGGTATTTGGAAGATTTAACATAAATTTGAGTAGTTCCGATATCTGAATGACCTGCATAAGACTTTATTGCAAATGAATCAACACCTTCATCAGCCATGTGTTGTAACCTTGAATGTCTAAACATATGGGGATGTAAATCTCTAGAAAGCAATTCTTTACCATATTTTTTTAAATTGTACCAAACAGTCATTGGTTTGATTTTGAAGATTAAATCATTTGGATTTGCAACAGGATTTTCAACCAAGTATTCTTTAAGCATATTTGCTGTGGCCTGTTGAAAAAATACACTTCTTGGTTTTTTGCCCTTCCCCAATAAATGTGCTTCCCTTGCTGTCATATCAATATCTTTTAATTTTAAATTAGTCATTTCTGAAACTCTTGCCGCTGTGTCATACAAAAATCTGACAATTAAATTATCCCTTTTATTTTTGATATTGTCAACCAAGAAAAAAAGCTCTTTCTTTGAAAGTATGGAATTGCTCAAACGTTCTTCATCATTTATTGCGGAACTAAATTTTCTTTTGAAAGTCAAAACCTCTTTTATTGTTTTTTCATCATACCCCACAAAAATTAAGTAAAGCCATAATGCGTATGATGCCAACGGATATTTTCTAGTTTCTAAATAATTCTTATGTAAAAGCTTTAGGTAATCTACTGTACCACCTGGAGAAGTATCTTGGATATACTTTGCTAAAGTCATAGCACCCGAAATTGTTTTTTCGCCAAGAGGCTTTCCATTCTTCTTAGGAAAGGTTTGAAGATATTGTTCAAATTCCAGAAGAACTTCTTTTTTCATGAAGAATATGAGGTAAAAACAACATATAATGATTTTGTTTTTGTAGATAGAGTGTTGTAGGGTAAGATTAAACTATATAACGTATATAATTTAATGATTTATCGACGATAAAATGAGAATATTTAATCAATGATTAAAGGTTTTGTGCAATAAAAAATTGGATTAAAAATTAAAGGTTTTAAGCATAAAAGATATAAAGAGTTTGGGAAAAAATATTATAATGAATAATAAAATCATATTCCTAAGACATGCCGAAACAAAGAAAGACGAAAATGTTCTTGTGAGTAGGTGGATATTAACACTTGAAGGAAAGAGGAAAAGCCAAAGATTGGTTGATACAGGGATATTTGATGATGTAGATATAATCATTGCATCAAAGGAAATTAAAGCCTATCAAACAGTATTACCATTAGCAAAAAGACTGAATAAAAAAATAATTAGAATTAAGGAATTGGGAGAAATTAATAGAGATCAAGGTAAAGTAATGGCAAAGGATGAATATGACAAACTTAAAATAAGAATATTCGAGGATCTTTCTCTTTCTGTAGAAGGTTGGGAAACTTGTGAACAAGCATTAAAAAGATTTGAAAGAATAATTAATAAAATCAATGGAAAATATAGTTCTAAACGAATACTAATCGCCTCTCATGGTACAGTTATGACATTGTATTTTGCAAATAAGCAAAATAAACTAAAGGAACTAATGAGCAGATGGAAAAAATTAAAGTTCCTGGACTACGGAATCATCAAAGATAATAAAATTATCAAAGATATTAATTAAGCCTTCTTAGATTTCTTTGGGACCTCCTCAGGACATTTAACTCCTTGAGAAAAAAGAATTACTTTTTCTTTTCTAAGGTAAACGTATACAGATTTACGAACCTTTTTTTTAGCTAAGTAACCTTCTGCCTCTAAGACATTTACAAGTTGTAAAATTGCTGACCGCACTTGTTCATATTCTCTTCCAGGGTAAACTTCGGCAGCAAGTTTGGGAAGAGACGACCAACTATTTGGTTCCTCTCTTTGAAGTGCAGCTAGGCATTCACAAACTCTCATTTGGGCTTCGGGAAGTTCTTTTTCAGTACCAATTTCAGGTAATTCTTCTTCAAATTCTTCTAAATTATCACTTTTAACTCTCACTTTTGCGGGAATTTGGTGCGAAATAGCACTTTTTACGGCTAAAAGATCCTCTAAAACCTTAACTCTTGTATGTAATTCTTCAAATTTGATGTGATGTTCATCATGTTTTGTTTTGAAATGTGAAATCCACTTTGAAACGTGGGACATATCACTTTTCATATTTTGAAAAGAACTTTTGATTGTAGATTCTAATTCTTCAACCCTTTTATCATCCTTTTTTTTGAACCAACCAAACATAATTATTTTCTAAACCTTTTTCATTTATTAATCTTTTGTTTGTAAAGATTATGTTAAGATCATGTTAAGACAACGTAAAGATACATGTGTGGTTTGTTAATATTAACGTAGTCTTAACGTAATCTTTACAACGTCTTAACAATGTCTTAACAATGTCTTAACAATAATTATCGACGGTATCTAAAAATATTTATAAAAAAATGAAAATAAGTGATCTTAACTCAATATTAACAAGGTCTTAACAAAGTCTTAACAATATCTTAACAAAACTCGGCATGACGGATCTGTGTCGGAGTGTCGAAATTAGAATTTTTAGATAAAAAATCTAAAGTGAGAACTAATAATACGTGAGAAATGATAAAAATGAAAAAAAAGGGCTAATATATGCTCAAAAAGGTAAAAGTGAGAGTTAATAATATAATTAAATGATAAAAACTAATGAAAAAAGAGCTAAAAAAGGCTAAAAACTGCAAAAATGAGAGTTAATTAAAGGGATCAAAAAGAGATTTTTGATCATTTGATAAACTTCTAAGAGATAAAAGCTTAGACATTAGGTTTAAAGAACGAAATTCCTTAGAAATTGAGACATAAACCATACCATTCCTATTTTTTTCTTTAACAATAGGGGTGCCTTTTCGGATTAATTCTGAGATATAATCCCTAATTGAACTTGAGGAAAGATCTAAAAATTGAGCTAATTCTTGGTATGTAGCAGGGGCTTTATTCTGTTCTTCAAGGCTATAAATAGCTGAAAACACCTTAAATTCTCTATTTGTAAGAGAGAAAAAGGTCTTATTTAGGTCTGCTTTTAACTCCTCAAAATCAATATTATGAAGGGTGCCGGAGTGTCGAAGGGGTGTCGAAGGGGTGTCGAGGTGTCGTTGAGGTGTCGCAAGGAACCCCTTTGTTTCCTTTGGAGATACTCTGTCGGAGTTACGAACAAGGGTTTTTTCCTCTGAAATTGATCCATTTTGGTCTAATTCTTCTAATAATGGCTTATTTACCTTATCTAGAAACTCTTTCTCTATTAAATCCTCTTTTTTTTCTAATTTGTCTTCTAAATCTGATACCCTCTTGTTTAAAAGTTCTATTTTGGAATTAAGGGTTATAATAAACTCTCTGTCTGCTCTTAACTCCTTTTCTAGAAGGGCTATATGATCTTTAACTCTACGAAATGATTCCTTTATAGCCTCATCATTATGAAGAATACTCATAAAATATAAAATAGAATAAGGATTTAAAAGATTTTATAGATAATAATATGTGTGTCGGAACAATGCCGGAACCCCGTCGAAAGGTTGTCGAAGGGGTGTCGGAATAGTGCCGGAACTAATTTATCCTATGTAATCCCCAGCTTTTCTTTTCTTAACGGCAGTATTAACCGCAGCCTGTTGCAGTCTCGGTAATACAATATGTGGTGGAAGATTAGCTTCTTGTTCAAAGAATAAAGCTTTTACGTTACACCTAATGAATATGTTATTCAAAACATCCTTACTTATCTCTGGACTGAACTTTTTAGTCTTCTTCCATTCTTTGTAAATCTTCTCAAGCTCATCACGAGGACCTGCATATAATAAATCTCCTCCAAGAGTTATGCTACCTTGATCAGTTTCATAATCAACGTTATATTCAAAGGAGAACTTTAGAAATAGATCTTTCTTGATTTCCTCTTCTTTAAGGTTACTAATCTTAATAGAAGTTTTGACTTTTAATGGAGCCTCGATGGCTTTCTTTTTTTCAACATTTATTTTATTGAAAGCAAATGATATTATTGGCATGACTATATGGTTTAAGTTTTTTTATATAAATGTTATGGTGTTTAATATCACATTTGGACTATAGTTTATATTAGCGTTTTAACGCCATAAGATTTTTAAAGCTTATTCACTTTAATTTAGAATATGAGTAGGTGTTCAAAAGAAAATCTTGAAAAAATCAAAGCTAATATTTTAAGGATTATTTATGATGAATCTCCAAAGGCTATAAGCGCACTTGAAATAGCTAATATTGAAGTAAGAGATAAGGAATTTGTTTTAAAATTACTCAGAGAAATGGAGATGAGTAATTTAGTAAAAAATGTAACAAATAAGTTTTCACGAAAAAGTTACTGGGCTATGACTGATCAAACTTATAACAAATATAAAGAATTATTGTGATTTTTTAAGAATATTATTTAATATTGATTCTTTTCCTTTCCAATCTAAAGCTTCTTTTACTACTTGTTCAATTCTAGTTACAGGTATAATTTTAATCTTTGAAAGTCTTTCTTTTGAAATAACAATATCCTTTTCATTGGATTTAGGAATTATTACTCTTTTAATACCAGCATCAATAGCTGCTTCTACTTTTGCAGTAACACCACCGACAGCTAATACCTCTCCTCTTACAGATAATGAACCTGTCATTGCTGTATCTTGTCTAATTGGAACATTCTTCAAAGAGGATATGATAGAGGTTGCAACTGCAATTGAAGCTGAGTCACCTTCAACACCTTCTGTGGATTGAACAAACTGTATGTAAACATCATATTTTTCTCTAATATCTTCACCAAAGTATTTTAAGATTAATGCTGAAACATTCTTTACTGCTTCTTTTGCAATCTCACCAAGTTTACCTGTTGCAACGAATTCTGTTTTTTTGCCACCAGGAGTAACTTCTGATTCGATTGGAAGAACAATACCTGAGTGTGCTGAATCAGTCCCAATTACTGCTAAACCATTTACTCTACCAACTCTTGTTCCTTTGACTACAATAACATCATACTTTTTCTTTGCTTCAATATACTTATCTGCCATCTGTTGTTCTAAAGTTTTAGATATCTTTTTTGCGTTAACAATATGTATTGGTTCAACGAACTCTGCATTTTCTTCAACAGCCAAATCTCCAGCAGCTCTAATTAAACCCCCAAGTTCTCTTAATCTTACTGTTAGTTTACCAGAAGTAGAAGCCATTTTTCTTGCTTCAATAACTATTGAATCAACTGCTGCTTTTGTGAAATGAGGAATTTTCCCATCCTTTTGAACTTCTCTAGCAACAAATAATGCCAATTTATCTTGATTCTCTGGAGTGTCATCCATTGTGTTATTCATGTAAACTTCATAACCATAACCTCTAATCCTAGATCTTAAAGCTGGATGCATATGTTGGAGAGTTTCTAAGTTACCCGCAGCTACCAAAATAAAATCTGTTGGAACTGGTTCTGATCTTGTCATTGCACCACTTGATCTCTCAGATTGGCCCGTTATTGGATATTTTTTTTCCTGTAATGCCGTTAACAGCTCTTGTTGAGAATGAGGTTGTAATGTTGAAATCTCATCAATGAATAAAACACCACCAGATGCTCTATGAACTAAACCAGCAATTAATCTCTCATGTGCAGGAGTACCTAAACCCCCAGACTGTAATGGATCATGAAGTACATCTCCTAATAATGCACCAGCATGAGCACCAGTAGCATCATGGAAAGGAGAAGTCTTAACTTCTGAATTATCAATCAATAATTTTGGTACCACTTGTGTTCCACCTAATTTTGTTATTTTTTTATTTAAGTTTAAGAAAAGCATTAATCCAATAATGAATACCACACTTGTCATCATTGAAGCTGCATAAATTATTGGTGAATCAAAAGGAAATATGTTTTTAGCATAAAAATAGTAAGGTAATGCCGTTGCTATGATTACAAAAATAATTAATAAAATATTTTGATTTCTGAATGAACCTAAAGTTTCTAATTTTGCACGATTTACAATAACTTTACCTTCACCTTTTGGAACTGTTTTGATTAAAGGAAAATTTTCATCAGTTGGATTAGGTAAAGACATTACATCTATTAATTTTTCTTTGGGTAATAATTCTGCTAAACCTTGACCTAATAAAGATTTACCAGTACCAGGAGAACCTATCAATAAAACATTTCTTCTTTTGAGAGCTGCTTTCTTAATTATATTAACAGCATGTTCCTGACCAATTACTTGGTCTACAATAATTTTTGGAACTTCAATATCTTTAGTAGTTTTGAAGGTTAACACGGTCTTTTTGAGAATGTTGACTATTTATAAAACTAATGGAACAAAAAATTAATCAAAAAAACTAAAGAATATCTTCTTCAGCTACTACTACAAAATCACCAACAGCAACAACTGAAGAGAAGGGGATTAACCAGTTACCTTCTTTGTCTTGTTCAATTTCTAAGTGATCTATATATGATGTAGGATCTTTTAAAATAATTTGCATTAATTCACCAGATCTTGTTTCGAAAGTCATATTACCTACAACACCGAACTTTTTACCTGATTTTGATACGACAGTTTTACCCATTAAGGATCTTGAATTCCTTTTATCATCATTTTTAGCATCTACCATTATATATTCCTCCCAATTAATATGAATAACATCATTAGTAGGGGATTGTTTATATAATTTTCTAAACTTAATTGTCTATAATATTATTGAACAATTCACCAACCTTGTCAGAAATAACATTTACTGTCTCACTTTCTTTAATGGAACTTGTATCATCAGATATACCATCAACTATTACTGCACCTGTTTTTGAGAAAGTACTGTCTTTACCAATAAGATCTCCTAAGTCAATATAAGCTGAAATTACTAATAGAGTAACAATGATAATAATTAATACAATAAAATATTTGAAAATGTTTTTGGTAAATTGGTGTTTTAATAGCTCTACTATAAGAAATAATGCCAAAATGACTGCTATTATTATCAGGAAGTTCATAATCAATTAATAATCTAATTAGTATAAATATTTTTGGGTTATACCCTCCCCCTCACCATGATTTCCTATGGAACTCTAATAATAAAATATGTCATATACTTACTTTTATTTATATAATTTAATTTCCTATGGAAAAAAGAATAATAAAGAAGATTAATAGACGACAAAATGGGCTTGTTTAAGGTTAGTTTTTTTGAAAAAAAGTTATAATACTCAATTGTATTGAATTCAATGGTTTTAAGCTCTATTATTATTATTATTATTATTATTTATATTATATATATTATATGTTTTTTGGTATTATATTATATTATATTATATTATAACATATCATAATATATATATTACTTAAACTACTTTTTTCTTATTCTACTCGAAATAAAGGGGTAGATTTATAAATAAGCCAAGTCTAAACATATCATATTCGAGTTAGAATGAGTTCCATTGGAAATAGAGGGCTGGGTGTTTATTTCGTTGAATATTAATGCTTATATAAGATTAATATTAAGAGGGAGATATGGAAAAAGAGGAAAGTAAACTTACAGGGTATTTTGAGAATTATTTAAAACAAGAACCCTTATTTATTGATAAAAAAGTTTTACAATCTAATTATTATCCTGAAACTATTTTACATAGAGAAGAACAAATTCAAAAAGTTGCTGCTATAATGGCTCCTGCATTAAGAGGAGAGAAACCTTCTAATATGTTTATTTATGGAAAAACAGGAAGTGGTAAGACTCTTACTATCAAACATGTTACAGAAAATATGATGGAAATAGCTAAGAGGAATGATTTAAAGGTTAAAATTTTTTATTTGAATTGTAAGTTAAAGAGAGTTTCTGATACTGAATATAGGTTAATAGCTGAGTTAGCAAGGGGATTGAATACTGAAATTCCTGCAACAGGTTTGCCAACTGATGAAGTTTATAAAATGTTTATTGATACTTTAGAAAAACAAAATATATTAATGATAATTATTTTGGACGAGATTGATCAGTTAGTTTCAAAGGCCGGTGATCAGATACTTTATAGTTTGACTAGAATCAATTCTGAACTTAAACAAAGTCAAATATCTATTGTTGGAATTTCAAACGATTTAATGTTTACAAATTATTTAGATCCAAGAGTTAAAAGTTCATTATCTGAAGAAGAGTTAGTGTTTCCTCCATATAATGCTATTCAACTTAAAGCAATTTTAAACGGAAGAGCTGAGAAAGCTTTTAGGCCTTCAGCAATTGATCAGGGTGTTTTAGAAAAGTGTGCTGCATTTGCTGCAAGAGAACATGGGGATGCAAGAAGGGCTTTAGAACTTTTGAGAGTTGCTGGAGAATTAGCTGAAAGAAATGGGTTCACAAAAATTACTATTAATTCTTTAGATGAAGCTGAAGAAAAAATTGAGAAGGATAGAGTTCATGAAATTATCACAACTCAACCAAAACAATCACAAGTTGCATTGTTAGCAATCTTTGAAACTGTTAAGGCTGCTGGGGCTAGGCCAGTATTTACTGGGGATATTTATGAATTGTATAAGGATTTATGTAATCGAACAAAGATTAGACCTTTAACTCAAAGAAGGATTTCTGATTTGATTGCTGAATTGGATATGTTAGGGATTATTAATGCTAAAGTGATTAGTAAAGGAAGATATGGTAGAACAAGGCAGATTGGTTTAGGAATACCATTATCTGCTGTTCCTCAACTTGAAGGTATTTTAAGGGAATCTTTAACATTATAATTTGATTATAGTAATTCTTTTAATTGGAGGTTAATTACAATCTAATATGACAAAGGAGAGATTAATCAGTTATTTTTTTGAAAGGAATTATATGATTGCACCAGATTTATTTAAAAAAATTCCTGATGATTTTGATTATGATGAATTTGTAAAAAAGAATAATTTACAGAAAGCTGGCAATGTGGTGTCTTTAAGTGAAGAAATGTTTAATAATTTTGTATACAAATCTAACATTAATCTTAATAATGAAATAATTACCAAAGTTGAAGTTATTGATCCTTATGTTGATAAACCTAAAAAAAGGGAAGTTAAAGATTTTGTTTTGTATATGAAAGCAAGGTATCATGCTTTGAAAACAATTTTATTACAAAGGAATGAATTGAGTACTGCTGTTTCAATAAGTAAAGTACATTCAAAAAAACCTAAAGAAGCTGTTGCTATTATTGGATTAATTTATAAAATTGATAAAACTAAAAATGGAAATTATATTCTTGAAATGGAAGATCCTACTGGTATGATTAAAGTAATTATAACTCAAAAGAATGAAGATTTAATTGAAATTATGAATGAATTAGTACTTGATGAAGTAGTTGGGATTGTTGGTACTGTTGCAGAGAATGCTATTTTTGTAAAAGAGATTATTTTTCCTGATTTACCTTTAAAGGAATATAAAAAATGTAGGGATGATGTTTCTGTAGTTTTTCTTTCTGACTTGCATATTGGGAGTAATTTGTTTGCAAAGGAAGAATTTGAAAGATTTATTGATTGGATAAACTTGGATTTTGGGACTGATGAACAAAAGGAGTATGCTGCAAAAGTTAGATATTTGATTGTATCTGGAGATTTGATTGATGGGGTTGGTATTTATCCTGGGCAAGAAAAAGAATTGACATTCAAAGATGTTTATGAACAATATAATGAAGTTGCAAGATATTTTTCTAAGATTAGAAAAGATATTACTATTGTTATGGCTGCTGGTAATCATGATGCATTAAGACTTTCAGAGCCTCAACCTCCATTAAACAGAGATTTTGCAAAAAAGTTATATCAAATAGAGAATGTAATGTTAGTTAATAATCCAGCGTTTGTAAGAATTCATAATATGTTTGATATTTTAATTTATCATGGTGCTTCGTTTGATTATTATTTAAATAATATTGATATCTTAAGAAAAGCTGGTTCGTACGATGCTAGTGATAAAATGATGGAGTTTATTCTTAAAAAAAGGCATTTAACACCTACACACATTTCAAGTATGTATATTCCTGATGTTGAAAAAGATCCTTTGGTTATTAATAGAATTCCAGATTTTTTTGTAACCGGGCATATTCATCATGATATTAAGATTAGTTCTTATAAGAATATTACTTTGATTGGATGTTCTGCTTTTCAGAATATAACTGCATATCAAGAAAAATTGGGGCATACGAATGTTATTCCAGCAAAAGTGCCAGTTGTAAATTTAAAAACAAGAGAAATAAAAATAATGGATTTTAGGAATCAAGAAGATCAAGATTCCTGAACTGAAACTAATGCATATTGGCTTATTCTATAGTAATTTTCTATATTTGTTATAGTTAATCCATAAATCTCTACTGTTTCGCCACTTGCAATTCGTGTTTCGTCACCTTTTGTTGTACCTTTATCATAGATTGTTACTTCAATATTTCCACTACTTCTACTTTCAGTTAAAAAAACATCTTTGTTTCTAATTGTTGTCTTAGTGTTTTTTGTTAAAATATATTGATTATTTTCAATATGAATATCTTCAATTTTTAATGTTACTTTCTGATTATTAATATCTGTAAGATCAATTTTATTTATGCTTATTCTCAAATAATTAACAATTTCTTCTTTTTTTGTTTCGAGTAATTTTCCTGAAACTTCATCGACTAGTAATATTACTTCTGGAGTTTGTTGAATATCTGAAATAGTAATGCTTCTACCCAAAATTGTTTTAGTTTCACCTTCTGTAAAATCGTAATATGGCACTGTGTCTTCTTCTGTAGGTTCAGCAACAGTCATTCCAGTGATATCTACATTACTAATTTCTTCTAGAATTATTGTTTCTGTGCTACATCCTGCTAATAACAGGAATAAAAGAGCTAGGATCATTTTTTTCATATTTTTAGGCAATATTATGCCTTATTTAAGCTTTTTGAAATAGGTTCTTTAAAAGCTATTTCTAAGTAATATAAAACTTTAATTAAGGTTAATTCTAATTTTTTCATATGGCTGTATGTAGCACTAGAGTGGAGAATATTTTTTCAAAGATTAATGAGGATGTTATGGCTTGTTATGATCTTGCTAATCATGTTAAAAAATTAGGATATGATCCTGATGATTCTGTAAAAATTCCACTTGCAAGAAATATGGCTGAAAGGGTAGAAGGTTTAATTTCTTCAGTTGCACCAGAAGTTTTAGGTAAGGGGATTCCAGCAAGAATTCAAGAATTAGAACAGCAATTTGGAAGCCAAGATTGGAGAGTTGCTTTAGTTATTGCTGAAGAAGTTGCTAGAGAAAAATTTTGTAAATTTAGTGATAAGAAAAAAGCAATTGAAATTGGAATCAGAACTGGGTTTGCTTATGTTACTGTAGGTGTAGTATCTTCACCATTAGAAGGGTTTATTGAAGTGAAGTTTAGACAGAGGAGAGATAATAGTAAAGAATATTTTGCTTTAGTTTATGGTGGGCCAATTAGGAGTGCTGGTGGAACTGGTGCTTCTGTTTCTGTATTAATCGCTGATTATGTTAGAAAAAAATTAGGGTATGATCAATATGATGCTACTGAAAAAGAAACTAAACGTGCGTATGCTGAACTTTGTGATTATCATGAGAGAGTTACTAATCTACAATATTTTCCTTCTGAAGAAGAGATTGCGTTTTTGATGCAGAACTTGCCTGTGCAGATTGATGGGGATCCTTCTGAAAAATTTGATGTGAGTAATTATAAAGATCTTGATAGGAGAAATTCTAATCGGATTAGTAATGGTTTTTGTTTGGTTATGGCTGAATGTTTGTCTTTGAAAGCGCCAAAGGTTTGGAAGCAATTAGCAAAATGGGGTAAAGATATGGATTTGGAGCAGTGGATGTTCTTTGATGGTTTTGTTAAGTTGCAGAAGGAAGTTAAAGCGCGTGGTGCGAAGGTTGATACAAATGCTGGAGTTAATGTAGCAAAAGTTTTGCCGGATACAACTTTTATTAAAGATTTAGTTGCGGGTAGGCCTATTTTTACATATCCAATGAGGAATGGTGGTTTTAGGTTAAGATATGGTCGTGGAAGAGTTTCTGGATTTTCAGCTGATTGTGTTAGTCCTGCTACGATGGTTGCTGTAAATAATTTTATTGCTTGTGGAACACAGTTTAAAACTGAAAGACCAGGAAAATCTACAACATTGAATGTTTGTGATACTATTGATGGACCTATTGTTAGATTAAAAAATGGAAATGTTTTACAATTGAATACTTTTGAGGAAGCAAAAAAACATTTTAAAGAAATTGATGAAATTATTTATATTGGTGATCTTCTGATTAATTGGGGAGATTTTTTAAATCGGGCTCATAAATTATTGCCTTGTGGGTTTGTAGAAGAATGGTGGATTCATTATGCTAAATTAGTTTTTGAAAAGATTGATTTAGATAAAGGTTATTTAGAAGAATTAGCAAAAGCACCATTAAAAGTTCATGTGAGTTTTGATTATGCAATTAAATTTTCGGAATTAGGTGTACCATTGTATCCTAGGTATATTTATTACTGGAATACATTGAAGATTGATGATTTTTTGAATTTATTTAATACCTTGAAGAATTCTGTTGTAAAAGAAGATAAAATTTTAATTAGCGATTTTTCTGCGAAAAGAAGTTTAGAATTAATTGGTTGTCCACACGAAGTTGTTACAAATGAGTATATTGTTATTTCTGGAATTCCTGTAAAAGTTTTGAAAGTTAATCTTGGGGATTTTTTAGGGAAGCCTGTTGGTGAAACGGCCTTGGAAATGGTAAATTCTATTTCTAAATATAAAATTAAAGACAAGGGCGGATATTATATTGGTGCGAGAATGGGACGTCCAGAAAAAGCTAAAATGCGTAAGATGATTGGGAATCCTCATGTATTATTTCCGGTTGGTGAGGAGGGCGGACGTTTACGAAGTTTTCAAAGTGCATTAGAAGTTGGTAGGATTAGTTCACAATTTCCTACTTTTTTATGTGAGAAATGTTCATTAGATACTATACTTAGAGTTTGTGAAAAATGTGGAAGTAGGACTGTTAGAAAATATTATTGTCCAGGTTGTGGGAAGTTTGTTATGACTGAACTTTGTGAAATTCATGGTAAAACTAAGAATTCAATTTCTAAATCTATTGATATCAAACATTATTTTTACAAAAGTTTAGAGCAAATGGGTAGCCGGCAGTATCCTGATTTGGTTAAAGGAATTAGGAGTTTGAGTAGTGTTGAACAAATTCCAGAAAATTTGATGAAAGGTATTATTAGAGCTAAGTATAATCTTCACGTCAATAAAGATGGAACAGTTAGATATGATATGACTGAGTTACCTTGTACACATTTTAAACCCAAGGAAGTTGGGACCTCAATAGAGAAACTAAAAGAGATGAGTTATTTTTATGATGTTTATGGTAAAGAGTTAGTAGATGATGATCAAATATTGGAATTATTTGCGCAAGATGTAATCTTACCTGCGTGTCCAGAATCTCCTGAAGAGGGGGCTGATGAAATTTTGTTTAGGGTTGCTGGGTTTATTGATGAAACTTTAGAAAAGTTGTACAAAGAAAAACCATTCTATAATTTGAAAACAAAAAGGGATCTTGTGAATCATTTGATTGTTGCAATGAGTCCTCACACTTCCGCGGGGATTGTTTGTCGGATTGTTGGGTTCTCTAAAATTCAAGGATTGTATGCGCATCCATTATTACATAGTATTATGAGAAGAGATGCTGATGGTGATGAAGCAGGATGTATGTTGTTGTTGGATACTTTATTGAATTTTTCTAGAAAATATTTACCAAATTCTCGGGGGATTACACAAGATGCACCATTAGTTTTGACGGGTAGATTAATTCCATCAGAGGTTGATGATATGGTATTTGATATGGATATAGTTGATAAGTATCCTTTAGAACTTTATGAGGCTGCTGAACAATATAAAAATCCTTGGGATGTTAAGGTGAAAAAGCTTGGGGATGTTTTGAATACCGAATGTCAATATGAAGGAATGATGTTTACGCATGATACTGATGATTTCAATAAAGGTGTTTTATGTAGTTCGTATAAGATTTTACCAACAATGGCAGAAAAAGTTATTGGACAAATGGAAGTTGCTAGAAAATTAAGGGCTGTGGATGAGAATGATGTTGCACGTTTGATTATCGAAAGACATTTCTTGAGAGATATCAAAGGTAATTTGCGGAAGTTCTCACAGCAATCTTTTAGGTGTGGAAAATGTAATGAGATTTATCGTCGACCACCGTTAACTGGGATTTGTAAATGTAGTGGGAAGTTAATCTTTACTATTTCTGAAGGTTCGATTACAAAATATATGGACCCTGCTATGGATTTGGCTGAGAAATATAATTTGCCCCCATATTTGAAACAAACTTTGATGCTTTTGAGAGATAGAATAGAAAGTGTTTTTGGGAAAGAAGAAGCTAAGCAAACGGGTTTGGGCAAATGGTTCTAGAGTAATTTTCTATGCATACTAACATCGTCTTCCATTACAACTTCTTCTTTTGGAATTTGTTGAAATGTTTTTGATTCAATAATCTTGAAATATTTTATGGGTTTGCGTTGTTCCTTTGCTTGTTTAATTTCTGCTAAAACTCCGTCTGAGACTTCTCCAAATATCCAAAGTTCGGCTGCAATACCTACCAATGTATTGTTTGCTCTTCGAATAATATTTCTGTCTACAGTATCATTAAGAAAATAGCCAAAAGCTTGAAATGGATTTAGTGGTGTATAACCTTGTTTTAATGTAAATGTGCAAATTTGTTCTTTCATAAAAAAATTTCTTTTTGAAAGTGCTGTAAATGCTATTGGCATTTGTTCTTTTTGTTCTAAAGCAATATGGTTGAATGTCATAATGAAATTAAAGTTAGTTTATTATTAAGTATTATTATAGTTAAGACTGCATTTCTTTTAATTTTTGTTCTAGTTTTTGATATCTTTTGGGATCGAATATATCTTGAGTTAATGAACCATGGCCAGTTGTAATACAATGTAATGTTACCCCTAATATTGTTGAAATATCCACTACGTGTATATTACTTGGAGGATTTGTTAAAGGTATTGAGTTTGAAACAACCATTTCTAAATTTAATTCTTTAGTTAAGTTTACAGCATACAGTCTTTCCATTGCCCCATCACTAAAAACTGGGTGGGCTGCGACTCCAATTATTTTTGGAATTCCTAATGCTTTTAATGCTCTTGCACATTTTTCCATTGTACCACAAGAATCAGCAATGTCATCATAAATTATTGCGAGTTCTGTTTCTGAAGGTTTTATTCCCTCTTCAAAATAAACTTTCATGTCTCCTATTACTCCAGCTCTTGGACGTCTTTTTCTACATAGGCCTAAGAATAATGATTCTAAATCTTTAGCAGTTATTTCTGCACGTTCACCACCACCAAAATCTGGTGATACAACTCCGAATTTTAAATTTCCTTCTGGGTTGAATTTTCTTTGTAAGTAACTTGTTAGTGCTACTCTTGATGTCGGGGTTTCTGTATACATTCCTCTGGGAATAAATCCTTTGTATTGTTGAAAATGTGGATCTACAGTTACTAATTGTTTGTATCCTGCGGCTTGTAAAAGACTTAATGTTAATCTTGCTGAGATTGGTTCTCTTTTTTCTGCTCCGGTTTTTTTATCTGTGGTTCTTCTATCTTGTCTTTGATAAGGCATATGGGGCATAACTAAATTAATTCTATCGGCACCAGCTTCTCTACAGGCATCAGCAATTAAACAAGCTCTCATAATTGGAACATTTGCATCATAAACTATTATTCCCTCTCTGGAAACTACAGGGCTTACAAAAACATATACATCTCTTCCTCTAACTGTCGTTTTTATTTCTGGTGTTAACTCTCCATTTCTTTGGATTGTTGTTACTAAATCAGATGGATAGAATTCTCTTAATCCTCCAGGAATTCTTAATCTTTTTATTTTAGAATAATCTCCTAAAACTTTATGAGTATCTTTAGCTAGTTGTGTAGAAAATTCATCAGGAAGAAAAACTACCTTTTTGAATGGGTCAACCATAATTTAATTTTTGTATTTCTGTTTATATTCTTTTTGTAGTTTTAGAATTCAATTAAAAAAATAAAATAATTTTATAGTAAAGTTTTAATCTTTTCAATGTGTTCAGCAATTCTGTTTCCACATTCTGTTAGTTCAATTGTTTTAATTCTTCCATTTTTTTGGAATGAAACTAACTTTGACTTTTCCATTTCTTGTAATATTTTAACCGCATGTGAGTATGTACAATCAACTTCCTTCGCAAGCACGCTTCCGTATTTGTTTCTTGTGTTTTGTCTAAGTGCGACTAAAATCATAGCAGGTTTTCTTCTGAAGAAAACTTCGAAAATTTCTTTGTCCTTTTTTGGCATTTTACTTCTCTCCCATTCACTCTCTTTTTCTCTATTTTATCGATAATATAATGGTTGTATTTAAACATTGTGCTGTAGCTATTGTAAAGTGGTTTTTCGAGAGTATAATTTCGATTACAATCATTCGGTTGAAAAGGGTAAACTGTTATGCTTCGAAATTTTGGAAATGTTTTTAAGGAAATGGGTTTTATTTAAGAGTATGATTGATATCAGACTTGTTAGGGAGCATCCTGAGTTGTTCTTGAAATGTTATAAGTTTATGAAAAAACCTCAGTTGATCGATTCTTTTAATGAACTTGTTGATAAAGATAAAAAATTAAGAAGTATTAAGGGGGATTTGGATCTGCTAAGGAGTTCTAGGAATACTTTATCTGAAGAGATTAACAAGTTGAAGAAGGTTGGAAAGGATATTGCTGGTGTTATTAAGAAAGTCAAGTCATTACCAGAGGATATTAAGAAGAAAGAAGAGGAATATAGTTCTGTTGAAAACAGAATGAATGAGATTCTGTTGATATTACCAAACTTGATTCATGAAAATGTGCCTTATGGTGAATCTGAGAAGAATAATGTTCAAATTAAGAAGTCTGGGAAGTTGCCTAAGTTTGATTTCCCTGTAAAGAATCATGTTGAAATCCTTGAGAATTTGGGGTTAGTTGATTTTGAAGCTTCATCTAAAGTAATTGGAAATGGTTTTTATTATTTGAAAGGGGATTTAGGATTATTGAATCAAGCATTGATACGGTTTGCTATTGATTATATGGCTGAGAAGGGGTATGAGTATATTGAACCCCCATTAATGTTGAAGAAAGAAATATTGATGGCTGCTGTGGATAAGAATGTTTTTGAGAATTCTGTTTATCAAATTGAAAATGAGAATGCTGCGTTGATTGGGACTAGTGAGTTTGCAGTCTTAGGGATGCATGTGAATGAAGTTATTGATGTTCCAAAGAAATATTTTGCATATTCTATGTGTTTCAGACAAGAAATTGGGGCGCATGGGATTAATGAGAAGGGATTATGGAGAACGCATCAGTTCAATAAAGTTGAGCAGTTTATTTTTTGTTCAAAAGAGCAATCATGGAAGTTTTATGATGAGTTGTTGAAGAATACTGAAGGGATCTTTCAAGCTTTAGAATTGCCTTACAGAGTTATTGAAATATGTACTGGTGATTTGGCTCTGTGGAAAGCTAGGAGTGCGGATGTTGAAGTTTGGAGGCCTACATTGAATGCTTATGGTGAAGTTGCTTCATTATCTAATTGTACTGATTATCAAGCTAGGAACTTGAATATTCGTTATGAAGGGAAAGAAGGAAGAGAAAAGCTAGGAACTTGAATATTCGTTATGAAGGGAAAGAAGGAAGAGAAGTTGTGCATACTTTGAATAATACTGCTTTGGCCACTTCACGGGCTATGGTTGCAATCGTTGAAAATAATCAGCAAAAAGATGGGACTGTTTTAATTCCGAAAGTTTTGCAGAAGTATATGGGTGGAAAGAAAGTTTTGAAGAAAGTTTAGCTGTTTTTAGAAAGGTTTATATAGGTATATTTTTCTTTTTTTGTGATGGTAGATTATGAGTTATCTAGAAGAGAATTTGGTTCGGCTCCTTTGTATGATCTTGCAAGGGTTGTTTTATGGGGTGCATATAAATTCTGCGAGAATTTGGATTTGACTAGTATAGTAGAAAGAAGAGGGTTATTAGTGGGTTCTAAGGATAATAGTTCAATTGATGTTTTGTGTTATGTTCCTGAAGAATCACCTGTCTTGGATAGAAGAGCCTTTTTATGTTTTAGATCAAAAGATTAGAAAGGTTAGTGTTTGGATGTTGAAGAAAGTTTTATAATCTTTGATTGTTTATTTGATTATTATGGGTTTTAGATTTAATCAATTAGAATTCGAAACAAGAGCTGTTACTAAAATTAATAATATTTTGCTTGAAGCTTATGGGAATTATTTTCGTGAGAAGGGTTTTATGGTTAATATCACCTATGACAAAGTTAAATTTTTTAAAAATGGGCTCCCAGCGGAGGCAAATGAGTTACACTTTTTTTTCAATAATCTTAGATATAATTTTAGAAAAAAAGTGATCGGTGGTGGATATATAGTTAAATGTCCTGTGAAAATAAGGGTTGAATTGAGTTCTTATTCTTCCATTGATAAAAGTGGTGTTGCTCAAGTTAATCCCTTTTTTTCTAAATTATTCATTAATGTCCGTAAATCTAATTGGGGTTATGAGTGTACTTTAGGTTGGGAATGGGATTTTCAAATTGATGTAAATATTGGTCTGACTGAAATTAATGATTTTGATTCTGAGAAAGAAATGTTTGAGGCTTTAATTTTAAAAGAATTTGCTGTAATTATAATGAATTTGTTTATGCAAAGTGTTCGAGGATTTGAAATCTTATTTAATAAAGATAATAATTATGTTGATTGGAGATTAAATTTTTTTAAATAGTTTTAGTTGATGATTATACTAATAATATCCCTATCCCTTCTTTATCTATACTATCGTCAGCTTTGTATAGAGGATTCGTGTTGTCTATTCTATAAATCTTTGCGTCAAAACAGCTCATATATCCATAGGAGTAATTTTGTCTGTCTAATATGAATACGCGTTTTTGGAGAAGATAAACATTAATAAAAATTAGGTGTTCTTTTTTCTGGTGATAAATGAAAATTTTATTATTTATATTTGGATATTCGGTTGGTGGAAATAAGGCTATTAAAAATAAATTAAAATGGGAGGGGTTTGCTATGAGATAATTGAAGATTTTAAGAAGGATTTGGTCTTTTCCCCAAAGGTCTCCATAAATAATTATAATTCCGCCAAGGCCGCCAGATCTTCCATTTGGGATTTCATCAACTTTTGGAGAAAATATTGCAAATCCTTTGTCATTTGAAATTCTCCCATAAAAAATAATTGGACAGGGAGCATAGCTTGGGGTTGATGCATAATTGGGGCTTTTTAATTGTTGGTTGATTATCTGATTTGTTATGTCATTAACTTTAGTTTCATTGGCATTTTTCCATAATCCTCCCTTTGCTCGGAGTTGGTGGGTTCTAACTAATTCTTGGTTTGAAATCCCGTCACATGCATCATTATATTTGTCATCTAAACCTATTTTATACGCATAACCAATATTCCTTTTTATTAAATCTATAATTTTTTGTAGGGCTATTGGAATCTTTGGAGGTATTGATTCTTGTTGTGCAAGGGTTTGGATTCTGTTTTGAATCTCAGTTAGAAATTTCGTAAAAGGGATTAATGAGTTAGTTTTAATTTGTTCTGAATAGGGTAAGCTTCCCGTTTTTATCTTTTGGAATAACTTGATTATTTCTGATAATAATGAGATTGTAGTTTCAATAAGTCTTTTAAGGTCTATTACTTTTGATAAATGATTATTAGGGTTATTTTGGAGTTCAGTTATTTCTTGGTCTAGTTGGGTAATAAAATTTCTTTGTCCTTGATTTAAGTAAAAGAGAATATCCTCATAATTATTTTTAAGGGTATCTAATTCTTGAGAGTTTAGTTGAGCCTTAGGGAGTAATTCTTGGATACTGTTTAATTTTATTTCAAAACTTCTATATATAACACTCTCAATGAACGCTGAAAATGACATAATATTATTCTTGGGAGATGGTTTATATATATTTTGTGTGTAATGAGGCCTTGAAGAAAGTTTAATCGTTTGTTAATTTTTTATATCTAAATGATTCTCTTGACTGATTATTGGTTTTCTTGTTTGGTGTTCAAGTTCTTTTCTAGCATTACCTGCGACTTTACCACCCCTAATTGCAATATTTTTACTTTCTTCCAATTGTTTGGGATTTTCAGTTTTTGAGATCTCTTTTGTTGCAACTTATACTGGTAATGGTGATGATGCATTTACTCCTGATGTTGTAATTTCTACTGGTGGAGATAGTGGTGGTGATGCTTCCTCTAGTTCTTCTGACGTTTTAGCTCCCGAGGTTACAATAGATGATCCAGATGGAGAGCCAACGAATGATATAGCTCCTTAATTATTTTTTATTTTAATATTGTATATATGATTAATTTCCCTAAATTCTTTTAAATGAAATATTGATTCTTTTTGAGATGGATCCTGAAAATTTAACGCCTGCTATGAGGCAGTTTGCTGAATTGAAGAAAGAGTATGGTGATTGTATAATTATGTTTAGGATGGGTGATTTTTATGAAATGTTTTATGAGGATGCAGAAATCGCTGCGAGAGAATTAGAGATAACATTAACCTCTAGAGGGAAAGGTGAGAAGAAAGCACCATTAGCTGGAATTCCTCATCATGCTTTAGATCCATATTTGATTAGGTTTGTAAAAAAAGGTTATAAGGTTGCGATTTGCGAGCAACTTGAGGATCCGAAGAAAGCTAAAGGGTTGGTTAAGCGGGGGATTGTTAGAATTGTTACACCCGGAACTTTGTATGAGCAAGATTCTAAATCTAATTCTTATATTTTAAGTTTGTTTGCGTATGGGGACAAATATTATTCTGCAATTTGTGATTTGTCTACGGGAGAGTTTTTTGTTTCTGAGGGGATTGATTTTGGGATTGCTGATGAGTGTTTAATCCCTGAAAGTTTGTTTGTGAATAAAGAGTTGATTGAACAGTTGAAATCTAGAGGGTTGTTTATTTCTAAACTTGAAGATAAATATTTTTCTTTTGAGGTTTCATATAAAATTTTGATTGATCATTTTAATTTATTATCCTTAGAAGGGTTTGGATTGTATAGGGATGATATGAGAATACGTGCTGCTGGGGCTCTGATGTATTATCTGAAAGATATGCAGATGAATTCTGTTTCGCATATAAAAAAGATTTCTTTGAGAGAGAATCATGAGTATATGGTTTTGGATTCTGTGTCTTTGCGTAACCTAGAAATTTTTGAAAATTTAAGAGATGGGAGCTTGCGTGGAAGTTTGGTTTCAGTATTGGATAAAACTCAGACGGCGATGGGATCAAGATTATTAAGGCGGTGGTTGAGTGAGCCCCTGTATAATGTTGAAGAGATTAATTATCGTTTAAGTAAAGTTGAATATCTGACAAAGAATTTAATGTTGAGAGAGAATCTTAAAAAAATTCTAAAAGGTATTGCGGATATTGAAAGATTGATTGCGCGTTCGAATTTGAATAAAATTAATGCTAGAGATTTACTAGCGTTGAAGAATTCATTGTTGCGTATTAAGCAAATACAACTGGATGATTTTGGGGAATTAAGTAAGTTTGAGGGGTTTGATGATTTAATTATAATTTTAGAGAACGCGATTCGTGAAGATGCGTCTGCGATGTTGAAAGACGGGGGGATGATTAAATGGAATTTTGATCCGATGCTTAAGGATCTGCATGAGATTAGGACTAATAGTAAACATTATCTGTCGTCTTTGGAAGCTAAAGAACGGGAGAAGAGTGGGATTAGAAATCTGCGTATTGGTTATAATAAAGTATTTGGATATTATTTTGAAGTGTCCGCGGGGAATCTAAGTGCTGTGCCTGATTATTTTATCCGAAAACAAACCTTAGCGAATTGTGAGAGGTATATTACACAAGAGTTGAAAGAAGAAGAAGAGAAGATATTGACTGCACAAGAGAAGATTGGAGAATTAGAGTATGATCTATTCTTGAAAGTTTTGGATGAAGTAAAAATTTATACTGAAAAAATTCAAGAGGTTGCATTGAAGGTTGCACAGATTGATGTATTATGTTCGTTTGCACAAGTTAGTGAAGAAAATAATTATGTTAAGCCTTTAGTTGATGATTCAAATGTATTACAAATTTTTGAAGGAAGGCATCCTGTTGTTGAGTTGAATGAAGATTTTATTCCGAATGATACTTTGTTTAATGAGTTTGAGATTATGATTATTACTGGGCCTAATTTTGCTGGAAAAAGTTGTTATATGAAACAAGTTGCGTTGATTGCTATAATGGCTCAAGTTGGATGTTTTGTTCCTGCAAAAGATGCAAGAATTGGAGTTGTGGATAGGGTGTTTACTAGAATTGGTGCATATGATGATTTGATCTCAGGGCAAAGTACGTTTATGGTAGAGATGAATGAGACTGCAAATATTTTGAATAATGCTACTTCTCGGAGTTTGATATTATTAGATGAGATTGGGCGTGGAACTAGTACGTATGATGGGGTGTCTATTGCATGGGCGGTTGTTGAGCATATTTATAATCATGTTAAAGCGAAGACTTTGTTTGCGACACATTACCATGTATTGAATAAGTTATCTGCGACTTTTTCTAAAATCAAAAATTATAACATTGCTGTGAAAGAAACGGGTGATGAGATTATTTTTTTGCGTAAATTGTTAGAGGGTGGGACGGATAAGAGTTTTGGGGTGTATGTAGCAAAGCTTGCTGGGTTGCCTGAATCTGTGATTAACAGGGCTAGGGAAGTGCAAAGTGAGTTAGAAGATAAAGATAAATTAGACCGAATAAATGCTAAAAAATTAGAAGAGCAGAAGAGATTGTTTTAAGTTACTATTTTAATTATTCTTTTAGAGTTGATATATTCTTTTAAAGCATATTTTGATACAGATTGGTATGATTAATATTTTGGATCAGAAGCTTGTTAATCGGATTGCTGCCGGAGAGGTAATTGAGAGACCTATTAATGTAGTTAAGGAGTTAGTTGAAAATGCGATTGATGCTAGTGCGAAGCATATTACTGTTGAGGTTACTGATCATTTGATTAGTGTTTCTGATGATGGGGACGGGATGTCCAAAGAGGATCTTGAGAAATGTGTTTTGAGGCATGCAACAAGTAAAATTTTAAATTATGATGATTTAGAAACTGTGAATAGTTTTGGGTTCAGAGGTGAAGCACTTTCTAGTATTGCTGCTGTTTCGCAGATGACAATTACAACTAAGTTCAAAGGTGATATTGAAGGTTATGAATTGCAAATTAATGGTGGAATGATAATTTCATTGAAACCTATAGCTTGTTCCCAAGGGACTTCTGTTGAGATTAGGGATTTATTTTTTAATACACCTGTAAGAAAGAAATTTTTGGATATTAATGAGAATGAGAGGATTGTTGAATTTTTAGAAAAGTTCGCATTAGGGACTAATGTTTCAATTCGTTTAAAGTTTAAGGATTGGGTAGTGTTGGATGTTTATGCACAAGATTTGATGGATAGGATTGCACAAGTCTATGGAATTGAGTTACCTAAAAATCTGGTTAAGATTGAGTTTGCTAATGAGGATGTTAAAATTTCGGGTTATGTTTCTAAGCCTTCGTTAGTTAGGAAAGATAAGAGTATGCAGGCGTTGTTTGTTAATGGGCGGTTAGTTGAGAATGAAGAGATAAGTTTAGGTTTATACGAAGCATACAAGAGTCTGTTGTTTGTGAATAAGCATCCAATTGTTGCATTGAATTTGGAGGTACAAGACGTTGATGTGAATGTGCATCCAACAAAGAAGATTGTTAAGTTTACTGATTCAACAAAAATAACTAAAGGGATATTCGAGGCTATTCGAGGTGCGTTTAGAGAAGAAAGGTTAGAATTCCAAGTGCAAGATAATGTTTTGGTGAGGGAGTTTTTACCGCGTGAGATTAGAACTTATCCTAAAGAAGAGAATAAAAGGTTTGTTAGAGAAATACAAAAGAGTTTAGGATCACAAAAAGTTGATGATAAAAGGTATAATCATTTTCCTGAAATAAAGATTTTAGGGCAAGTTGCTAAGACTTTTTTCTTGGCTGAGACAGATGAAGGGTTGTTAATAATTGATCAGCATGTTGTTGAAGAGAGAATTAATTATGAGAAGTTTATGAAACAGTATATGGGGAATAATGTTGCTGTGCAGGATTTGTTGATGCCCGAAGTATTAGAATTTAAAGCTAGTGAAGCTATGGCTTTGAAAAGGAATCTGGAGAAGTTGAAAGAGTATGGGTTCCATGTTGATGAGTTTGGTGAGAATACTTTTAGATTATTGAAAGTGCCAGTTATATTTAGTAAAGTAAAAGGTTCTGAACTTTTGAAAGAGTTGATGGTTGATTTTAAGGATACTGAGAGAGAGGATATTATTACTAGGATGTCTTGTAAGAAGTCTATCAAAGCTGGGGATACTGTTACTAATTTTGAGATGATGAATTTGATTAAAGAGTTAGATAAGTGTGATTATCCGTTTACTTGTCCACATGGACGACCAACAATAGTTAAGTTTTCATTATCTGATTTAGAGAAATTGTTTAGAAGGAAGGGGTTCTAGAATGAGTTTACAAATGTTGCTTTATGATTCTAATACTAACTTATGTGTTGGTGAAGAAGCTACTTATAATGAAGGTCATGATTCCTATAGGGTTAAAGTTAGAGGGCTGTGGGAAGAGAGAGTTGGTAATTCTTTAGGTATGAGCTTTGATTTAGAATTATTAGGTGTTGATTCTCTGGATAGGGTTGTGTTTGAAGTTGGTGCAAGAAGAGAAGCTTGGAGAGCAAATTTTTCTAATGGTTATGGTATGTTTTCTTTGAGAAAATTGAAATAATTAATTTTTTATAAATTCTTTATACCCTGGTAACCATTCTTCGTGGATTATGATTAAGTGTTCATGATTTCTGATGACTTTTGGGAATTTCTCTCTTAATTCATTAATTATTTTATTAAACTCTAAATAATTTTCAACAACAAATTCAAATTCTACTTCCCATGGAGCGAGACTTCTAATATAGTATAAAGATTGAGGGTGATTTTTCATCCATTCAAATAAGGCCATTTCTTCTTTTCTAGTTAGAGTTCGAAAATATATAATTGCTTTAAAATATTCCAAACCTAACTTATTATAATCCACAGAAATTCTATATCCTAATATTATTCCTTCTTTTTCTAATTTTTTGATTCTAGTTCTAACTATTTCTATCGTTGAATTAACTTTTCTAGATAGTTCAGTAATCGGAATTCTAGCCTCGTTAGCTAATATATTCAAAATTTTTGAATCTAATGTATCCATTTTATTATTAATTATATCTCCTCCAAAAATTGCAAGGGTGCCTTTTTTTTCGTTTAGGAAGAATTTTTTATTATATTGCCTTGTATCTACCATGGTGCCGAGAACTTTACTTATAATCAAATGTTCCCATTGAGATAATAGCTCATTAATCATATCAAAATATCTTATTATTTCTTTTGATAAAATTGCAAACACACAGTCAAATGCACCATCAGAAATACAATACCAATAAATATTTTTGTTTGTTTTTAAAAATTTGTAGAATTTTTCTTTTTCTTTTGGAATGTTTTCTAACTTAAGATAAACTTTGAACATATAATATCCTAATTTGTTTGGATTTAGTGAAGTGATATAATCGATTATGATTCCTTTTTCTTCTAATTGTTTTATCCTATATTTAACGGCTTCTCTTGATCTTCCTACTTTCTTTGCTAATTGGGTCTCGGTTATTCTACAATTTTTATCTAATTCGGATAGGATTTTTTTATCTATTAAATCTATCTTATTTACCATATTTGACCAGAATATAGTTTTTCTTATATACTTTCCTATTTTTCGGTTAAAATTAGATAAATACTTTTAGATACATCCCTTTGTAACCTCTTAGTAATAAAATGAGAATTGGCGAAGAAACAAAGTATGGAACTATGGTTGGAAATCCTATGGATTTTTTCAGATTATATGGTGCAACAGGTTATTCTTTATTTCATGAAAGAAAACAATTAAGGGGGGTTAGATGGTTAAGGGAATTACGTTAATTCAACCTCGGCATAATCTAGCTCCTAAAATGGGCATGGGACATATTTACATGCCTACCCCATTATTATGTGTAGCTTCTAGATTAATTGGGGCTGGTGTTGATGTATTATTGAATGATGAAAACTTTGAACAATATTTTCGTCCTACTAATTTAGTCGGAATCCATTTAGGGGGTGTTTCTTATATCCCTTTAGCTAGGGAGATTATTAATGAGAGATATCTAGGTCATAAATATTTTATTGGGGGGCCTGTTGTAAATGGATTAAGTGAAGGGCAGTTTAGGAAACTTTTTGGAAATAATGCTTTTAATGGAAATTTAGATTCAGTATTAGAAAGAGAATTAAATATTTTTAGGGGAGATTTAAAAAGGCCTGAAGAAACTTCATTAATTGAGGGTTATGAGTTAATTTGTGATGAAGTTATGTTTGAATACTTAGCAAGAGAATCTTCTTTATATGTTTCTCAGGGTTGTAAATTTGCATGTAATTTTTGTGCTGCAGATAGAACTTGTAAGGATCCGGTTACTGGAAAAATGAAAATTGTTAGAGAAAGATATAGAGATCTGGATGTATTAAGAGAAGATTTGGTTTACTTAGCAAATAGAGCTAAAAGGTTAGGCTTAAGTGAGCTTTCATTTTATATGTCAAATTTGGATGTATTCCAGACACCAGGTAAATTATTAGAATTTGTGAATGTAGTTGAAGAAGTTAGATCTAAAGAAAATGTAGAATTTAAACTTAGGGGATTATCAACAGTTGATTCTTTTTTGAGAACAGATGATGATATTATTGGACAATTAGTTGATGTTGGTTTTTATTCTGTTGGTTTTGGAGTTGATGGGATGACTGCAGAGGTTTGGAATAAAGTAAAAAAGGGGCATAACACTGAAGATAAATGTTTGAATGCAATCAAAAGAGCATATGAATCTAGAATTACTCCCGAGCTCTTAATGGTTTTTGGGCATAATGGTGCAGATACTGAAGGCTCTTTAAGAAAAGCTTATGATTTTTCTAAGGATATGGTTGAAGTTTTTGGGGCAATTCCTAGGCCACATGTTGCTAAGGCTTTTCTTCCAGGTAATGACGGTTGGACTGATTTAAAATATCAAAGTAGTGTAAGAACATTATTAGATCATCCAGAGCTATTTCATAATTTAGATTTTACTACATTGCCAACTGAATTAACACATCCAAATCGAGAGTTAAGATTATTAACCATCAAATATTTTTTGGAAATATGTAATCTTCCTGGAAATACTACTAAATATTTATTACCTATTGAAGAAGGAATGACCAGTGAACAACAAAAAAATGTTGTTGATTTTAATCGTGGGAGATATGATCATTAGTTATCTTTTTTTTGATAAATGTGAATTTATTTTTATAAATTTTTCAATTAAACTTTCAATGAGGGGAATTTTACTTTTTCTTTTGATATAGAAATAGGTTATTATGGATAATATTAATGCGCTTAGTCCGTCAGTGATTAAATCCCACATCGTGTCTATTAAACCACTCTTTTGCATATTAAATCCAAATATCTGATCCATTCCGAATTCGAATATTTCCCATGAAGCACCAATTGCTAAAGCGAATGTAAACATGAATAATGCAATGAATTTTGGAGTGGTTTTAATTCTCTTTTCTGTGTATAAAATATAAGGAATAAGTAAACCTACGAAGCCTAATAATATTGCTGAGAAACTGTGTAAGAAAATATCCCACCACCAGTAAGTTTCATAAAAGTTTCTTATTTCGCCAAAGGTTAATGATAAGGAAATAAATAATACGAATAAGAATTCCATTTCTGTTGGTAAAGTTATTTTGTAATTCTTTTTTAATAGAGATGGTATGAACGTTAAAATTAAAATTCCTATACCTGCAAATAGTGTAAGCAAATCTTTTTGCCATGCCGCGCTGACAACTTCAATTAAAATGATGAATCTGAATACATATGATAACCAAAATAGGACCTTTTGGATCCTGTCTTTTTTTTGTAGCATAAGTGTTTTAGGTGTAGGTTATTTTTAATTGTTTCTGAAAATTAGATTGCTCTTAGGAGTGCTTGGTAGTCTGTATTTCTGTTTACTGAATCTACGAATGCTACTAATTCATCATTTCCTTCTGACTTTGTAGAGTATTTATGATCATCTAATAGTTGTTTTAATTTTCCGATGGCTGTTCTTAAATCCGAAGTTGCATTTCCGTCATCTAAACTAATTAATTCTGTTAATTCGGGTGGAATAAATCCGCTTTTGTCTATAGCTAAGTATAAATCTCTTCTTTGGATCTGTTTGTGGGTTATTATATATAGGTCTCTAAATATGCTATCTTCTTCTAATTGAACCAATATATCCTGGCCCTTTTCTAATAAAGTTTTTAAATCCCCTGGGAAAGTTTCTTGTGCAACTCTTTCTGGAGAAATATCTATTCCGAGGGATAATCCACAATCATTTTTATTTAATTGTTCTATACGAGCTTGAAGGTAGAATGTTCCATCTAATAATCTATTCTTTGCTAGTTCTAAAGTCTCATATAATGCTTTTATTCTTTGAAGAGAATCTTGGCGAGGCTGGTTTTTTATGCCCATTAAATTCAGAAGATTTCCAAGCTTCATTCCAAAAGTTGCACTTACCCTTAATAGATGTTCATTTAGATCTGGATGAGAATTTATTCTTAATATTCCTCCTTCTCTTACAACACCACCTTCCTTTGTGGACAATGGCCAATATTGTGATGGATGAGAATTGTAACAACTCTGATTGTTGGAAGGATGATCAAAATCTCTTTTTTCTAAACCAACTTCTATTAATCTTAAATCTCCTCTCTCTGCAAAAACTCTCCAAGCATCATTTTTGGGGAACCATCTATTTCCTAATTTTGGCGGGTTGTCTGCTCCTGCAATAAAATATGAGTATGGGACTCCATTTGTTCTATATACTCTTTCTAATCGAGAAGAAAGTTCTGGATCTAAAACATAACGTCTGCCGCTTAGAATATCTGGGATTAGATTAGGTCCGTTATCGTTAGTAAAATAATCGTTTTGCATAATTCCTGAATGTGCTTGTCCCATCCATTTTGTTTTTTATTTACGGTATTTAAGCTTTACCAAACAAAATTGTATATAGCAAAAGGATTATAAATAGAATTTTTTTCAGGAGTATTATGAGAAATGCATTAATATTAGGATTAGGACTTTTGGTTTCAAATGCTGAAGCTAATTCCTTAGATAAATTACCTAAGCCAGATGGATATAATGGGTTTACTGTGACTGTTGAATATGATCCTAATGGAAAGACGGATGTTATAGAAAGATTTTATGGAGATATTATGGATTTAAGGCCTGAATTACATTATTATAAGATTGATGATTCTCGTTTGCCTTCTAATAAATTACCTGCTGTAATTGTGCGTTGTAATGAAGATATCGTCTATGATTCATATGGCCGGACACCTCCAAGTTTGTTTTGGAATGTTGCTTTGAATTATTTTACAAGCGTTCTGGATAAAGAAAAGACAAAGTGTTTTTGAGTTAGAAACTTTTAAATAGCCCCTTTTTTTCCTTTTGAGGTATGACAACTTTGATTTTAGCTGAAAAGCCGTCCGCTGCGCAAAAGATAGCGGAAGCTCTGGCTGATAAGGGTGCGAAGAAGTCTGTGTATCTGAAAAAGATCCCTTATTATGAATTAACACATAATGGTGAGGAAATAAAAGTTGTGTGTGCTGTTGGTCATTTGTTTACTGTAGCTGAAAAAGATAAGAAAGGGTGGAAGTATCCTGTTTTTAGTATGGAATGGAAGCCTTCTTATGAAGTTTCTAAAGGGGCTGCATTCACTAAGCCGTATGTTGCGTTGATTAAGAGTGCGTGTAAGGGTGTTAAGAAAATTATTGTAGCTACTGATTATGATATTGAAGGTGAAGTTATTGGGTTTAATATTGTTAGGTTTATTTGTGGGAAAAAAGATGCTTCAAGGATGAAGTTCTCTACAACTACTAAAGAAGATTTGAGGGAAGCGTTTGATAAAGTTCTGAATCATATGGATATGGGACAAGCAGAAGCGGGAATTACTAGGCATGAATTAGATTGGTTGTTCGGGATTAATCTTTCTCGAGCGTTAACATTGTCTGTGAAGAATGCTACTGGTATGTTTAAGATCTTGAGTTCAGGTAGAGTACAAGGACCTGCATTAAAAATTCTCGCAACAAGAGAATTGGATATTCAAAAATTTATTCCGGTGCCTTATTGGGAATTGGCATTAGATACAAAAGAGTTAGATGCGTTACATGAGCATGGAAAATTTGATGATAGAAAGACTGTTGAAAAGATTTATGAGAAATGTAAGGGGCATAAAGCAATTGTTAAGAAAGTTGATAGGGATAGATTTAATCAAGATGCGCCGCATCCGTTTGATTTGACTGCGTTACAAGTCGAAGCGTATAAAGTTTTGAGGATTCAACCTTCTGAAACATTAAGCCTTGCACAAGTGTTGTATACTAATTCGTATATCTCTTATCCGCGTACATCTTCTAATCAATTGCCTGAAAGTATTGGGTACAAAAAAATTATGGATAAGCTGAAGGCACAATTACCATACAAAGCTTTTTGTGAAGAATTAATGAAAGGACCTTTGAAACCGAATAATGGGAAGAAGACCGATGAAGCACACCCTGCTATTTATCCGACTGGGGAGATTCCAGAAGATTTGGATGAGAGAGAAAGGAAGCTTTATGATTTGATTGTTAAAAGATTCTTGGCTACATTTGCTAAGGCTGCTATCAGAGAGACTGTTAATATTATTATTGATGTAAATAAAGAAAATTTCTTGGTGAAAGGAACTAGGACTGTTGAGGAAAATTGGCATAAATTTTATCATCCGTATGTGAAACTTCAAGAGGAAGAAATTAATGTTGATGAAAAACAAGAATTGAAAGTTAATTCTTTGGATATACTAGATAAACAAACTGCGCCACCACGTCGTTATACTCCAGCTTCTATAATTAAAGAACTTGAGAAGAGGAAACTTGGGACTAAAGCAACACGTTCTGAGATTATTGAAAATCTTTTTGATAGAAATTATCTGAAGAAAGGTGATTCTATTGAAGTGACTGGGTTAGGGTTGAAAGCGATTGAAGTTTTGGATAAGTATTGTCCGGATATCTTGGATGAGAAGCTTACTAGAGATTTTGAGAAGGATATGGAGAATATTAGAAAAGGGAAGAGTAATGAAAAAGAAACTCTTGAGCATGCTGAGAAATTCTTGACTAAAGTACTAGGTGAATTCAAAGCTAAAGAACTTGAAATCGGGAAAGAACTGGCTGGGTCATATCAAGAGACTATGAGGTTAGATAGTTTTGTTGAGAAGTGTACTTGTGGAGGGGATTTGCAGATTCGTTATACTCCAAAATTCAAAAGTTATTTTATTGCATGTTCGAAATATCCTGAGTGTAAGATTACACGTTCGTTACCTCGAGGGTTTTTAGCAAAAGGTACTGGTGGTAAAAAATGTGATGCTTGTGATTCCCCAGAAGTGTTGTTGATTAAGAAAGGTAAAAGGCCTTGGGTGTTTTGTATTAATCCAGATTGTCCAAAGAAGGATGAATATAAGAAAAAAATTGAAAAGAAAAATAATGCTACTTTTGAAGGTGTTGATGATTCTAAACCTTCAGCTTTTGATCAGACATTTACTGATTTGCCTTAGTATTTTGTATATGTAGCTCCTAAATTGAGCAATTCTTTTCCTGTTTCATTTAATGCAGCAGTTTCTAAAAATACATGGCTTGAGGTTAAATCATCAATTTCATCAAGTGCAGCTCTACAAATATTGTCTTCACATCTTCTTGGAATAAATCCGATTAAATAAGTTGAATCTTTATCAAATTCTGGGTCTT
>JAGVZZ010000041.1 GCA_018302205.1 Candidatus Woesearchaeota archaeon
TTCAACAGAATTTGTAACTTTGTCTCTTAATCTATTTCCAATACTAAGTAACTTACTTTCATCAGCTCCGTTGGATAATAAAATTGCCATTTCTTCTCCACCATATCTAAAGGCACTATCCTCTTCTCTTAAAATTTCTTTGATTACTTCTGAGACTATTTTAATTACATCATCTCCTGTTTGATGTCCCCATGTATCATTAACACTTTTAAAAAAATCAATATCAATCATCATAAATCCTAGAACTCCACCTTTTCTGGCTAAGATTTTAACCTTTTTTAATCCTTCTTCAGTCATTGTTCTTCGGTTATATAATCCTGTTAAAGGGTCAATTGTTGCAAGTTCTTTGGCTTGTTTTAACCTTCCTGCACTTTCAATATCTTTTTCAGTTTCAAATTTAGCTCTTCTTTTTGTAAATATTCTCTTGAATAATCCTAAAAATCTCTGAGCAACTTTTATTTTTTCAAATATATTTCCACTAATAATATAATGAAGATGAATTTCTTGTAATAACTTTAAATATTCTTCAACTTGTAAAGGGCTTAAATTTCGAATATCATTCTTAATCCTTTTAAAGTATGCTTCTTCAGTTTGGTTTAATCCTTTTTTTAAATCTTCAATCTTTTTTTGAACTTCTTTTTTCTGGTCAGTTAAAGCAGTCATTGGTTTAATTACATTATCCTGTTCTCTTTGCAAATTTAATTCTAAATATTCTATGGCTCCTATTAATTCTTCAACTTCAGAGTTTACTCCTCCTTGTTCATTGTTCTCAATATGGACTAATAAATTATATTCAGTGACTAATGCTTCTCTTTCTTTTTCTATAATCTCTCCTAATATATCTAATATTCTTTCAATAACTGAATTAATCTTATTTAATCTTTTCATAGGTTCTATAATTTCTTCTATTTCTGGGATAATTAATAGTAATTCATCTCTAACATCTCCTATAGGCAACTCAGAAATTTGTTTTCTTAATCTTAAGGTATCACTTTCAACAATTCCTAAAATCTTTTCTTCTTCGTCTATATCCTCATCAATACCTTTTTTTCCTTCAGATTCTGGATGTATCTCTAAATATCTTTGAAACTCTCTAACTTCATTTTTAAGCTCTTCAATTGTTTTTCTATTAACTGTTTTTTTTAAGGAAATTGCTTTAATCTTATGTGCTTTTAATTTTAATTCTCTTAATCGATGATCTCTTACAACTTTCAATTGAAAATCTGTAAATCTAACTATTGCAGAATTTAAGTTTTCAAATATTGTCATATCTTATCAAATTGTTAAATCCTTTTAATATCTTTCCCATCAAAAAGCATTTAAATAGTATAAAAGTTTACTTTTATACATTATGGCTGAAAATTATAACTACAAAGAATCTGAACTCAAATGGAGAAAATTTTGGGAAACAGAAGGTATTTTCAAGTTCTCTTTAAAGAATAAAGCTAAAGTATATTCCATTGATACCCCTCCACCAACAGTTTCTGGAAAGATGCATATAGGCCACGCTTTCTCATATTCACAACAAGATTTCATAGCCCGATACAAAAGAATGGCTGGATTCAATGTTTTCTATCCTTTCGGTACAGATAACAACGGTTTACCTACAGAAAAATTGGTTGAAAAATTAAAAAATGTTAAATCTACTCGAATGCCTAGAAACGAATTTGTTGAACTTTGTGACAATACTGTCAAAGAAATCCTTCCTAATTTTATTGAGGATTGGAAAATTATTGGTATGAGTTGTGACTTCTCAAATTCCTATTCAACTATTGATAAGCACTGTATTAAAACTTCTCAAAAGTCATTCTTAGATTTATTCAAAAAGAATTTAGTTTACCAACAAACTGCTCCAACAATGTGGTGTGTCCATTGTCAAACTGCAATTGCTCAAGCAGAGTTAGAAGACAAAGAATTAGATTCAACATTTAATGATGTCCAGTTTTCCTTAGAAAAAGGAGATAAGATTACTATTGCAACAACAAGACCAGAATTATTGGGGGCTTGTGTTTGTATTTATGTTCATCCTACAGATAAAAGGTACAAAAATTTAATTGGAAAAAATGCTATTATTCCATTGTTCGGTTACAAAGTTCCTATCTTTGCAGACGAATCTGCAGACCCTGAAAAAGGTTCTGGTATTATGATGGTTTGTTCTTGGGGAGATAAATATGATGCTGAAGCAATCGCTAAAAGAAAACTAACTCCTAGAATTATCATTACTCCTGATGGAAAAATGAACTCATTTGCAAAACAGTATGAAGGTTTAACAATAAAAGATGCAAGGAAACAAATTCTTTCTGATCTAGAAAAAGAAGGTTTACTCATAGCAAAAAAACCTATCAAACATGTTGTTAATGTCCACGAGCGTTGTGGCACTGAAATAGAATTTTTATCCACAAAACAATGGTTCATTAAAATATTAGATAACAGAAATAAATTCATTGAAGCCGGAAAAACTATCAAATGGTATCCAGAATATATGTTTACTCGTTACAAACATTGGATTGAAAATCTTGGCTGGGATTGGTGTATTTCTCGTCAGAGACACTTTGGAGTTCCATTTCCGATATGGATTTGTAAAAAATGTTCTGAGGTTTTAGTCGCCGAGGAATCTGAACTACCTATTGATCCTTTAGAAAAGAAACCCTCAAAAAAATGTAAATGTGGCTCTTCAGAGTTTACTGCTGATAATGATGTTATGGATACTTGGGCAACTTCAAGTGTTAGTCCCCAAATTATTTTGAACTGGGCAAAGGACAAAGGCTTTGATGCAAGTATGGAATTATATCCTTGCAGTTTACGTCCACAAGCTCACGATATTATTAGGACTTGGGCTTTTTACACAATTGTGAAAGGTGTTTATCACGAGAATAAAGCCCCTTGGAAAGATATTACTATCTCAGGCCATGTTCTTGATCCTAAGGGTGAAGCTATGCACAAATCCAAAGGCAACGCTGTCGAACCTTCAGTAGTTTTAGACAAATATCCTGCTGATGCATTAAGATTCTGGGCAGCGGGTTCAAAGCTTGGTGACGATTTAAGGTACTTAGAAAAAGATTTAGTTACTGGTCAGAAGACTGTTACAAAATTATGGAACGCTTCAAAGTTCACTCTACTCCAACTTCAAGATTTCAAATCAAAACCAAAAAAATTAGAAGCATTCGATATTTGGATTTTAACAAAGTTAAATAAATTAATTTCAAACTCAACAAAGAACTTTGATAACTATGACTATTACAAAGTTAAAGCTGATGTAGAGTTATTTTTCTGGAGGGACTTGTGTGATTATTATTTAGAAATCTCTAAGGACAGATTATACAACCCAGATAAGCGTGGTGTACAAGAAAGAGTTTCTGCACAATATACTTTATACTCCTCATTGTTGAATACATTAAAATTATTCGCACCTATTATGCCTTTCATCACTGAAGAAATATACCATATGCACTTCTCTGAGAAAGAAAAAATTAAATCTATCCACTTATGCTCCTGGCCAATCCCAGATCAATCTTTAATCGATGAAAAGAACGAGGAAATTGGAGACAAACTAATCGAAATTATTTCTGAAGTTAGAAAAGAAAAATCTCAAAAGAGTGTATCCCTAAAAGAATCTGTAAAAGAAATTGTTTTACCTTTCAAAGAATCTGAAGTCAAGGATTTCATTGAAGACTTGAAGTCTGTTACTAAGGCTGAGAAGGTCTCATTTGGAAAAAAATTAGAGATAAAACTTTAGCGTTAAACTTAAATACATTCATTAAATACACTTTAACCATGGGAATAAATACCAAAGACAAGCAGAAACTTAAGCGTTTTATACGTAGTTTGGAGAAGATTCGTGGTAGGCATACCGAGCTAGTTTCAGTTTACGTTCCCGCAGGTTACGATATTATAAAGATTATTCAACATTTAATGCAAGAGCAAGGTACTGCTTCTAACATTAAAGATAAAACTACCCAACAGCATGTTATCGATTCTTTAGAAAGAATGATCCGTCATTTACGATTATACAAAAAAACTCCTGAGAATGGATTAGCAGTTTTCTCTGGGGATATATCTGATAAGGAGGGAAAATCTGATATCCAAGTATTTGCTATTGAACCTCCTCAACCTTTGAAGATTCGTTTATATCGATGTGATCAAACCTTTATTCTTGATGTCTTAAAAGATATATCCGAAGTCAAGGATATGTATGGTTTAATTGTTTTAGACAAGAGAGAAGCCAATATTGGTTTTTTAAAAGGTACCCAAATTCAAGAAGTTACTGAAATGACTTCTGCAGTCCCAGGTAAGACTCGGGCTGGTGGCCAGTGTTTACATCCTGAAACCGCTGTTGAATTAGCTGATGGTCAATGGGCTCCAATAGGAGAAGTTTTTGTTGGTGAAGAGTTAATGAGCTATGATTTTACTAAAAAAGAATTAATCACTACAAAAGTTTTGGACAAATGGGAAGTTATGAAAAATAAGATTTACAAAATATCAGCTGGTGAAGAGATAATTGCTTCTGGTGACCATTTATTTTTCTTAGAAGACGGTTCTCAAAAGCCTGCAGAACAATTAGAACCAGGAATGTTATTATTGACTGAAGACGGAAAAGGTGAATTAATTAAAACAATTATTACCGAAGAAAAAGAAATAAAACTTATTGATATTAAAGTTGAGAACGAAAATTTCATTGCTGAAGGTTTAGTCGTCCATAATTCTGCTCAAAGGTTCGCGAGAATTAGAGAAGAAGCAACTAAAGAATTTTTCAATCGTATTGGTGATGCTGCTAATCATGCATTTTTAGAAGTCAAAGATCTTAGAGGCATTTTAGTTGGTGGTCCTGGTATGACAAAGAATCATTTTTTAGATGAAGGTTTCTTAAACGAACAACTTCGTCGTAAGGTTGTTGCTGTTCAAGATTTAGCTTATACAGGTTCATTTGGTTTACGAGAAGTAGTTGAAAAAAGTAGCGATGTTTTAATCAAAGAAGCAATCACTGAAGAAAAAGAAATCATGAACAAATTCCTCAAACTTTTATCTACCGAACCTAACAAAGTTGCTTATGGTTTGACTGAGGTTCAAAAAGCTTTAGATCTTAGTGCTGTTGAGAAATTATTAGTTTCAGAATCTTTGGCTGATGACGTATCTGAAAAATTAGAAGAAAAATGCGAAGAGATTGGTGCTGAATTTATTATCATTAGTATAGATACCCCTGAGGGTGAACAATTAAAAGAAATCGGCAAAGTTGCTGCCATATTGAGATATTCTCTAAGTTAGTCTTTATAAATAAAATAGTATCAGAAACTTTTTAAACCTCTTTCTCTTATTCCCGACCATGCAGGATTTAAAAAATAAGATTGAAGCAGTACTATTCATGACTGGCCGTGCTATGGCTACTGAAGAGATTGCAAATTTCTGTAATATCGGCAGCGTAGGTGCCATCCAAGAAGCTTTGAATGCATTAATCCAAGATTATACTCAAAGACCTTCAGGTTTAGAAATATTTTTTGATGATGGTAAGTATAGATTAAATATTAAACGCGAATATAATTCTTTATCCACTAGATTAGTTTCAAATTGTGAACTTGATACTCCTACTCAAGCAACATTAGCATTAATCGCATACAAGCAACCAGCATTACAATCTGACATTATCAAAATGCGTGGTAATACTGCTTATGATCACATTCATGCTTTGAAGGAAATGGAGTTTATTACTACAGAAAAATCTGGCCGAACTAGAAAACTAAAATTAGCTTCTAAATTCTTCGAATATTTTGATGTTGTTGAAGAAACTTTAAAACAAAAAATGACTGAAGTTGCAGAACGTCAATCAAAGCTAACTGAAGAACCAAAAAAGTTAGAACCAGATTCTCAAGCCAACCCTGAAATTCAAGAAACTGAAAAGGCCGTAGAAGAAGTTAAAGAAATCAAAATTGCTCCTAAAAAACGGAATAAATTATTACCTGAGCAAGTCGTTTTAGAAATTCAAAAAACTTCTCCAGAAGTCTTAAAGAAATTAAATTCTGATGACTTCGGGACTACAGCATGAAGTTGAGTAAGGTCCACATAATATTATTATTCATTTTTTTAGCCTCATTTATTTTCCAGTTATTTTTTGCATTACAGGTTCCATTCTATAGCAGTGATGATGCATACTTTAACTTAAGACATTCTAAATATATCTCTGAGAATTATACTCCCTTAATTTACGATCCATTAAGTTATGGTGGGAATTATATTCTTGATACACATGTTTATCATTACTTTTTGGGGTTATTCGATATTATATCCCCCGATTTTATCTACAAAATATTACCTTGTTTACTTAGCAGTTTAATTATTTTCATTGTCTTCTTTCTTTCAAAAGAAATTACAAATGATGATAATGCTTCATTATTTGCCGCTTCTTTAAGTGCCTTTATCCCAACATTTTTAACTGCAACATTAAACCAGATCTCAGTAATTAGTGTATCTATCCCTTTATTCTTCCTCGTGGTTTATCTCTTCTTAAAGATTAAAAGTAAACAATCTTTATTCTTGTATTTATCTGTAATATTAATTTTATTAGACCCGTTAAACCTTCTATTACTATTTACTCTTTTAATCTTTGGCCTATTAATGTTATCCCAATCTTTACAAATTAAATCAGAGGAATATGAAGCTTTAGGTTTAGTAGCAACTTTCCTTATACTAGTAAATTTAATTTTATACAAATCTGTTTATTTAGAAATGGGTCTCTCCGCAATTTGGGAAAATATCCCCTTAGAGATTTATGGTAATATCTTCCAAAACTTTAATCTGTTAGAGACAATTACTTTAGTTGGTTTTATCCCTTTAATCTTAGGAATTATTGGCATAATCCTCTATAAACAAAAGAACACCGCAATCACTTTTTTAAGTTCAATCCTTCTGGCAGATTTTGCATTATTACTAATGCGTCTAATCCCATTTAAGGAAGGTTTAATTTTTCTCTCCATAATATTAGGTATTTTATCCAGTATAACCTTTATGCATTTTAGAAAATATTTATCCATTACTAAGTTATTTTCCTATGAAAAAGTTCTTATTACTCTTCTAGTATTAATCTCAATTGCAAGTTTGCTTATCCCTTCAATTTATGCTTCATCTTCAGTAATTAATGACAATGTTCAACAACAAGAGATTGACGCTTTACAATGGTTAAAATTCAATACTCCTCGGGAAAGCGTTATTGCTGGGAACGTCTATGAAGGTAATTTAATTATTTCAATTTCAGATAGAGCTAACATTATTGATAACCAATTCATTAATGCTGAAGATAGAATTACTGATATTAACCTTTTATTTATCACAGAGTCTTTGGTTAAAGCTAAAAAAGTTTTAGATAAATACGGTGTAGAATATATCTATTTTTCCCAAAAATCCAAAGAACTTTATAATACAGAAACATTAGTTTATACAATTGATGAAACGTGTTTCAAGGAAGTCTATAAAAATGAATTTGCAACTATTTACCAAGTGGTATGCTAAATACCTTGTATTTGCGATTATGTGTTTGTTTCTAATAATCGTCCCTATATTAAAAGGGCCTTGGATTGGCACGGATCCATTTTTGTATCATAGATTAGCTTCTGATTTTTCTTTTTATGATTCATTAAGCTTTGGAGGTCGGTTTGCTGCGTATTCTTTTGTGAACGCAATCGCTTTAATCCCTGCTCCAACTTTCTTAATTACAATACTTCCATTTATTTTAGGGTTATTTTCATTTTTATTACTGGGTAAAATTTTGTCCCATTTTATTACAGATTTACGTTGGCGTAACATATCTCTTTTGATAATCTCTCTTTCACCATCATTCATTTATGTGTTTAGTTTTTATAATTCATTTACTCTCGCAACTTTTCTCTCAATCTTGGGATTCTATTTTTACTTAAATAAAAAGTTAAAATTTTTCTTAATCCCTATAGCATTTCTGCTCACTTTTTGTAATATTCCCCTCACTTTATGCTTCTTTTTAGTTTTATTTTTGTATACCTTTTTTGTAAAAAAAGATCGTAAATCTTTGTTGATTTATTCATTTCTGGCATCCCTAATTCCTCTTTTAATTTACTACATTACTTTATTCTTCCTCGCCGGTTCTTGGAGTTATTTTTCTCCCCCTATAGAAGGATCTTTTTTAGTTTTCAGCAAGATCTTTTTTGATTTTGGAAGTCTTTATGGCTTAGGGATTTTTATCGTTTTATTATCTATTTTTGGTGCTATTATCTCTTGGTCAAAAAAATATTCTTCTCCATTCTATTTTTTATCTATTGGTATTTTATTGGTCCTTTCATTTTTTATGACTGAATCCTTAGTTATTCTAAACCTATTGTTAGCCATTCTTGCAGCATTGGGTTTAATCAAACTTTTTGATATGCGCTGGTCTAATCATCAGTATAAATCTTTTATAACTCTAATTTTCTTATTGGGTTTAGTATTCTCTTCGATTTCCCAAGTTAACCATCTAATTGATTCAATGCCTGATCAAGAAACTTTAGAAGCAATTGATTATCTTTCAGCATTAGACCCTAGTGTTGTTATCTCTAAGCCTGAAAATGGTATTTGGATAAATTTTGCGGGTCATCAGAGTGTTATTGATGATAATTATTTGTTCTCTCCTAACCCTGAAGAAAGATATAATGATCTGAACAATCTTTACTATTATAGAGATTTAACTAACTCTACAGAAATTATAAATAAATACAATGTCAAATATATTTGGATAGACCCAGAGATGCGAGATAGATTATGGGATTCGGATACAGAAGGTTTATTATTTATTTTACAGTATACAAAGAATTATTATACTATGTACAACCGTGACGGTATACAAATATGGAGAGTAAATAGGGATGATTGAATTGGTAATTTGGCTTGTAACATTTTTTAGTTTATTTATAGGTATATTTTGGTTACAAGTAACTTTTTTGAAAGAACCTGAAAGAAAGAATTATGTTTATCCTCCAGTGAGTTTAATTGTTCCTTGTTGGAATGTTGGCTTTGGTGTTTGGAAAACTCTCCACTCTATTGCAAACTTAGATTATCCAAAAGATAAACTCCAAATTATTGCGGTTAATCATGGTTCCACGGATAATACAGAGGCATTAATCCAAAAATTTCTCGCTTCTCATCCAAATCTAAATATTCAATTAGTCCAAAAATCTAGAGCACCTGGTCATATGAAAGCCCATGCTTTTAATGAAGGTTTAAAGTATGCAACTAATGAATATATTGGCTGTGTTGATGCTGATACGATTGTCTTAAAAGATTCTCTTAAAGAAATGATGCATTTATTCGAACCAGATGTTGGTGCTGTAATAAGTATTATCAAAGTTAACCAACCAAAGAATTTTTTTGAAAAACTCCAACAGATTGAGTATGTATTCTCTTCTTACATTAGATTATTGATGTCAAAGATTGACACACTCCAAACAACACACGGTGCATTAAGTGTTTACAGAAAATTCCTTTTTGATAAGTACGGCGGTTTCGATGAACACAATTTAACCGAAGATTTTGAGTTTGGTATGCGTGTCCGTTATCACGGTTATAAAGTTTTATTAGCTCCAAATAGTTTTACTTATACATTTGTCCCTAACACTTTCAAATGGTTCTGGAAACAACGTGTAAGATGGTACCGCGGATTTATTGGTACTACTATTAAATATGGGGATATGGCTTTTAACAAAAAGTATGGTGCTCTCGGTTGGTTCCAATTACCTTTGAATATTATTTCATTAATTATAGTCCTAGCCATGTTCTCTTTGATGCTCTATAATTTATCGGACCAATTTTTTATTTGGGCTTCAAGGTTTTTTTCCTTAGGTATAGAATACTTTAAGGGTTGGGAGCTACCTAATCTTTACTATTCATTATTAAATTTTGATTTAATGGTTTATTTCCCAATAATTATTTCCTTGTTAGCTTGTTTTTTAATCTATATTTATGCCTATAGAAGAATTAACGAACCTTGGAGATATCCATTCACAATCTTAATATACTTCACGATTTATCCCCTTTTCAGATCTGCACAATGGGTGCATTCTGTATACGAGGAAATAACTAAAGTCAAGAAAAAATGGTAACCACAAAAGCAATATTTCTTAGAAGTTTATTGATTACTATAGCTATCTTTGGTGCTGGTTTGTTATTAGGTTTATATTTAGATAATCTAAGATCAAATACTATTTTTGACGAACTTCGTGGTTATGAAGTTAATACTGAAAGTTACCTTGTTGAACAAGCTTTTTGGGATGAATTTGATATGAACGATTGTTCTATGGCTGAAAAAAGATTGAATTCTATCTCTTCAGAATTAGTCGAATTAGGTTATTATTTGAATTCTTATGAAACTAAAAGTATTTTCAATGACAATGAGTTTCAGTATATTGCACAACGTTATTTTTTATTAGAAATAAAAGGTTACATCTTATTTAATCAACTCAAAGAGGAATGTAATTTACAGAATGACGTTATTTTATATTTCTATACCCCAGATGATTCAACTTCCGAGCTTCAAGGTTATGTATTAGATAACTTAGTCCAGCAAAGCAACGGCACTTTAGATGTTTTTTCAATCAACAAAGATTTTAATGATCCAGCTATTGAGTCCCTAGTTATTTATTATAATATCTCAGTATCTCCAACTTTGGTTATTAATAGTGAGGTCATAGAAGGTTACTCAAATTATCCATCTATTCAAACTATCCTAGATGAAACTTCTTCATAAGATTTTAATCGTATTTATTGTTTCAACTATATTTTTTATAATCCAACATTCATTATTTCTCGGTTGGGATTTTTCGGTTTATGTCTCAAATGCCAAATACTTATTTGGGAATGGTTCTTATTTTGAAATTTATCGACCACCACTTACATCTATTATCTTAGGCTTATTTCATTTCCTAGGCTGGAAAATCTCAGAGTATATCTATATTGTTTTAGTTTCATTATTATTCATGTACGCTTCTGTTAAATTAGCTAAATCCTTAAAGTTAAATCCTTTCCATTTTTATTTACTCAGCGCAAATGTATTTGTTTTATTAAATGGCCTTATTGAAGGATCAGAACTTTTAGCCTTTGCTTTATTAGAACTTTTTATTGCCTATTTAATCGATGATAAACCTTTTTCTACACTATTTTTATCTCTTGCTTGTCTAACTCGTTATCCTATTGTTATTTTCTTCCCATTAATCTTATTTCACAAAGGTTTGAAGAATAAAATAATCTCCGCATTACTTTTTGTGGTACCATTTATCCCTTGGTTTATCTACAATAAATCCCATTATGGTAATATATTCTATTCGATAGCCGATAGCTTTGCTTTAAACATAATTTATAGGGATTACATACAAAACACATTAAATATTTCTTCAATACTTTCCGTAGCAAACATCCTTTTGCCATTGTTTATAATCGGCGTATTCTATTTTATTTATAACAAAGATTTTTCAAGAAAGAATCTAATATTCCTTTTCTCTTTTATTCTTATTTTATATTCTATTTTCTCTATGAAAGCTGATGTTACTCGCTATTACCTCCCTTTAACTTTACCATTTGTCTTCTTTAGTGTTTATGCTTTGTCTAAAATTCCTAGAAATATTTCAAAAAGAATTATAATTCTATTTATCATCATTACACCAATATTATTATTTTTCTCTTATAATAATTTTGAAGAGTATACTCCCCAAAAGGAATTATACTCCCTAAATTGCTCTATTCTAAGTAATGTTTGGGCCCCTCTTAATTATTACGGGATTTTTGCGAGTCCTTCTCCTGATGTGCGCGTTTTAGATTATTATATCCGTGTAGGTTATTTAATTCATTTAGATTATTCTGCTAGTGAGCCTGACTATGCTTTCAATTCAACATTAATTGCACAATATCCAATCTATTCCGAAACTGAATCTTATATTATCTTAGGTGACGGTTGTATTCAAGAGAATTATTCTTCTCAATCTTACCTAAATCTTTTAAATGAAAAATCTCGAATCATTAACAACTCTTCAGTATCTGATGACCCTTGTGTTATTTTATTCAAGGGTTTTTCAGTATGTTATTTTATAAATAATATATTCACAATACCCTGACTGACTATATAACACTTCTTCATAATTATTCTCTAAATAAGAATATATTTTTTCCTTTTTATTCTCACATTCTAAATCCAGAGGATCACACAAGAATCCTCCTTCACAATTATCTAGAGCAACATACTCAACATCATTATCTTCAATATACTCTAACCAATAATCTGCCATAGTTGAATTAAACCAAGGATAATACATCAATGTCGCTTTCTCAGCATTATACCCTACTAACGGGTGCACAACTAACAATTCTCCGCTTAATTCTTTATCTTCAAAATAATTAAAGTATCCATTTTCCACTATTGCTGGCACACTAAAACTAATAATAAAAATCAACAGAGTAATAATCACTAATGATTCTTTATTCCTTAATATTCTCATAAACCCTACGGCTGCGATTATTGCTAAGAACGGCAAAAACATTATTGCAAATCTTATTTCTTTATGCGCCATTATAGAAAAGTAAACTAAAAATGCTACGCATATTGTCGTCAGTAAATACTCTTTTTTCTTAAACGCAAAATAAACTCCAAATCCTGCAAACACATACAACACATTTTGTTTCAATATCTCCCAGAAATAATACCACCATGGTTGACTAAATATCCATATCCCTGCATACCTCAAAAACTCTTGTGCAAATAATATGGTTGAGAATGCATCCCCATAATATAAATAATTGAATGCTAAATAAGGAACTACGATTACTAAAAATCCTGCAATCAATTCTAATATATTCTTAATATTTTTCCATGAAAAGATCAATAGAATTATCAACAACAATCCTGCAGGAAACTTACTCATCACGGCCAATTCTAAGAAAAAGCCTGATAGCAAATTCTTTTCTTCCAAAAAGCAATACACTGCTAATAACATAAAGAATACTGCCGGAATTTCTGTATACAATCTCGCATTAAAAAAGAAAAATATCCAAGTAAAACTGATTAATACTGAACTCAAAATTCCAATATCTTCACTATACAACTTTTTCCCGATTAAGTAGACTAAATATATCCCACTGAGAGAAAATAATGTACTAAATATATGCCCCCATATTATTGGATTAACTCCAATCCACCATCCATATCCTAGAATGAACGGCCATAATAAAGGCCTTATCGGCTCCCAGAATCCTAATGCTCCAGAGCTAAAGATAAACTTCCCCATTGACAAATAAACTGCCGCATCCCACCAAATTATTTGATCATAAACGAAATATATTATTCTTGCGATTAAAGAGAACATCAAAACTAGAAATATCTTCTTATTCATACATTCCGTTTCTTTATCTAGGCTTATAACTAAACTTTTTCTCTAGAATATATTTTCTAATTATTCAAATCTAGGCATCATATCATCAAACGTCACTTGTTCTTCAAATTCTCTGTATAATCTATATCCATATGGATACGGCTCTGAATGAAATAATACTAATCTATGCTTCTCATTATTCTCTAACCAAGCTTTCAAAGGTTTATAATCTTCTTCATTGTAAACTCTTGCTGCAATCACAGAAGCATTAAGTTCCTCAGCTTTTTCGACTAGTTTATTCGTCTCTCCTACACCACCCACATTAACAATTTCTAAATCTAATGGCAAGGTTGTGATTTTTTTCAGTTTTGTAAAGTATAATGTTGGCGTTTGATAATAACTGATCCCATAATCCTCAGTAGAATTCATCACAATGATCTTTTCATTAACCCCAATTTCAACTTCCTGTTTCCCAAAGATAATCTTAGAATCTTCAATCTTGAATGGCACCGACCCATAAGTAAGTTTAGCTTGTCCCAATCCCAAATACAAATATTTGTCCGTATTACAGATTACATTAATTCCTCTTTCATTCAAATATAATGCTGCCTTAATTTTCCCGACGCTGTCACAACATCCCATGACTACTGTTGCATTCTCTTTCATTGCATCATATATTAACATATTCACCCCATGCGTATCCATGACTAAAGCCAAATCTTCTGCTAAAAATCTTGTTGTTGGATAAAGTATCTTATCTTCTTGTACCTCAAACATAAATTTCCCTTCTTCGTTTGGCGCATACCATTTATCTCCAATCTTTTTTGCTAGAATTCCATAACTAACTTTATGTGTGAAGTTTACTTCTTTGTATTGTTTGATTCTTCCTCCTTCATGCCATCCAATCCCTTCAACATCATACCCTTCACTAAATATTGTTAGGATATTCTCAGAATCATAATCCTGTAACTGTGACGATAACCAATCCCTTGTAGCCCGATCAACTTGCGAGACTAGAACATCCGTTTCATCCATCTCAAACCCACTTTCTCCAATAATAATCTTAGAAGTATTTTTACTCAATGCAAAATATTTCTCTTGAATTTCAGAATCTTCCCATTGATATGCAAACGACCCCCATTTGTAAAGTCCCAAATCAATCTCAGCTCTCCAAGGATCAATCTCTTCCCATTCTTTGTAAGCTTTGTAATAATATCTTTTATTGCCTGTAATCGAACCTAATGTTTCATATAACAACGCTTTATCTTTTCCTTCACTTTCATCTAATGCTTCTTCATAATATTTGATTGCTTCTTTGTAATCCCCATTATTTGTTCGCGCTTCGATTAATGCAGCATCCCCTTTAGCAATATTCCCAGAAACGTTCGAATAATCTAACTCTACTCCATAAATCGACGTGGCATAACTAAAATTATACCCTCTTCCAAACTCATCAATTTCATTTGAACATCCTGCAAGTATCAAAAAGACTAATAGGAACAAGTATTTCATAATCAAAATATTATTTTAAGGTTTAAATAAATTTACAGAAACCAAGTTGTCATTTGCTCAATTATTTCACAGAACCCCATACCAGACCATAAGGATGCAATCCAAGTTCCCAATATCAATCCCATGAATAATAATATTATTAGTATCGGAAAAAATATAACATACTCAATAAGTCCTAATTCCACAAGATTTCCAAATATTTTTTTGAATCCAATTGCTTTTGCAAGTTTGAATAATAAAAATCCTCCGACCAAAATAGTAATTGTCCAACCCCAATGATTCCAACCAAATTTTATAAGTATGAAAAATAACCTGATTATCCCGGTTACACACAAATCCATCATTCCATCTAAAAAGATTTAAATATTAATAAGCTTATTTATTGTTTGATGGGTTTGCTTAAAGCTTCAAAGAGGGATTCGTTATTACATGGTGTTATGAACAAAAGGGGAGAATCATTATCTTCTGATAATTCTAAACCTACTGACACAAAAAAACTTATTTCTATGACTGCTTTGATATTTGCATTCTTAGTTTTACTCGCTTTGGGTTATGGTTATTTCGGTTCTGAAGCTGGCCAAAGATCTATGGCAGAAGCTTTAGCAAATGTAAGAACTGTTACAATAGATCCTGTTATGGATTTTTTTTCTGGAGTGACTTCCGTCGGTTCTGGTGATTACTTTAGTTATTCCACAAACTCTTCTAGTAAAAAAATGGGTGTTGATTTATCTGACTTCAGAGTTATAACTGGTAATACTCTTCCTGCTGGTTATGCTATAGACTTTTTATATGAAATAGAATACTTCAATGTCCCAAGAGATTCAACTTATGATTCAGAGTTCTATTGTTACTTCAATATTACTGAGAAAGATGGCCATGTTTTAGAAATCCCTGAAAAGATTGACGGAGAAATTATCCCTTCTTCTGAAATAACAATCCGAAGAGACTCACAACCCGTTTGCAGATTCTCAGGTGCTCAAACAGAAGATTTAGATGGTGCATATATTATCTACGGTGCTTTCGCTTTCGATTATGCTACTGAAGACGTTTCAATCCCCGTATATTTTATTTCTGGTGATCTTTCGGATTCATTAGGCGACAAAGATTTCTTTGATGATTACGGATTAGATGTTTCTTCAAGTGATTTAAGAACAACTTACAATGGTGAACCAATCAGTATTGGTATTGGTGTTGGTGGCGAGGGTAAAGAAGAACAACCTGTAGTAGTCCGTTCTGGGGATGTAATTTCATATAACACTATTGGTATTACTTTAAGGAATGAATGGAATGGTAATATCCTAGAACTTTCTGATTTCACATTAAGCTTACCTGATGGTATCGAACTTGACGACCAATTAAATGGCGATCCAAGCCCAGGTTGTCCTTTTGTATTTACTGGTGTAGAAAATCGTTACAATACTTACAAGTTAGATGATTCCATGGTAGACTTATTTGATTATTACTTAAACTCTGGAGAATTTTTCGGCAAATCCGATTATCATAGTTTCCAATGCTGGCTATATATTGATCCAGAAATATTAAGTGACAAGCCTTATGTTGTAAAAGAATACAAAGCAGAATCAAAATACAGATACAAAATTAATGAGAAGTATACTTCAATCAGTTTAGTTGGTGCTGATGATTCATTAATTGTTGAGGGTCCATAATGAAAAAATATTTGCTTTTAATTTTATTTTTATTCTTAGCATCTTGTGCTACAAATACTACTGAAACTCTTCCTACTGAATGCCCACCTTATTGCTCTGGCGGTTCAAGCTCAGTAGATTTAGAAATAAATTCTCCTCAGGACATTGTTTTTGCTAACGACAGAATGCCAGTTACAGCAACAGTTGTTGACTCTGGTGAATCTGGTGTTGAGTATGGTGAGGTTTGTGTTACAGGTTTAGACGAACAATATTTCTCTGGCTTTGGCGGCTGCAATTGTCAATCATATTATATTACATTGGATGATAATGATGATGAAAACTTTGAAGAATCATTAATTAATTTTGATACTACTTATGTTTCTGATAAAGCCTCAGGAAATCATTTTATGACTTTTATTAATCGTTATACTTATACAACTTATGCACCTTTTGAAATTTGTTTTACAAATGATTTATCTGATTCTAGTTGTATTTCTGGGAACAAATTAGAATCTTCTTCTTCAGGCCCATTAATAAAGGCTGACGTTTCAATCATCATGTTTGGTGAAGCAAATGATTGTGGCACTTTAAATTTCTATGAGGACGAAGATTATGAAGCTTCAATTACTTGCAAGTTGGACGGCTTTTTACTTTCCCAATTTGTTGGCGGCCAAGATACTTATCCTGGTTGGGTAAGGATTGATTATGCTGTTGAACAAAAAGATTCTATAGAATTTGAAGTTGAAGAATAAATCTTTTTAATTTTGAAATTAGTTCTCTTCATAAGATATTGATTGTTTAATTGCAACAGGGTTTGAATCAAAATCTAAGAATTGCCGATCAATTTTATTTGTTTCAATTAATAATGAATCATTGGTTGTAAGTATTATTCGTGCTCCAGGATTTTGTTCAGTATATGTTTCAAGCCATTTTAAAAATTCTTTTTTATTTCTATAACTTAAAGCTGTGGTTGGTTCATCAAAAAGAAGTAACATTTCTCCGTTATCAGTTCCAGTAAGTAAATAATTTCTTTGGAATTGAGCCCATTTGGAAGCGAACTTATCTGCTCTCTCATCATTTAAACTTTGAAAAGCAGAAATTGAAGGAAAATAAATAGATCTTGGTTTACAAACTCCCTTAACAATATATTGTTTTTGTACATTTTTCGGTAATAATTCTTTTAATTCTGTTCTGTCTTCTCCAATCCACCCTTGGAATTTTTGCGCCACATCTTCTTCTACCCAAATTCTTGAGGGCCTTAATGTCCCATTAGGTGCTTCTGAATCATATTCAATTGCCCACCTATAAAATCTTTCGGCTTTTTTTCTATATTCATTTAGCCAAAGTTTTACATCTAAACCTGGACTTCCATTAAAACCTCTTTCTTCAAAAAATGCACGTTGATCAAGATCTGTTCTATGAGCAAAAGTTGGCGGAGAATATATTAATGGATATAACGGTGAAGGTGAATCAATAGATATACGTGGTGATTCTCTCCGAGAAATTGCATTTTGAGCTGCTGTATAAGCTAATTTAAGAAATGCAGTTTTACCTGTTCCGTTCTCTCCAACACAAATAGTCAAGGGTTTTTCTAGTATTAGTTCTAATCCCAGTGGTAAAACTGAATCAAGTCTTGATTCCCCATGTTGCCCAATTATAATTTGCATAAAGGTGCTACTCCTAAGGGGTATTTAAATCTTTTGATAAGTCAGATTGGTATTTATTCTCGTTATAATATGTTTCTTCTAAAAATTAATCACAGAAAACTTAATAAATCTCATTTCCATTTAAATTCCCATGGTAATCAAAAAGAGTGTGTTAATCATATTAGTCTTAAGCTTGTTTGTTTTATCTTCTTGTACTCAGACAAATACTACGAATGGTCTTACAGGTGAATATGCAAACTGTTATGGTGATGATTCTCAAATGATCACAGCCACGTTTGCAGACTTTGCTCCAGTGAGTTCAGAAACCAACGCTTATCAGTCTGGTGATGAGGTTGATATAGAAATTATTTTAACAAATCTTTACACAAAAGACATTGCAGCTGGTAACGCAAAAGTTCGTTTAACTGGTGATGCAGCTATTAGTTCAATATTCTCTGGTGCTGATGTAGTTACTGCTGATGCATTATACTCTATTGATTCTGAAACTTGTCTAGAAGAAACTACCGAAGTTAGCATCGGTCCACTAGTTTACAAAGGGGATATCTCAAGTAAGATTGCAAAAGAGATTACTGGCTTGTATTGTTATCAAGAGCCTGTTATTGTAAAAGCATTCTTATATTACACAGCTAATGAGGATGAAATCGGTACAAACTTACCTGCTGGTGCAAACCCACCTTCAAGTGTCCAGGTTACTCAAATCGACCAAAATCCTGTTGATGTCGACCCTGGTGAACCAACCGGCCAAATGCGTTTCAAAATATATCTTGCAAACATTGGTACTGGAACAATTGTTGAAAGTTTAAATGATTGCTTTGAGTATAGAGATATTGGTTATAGGGAAGAGTTTGATATCTCTGTAAGTGGCGCTTATGACATTGATTGTCCAGATAAAGTAACTTTAAGCCGTGGTGAAAAAACTGATTATGTTACTTGTTTGGTTAATGGTATTGACTCCACAAACTTGGGTTCACAATCTAGTGAGTTAACAATAACCTTATCTGGCTTCGCTTACGAAGACACAATTCCATCCACAACTATCTGGTTGGAACCTTAATTTTTTTTATTCCTTTTTTAATAAAATCAACAATATATTCTACTTCCCACAAAACTTTATAAATCATTTTCTAAGTAATAAAATTAAAAATGCCAACTTTAAATTATGAGGAGATTGTAACGAAGATTTCTACAGAGAAAGGTCTGACTAGAGAAGAGATTGAAGTTAAGGTAAAAGCTAAATTAAACCAATTATCCGATTTAATTTCTAAGGATGGTGCTGCTCACATTGTTGCAAACGAATTAGGCGTTAGAGTTTACGAAACTCCTTCCACGACCCCTAAAAAGGTTTCCATCAAAGAACTAAATCCCGCTTTCAAGAATGTAGAATTATTAGTCAAGGTCCTAAAGGTTAACGAGATCCGTTCTTTCAAGACTGCTTCAAGAGAAGGCCGCGTTGCAAACATTTTAGTCGGTGACGATACGGGCACTTGTAGGCTAGTTGTTTGGGACGAGAAACAAATCAAAGAATTAGAACAAGGATGCTTGAAAGATGGCTGCATATTAAAGGTAATGAACTGCTATGTCCGCGATAATAATTTTGGCGGCAAAGAAGTCCATATGGGTTCCCAAGCTTCTTGGGTTGTTGACCCTGCTGGTGAGACTATTACTAATGTCAAATCCGCTCCTGTACAAAATATTGACCGCAAATTCATCAAAGACCTACAAGAGAACGATAATGTTTCCGTTGTTGGCACAATTGTCCAAATTTTCGAACCAAGGTTCTATGACTCTTGCCCACAATGTAATAAAAAAGTTGAGAATCGTGGTGACGGTTATTTCTGTTCCACTCATAACCAGGTTGCTTCCGTTCCTCAAGCAATTTTAAATTTCGTTTTTGATGACGGCACTGAAAATATTCGTGTGGTCTGTTTCAGGGATGTTGTCAAACAAATTTTAGAAGTGGATGATTTATTAACCTTAAAGGACAATCCCGATAAGTTCAGGGAAATTCAACGTAAGGTTGCTGGCAAACAATTAACTATTACTGGTCGCGTCAACAAAAATACTTTCTTTAATCGTTTAGAATTAACAGCTAATGGCTGCTCTGAAACAAATCCAAAAGAATTGGCTGTTGAAATAGAAAAAAAATAAATCTTTATTAATGAGTTCATCTTAACTAAATAAAAAATAAGGGGGAGATTTAATGAAAAAAATAATTTTAATCTTAACATTATTAATATTTAGTTTAACTTTTGCTTTGGCAGACACATGTACTGAAACTGATAGTGGTGATGATCCTTTGGTTTCAGGTACAGTAACTTATACTACCACAAATGGTAGTTCAACTTATACTGATTATTGTTCTTTATCCTCGGCAGGTTATGCAAGTTGTTCTGAATATTATTGCTCTGGAACTATGTCTTCTGTTAAACAATACTATTGTGACTCAACAACTCCAACTGTATGTGATACAATTTTGAGTTCTACTTATTCAAACTTTGAGACAGATGGTGGTAATTATCCGTTAGTTGCTGGTTCTGTTGATAGAACAACAACATATACATTTTCCTTTGGTAATTATAGTACAATAAGTTCATCAAAAGATGCTTGTATCACTTCAGGTATTTATTCTGGTTATTTGAAAGAATATTACTTGCGAAGTTCAACAAGTTCTACTTCGACAAGAATAGATTGTGCTTCAACTTATGGTTCAAGTTATAGTTGTATGACTGATGCAAGTGGTTTTGGTTATTGTGGCACTTCAACTTCAATAATAATATGTACTGATCCTGATAGTGGCCTTGATGAATACACACTTTCAAATACAACTCAGTCTAATGGTTCTTCCGCTACTGACTACTGTTTCTCATCAAGTAAGGTAATAGAATATTATTGTGATGGCCCAAATATCTTGAATACTTATATAGACTGTGCTTCAGGATATGTATGTGAAGATGGAGTTTGTATTGATTCTAGAACAAGTTGTTCCTCGGATGATGACTGTTCTGAATATGAATGCGCTGCTGATGGTTATTGTGCAACTTCTTGTGCTGCTGATTATGAATGTAATCAAGATGCTGGCTATATTTGTAATATAACTACATCAACTTGTATTGAGGCATCCTATTCAGCTCCATCTGTTTCAATAGAAATTTGTAATAACCTAATAGATGATGATAGTGATTCCTTAATTGATAAAACCGGCGGTTGTGATTCAACTAGTGATGGAATAATTGATTATGTTTGTGGTTGCACTAAGGGTTCAAAAATATTAAATTATGGTGGTCCTTCAATAAAATGTAAATCTCCAGTAAAATATGACTGCTTAGATATATTAACAAATACCTCTATGGGTTTAACCTGTGGTGAAGGTGAAGATATTGAAGGTATTTACTATAATCCCGATTTTGATTGTTCAGGTCCATTAAAAGCCGCAGGTTTAGAAGAACAAGGCTTCTTTTCAATGGTCTTGAACTTCTTTTTTGGAAAATAATTTTTTCTTTTTTAATTAAAAAAAATAAATAGTTTATAACCTAAAATATTTTCTTATTCTTTCAACAAGTGTTTTAGGTTTCTCTGCATTACAAATTTTTTGATATTCCTCCAAAACCGCTTGTCTTTCTTCAGAATTAGCAACATATCTAAATCCAATGTCTCTTCCACTTACAAAAACATAGTCTTTATTTTCTTCAAAACGATTTGGATTGCTATACATTCCAGAATATCTTTTAATTTCTTTCCCTAAATCTAATTCAAAGGTGATTCTCCAGGAGTACGTCTGTTCATCTTTTCTTTTACCGACAACTCTACCAATTCCATATTCTTTTCCATCTATTCTCAACGCCCTTACCTCCAAGTCTTTCTCTTGGTTTTATTATATAATGGGGACAAGACTAATCTTATTTAAAAGTATTGTTTTAGAAAAATCATCAATAATTATTAGAAATAAGAAATAAAAAAAAATAAAAAAATTTATCTTCGCACGATCAAGATCAATGCTAAGATAACGATTAATACAGCTAAAATTCCAAAGCCTAGTCTCAATGCTGTTGAGCTTCAACACTCAAGGATGTACTTTCTTCTAAGGAACTGTATCCGTTATTGTATTCAACAGTAACATCTACTTCATATTCCCCATTTTCAGCACATTCTGGAATTTGGAAGGTTAATGAAACATCTTCTGAGGATTCTTCATCTTCATTGTCAATTTCATCACTTGTCAATTCATCTAAGAAAGTTGACTTTTCAATGCCTAATTCTGGTACACTTACAGTAACTTTAATATCTTCTTCTTTATGGTCTCCCATATCAGATAGTCTTACTGTAACAGTTGTGTAATCACCAGCATCAACATCTTCTGTCAAAACATCTACAATGCTTAACAAATGTCTTTCTCTGCTTACTAATAGATCAGCTGTGTATGTTTCAGAATCAACATCATCGTAGATTTCTACATATAATGTGTATTCTTGTTCTGCGTTCAAATCTTCAGGTAATTCTAAAGACAATTTTTGTCTGTAGCTAATACCATCTTCAACATCAAACATACCGCTTGTTGCTTGGACGTTGTCATATTCATAACCGCCGATCCATGCTTTAACATTTACGTCAGTTGTATCGCCTGTACCTGTGAAGTATACATAGATATCAACATTCTCTCCTCTTTCAACATATACTGTTGCGTCGTCTAAGTTAATTCCGTTTACGTAGACATTGTCAAAATCATAATTGTCACTGTCTGCCATAGCTGGAATAGCTAATAGACTTAACACAAACATCATTGCTAATAATAGTCTTTTCATTTTGTTTATACTCCTCCTTAAGGAATTGTTACTCCTTGAGAATTAAGACCAGTATATAAACCTTATGTTTTGTTATAACTCTTCAGTTAATACAACCCCATTTTCACCGAATATAAGTCTTGTAAGCCTATTTTAACCTTATTTGTCTAAAATATATGTTATAGAAGCTATTTTCGTTTTTTTAAGAGCCCTTTTGCCTTTGCTAAATAAACGATTCCCAATATAATGCTGATAATTACCATATAGAACCAAACATTCAATTCAGTTATACCACCAGTAATATTGAACATTGTCTCGTTAGCCCCTAGGAATAGCCCTAAGAAGATGTCTATCGCTATTGAGAATGCTATGGAAAAAGCCGCTGTTTCTAGTATTTCTTGCTTTGCGAATATGATTTTAGTCAGCAAAAACCCTGGTATGAACAGCGCAAATGCCAATCCTATCACAGCATGCAAGATATCTACTACTATCATTCTTCGCTCCTTAGCCAGAAATGTATCTCTTGACCATTTGTTTCAACGATAACTTTAGCATAATCATATTCTTTAGTAATCTCAAACTCTTGTTTGATAGTCACAGTGGAATCATGCTCTAATATAATATTACTCTTTTCAATTGTACTAGTCTCCTTTAATTTCTCATTATCATAATATTCTATGTAGACATTATATTCATAATCCAGAGCTTGATTCTCTAAATTATGTATAGTAAACTCAAATTCATATTCATCTAATAAATACTCCGAAGGCAAATCCTGATGATCCTCAAAATACAACTCTGTGAATGATTCAGTAGTCTTAGTCGTGAATATCAACACTAATACAACAATAATTCCAATTATTGAGATTGCAATCAATATATTGTATAATTTGTCTTCATTCATATTGAATGGGGTTTTTATTTTCTTTAAATACCTTTCTTTTAGTCGCTTCGCTGAAAGCTTCCTTGTATCAAATCTTTGTAAAGGTTTGTGTCGCTCAATCGTCACGATGGCTTCCTTTGCTCTTTCAACTAACTTTTCTAAGAACTTTTGGTTGCCATTGATATTGATTTGTTTGATAATCAGTCGCTTCAGTCAAATCCCAATCTATTCTCAATTTAGGAACATTCTCAGTTAAAAATTGTGGCCAAATACAATCTCCATTTGTAACATAAATAATTCCATTAGGTTTTAGAAAATCCGCAAATAGATTTAGAATTGGACCCTTTTCTGCATCTATAGTCAAGGACTTAAATAATTGAGCAAATTATGACTAAAAAAATGTTTTCTCCAAAAATTTTCTAAATGTTCATATAATTCCTTCTTGGAATTGT
>JAGVZZ010000042.1 GCA_018302205.1 Candidatus Woesearchaeota archaeon
TTCTCTATAAAATAACTAATAATCATAAATAATATAAATAATATTAATAAACAATAAACTAAATTCAATAAGAATTTATTAAAACTTTTTTTGATAATAGCAATATTAAATGCTTGAGAACCAAAGATTAACAAAAATCCAATTAAAGGAATAATAAATACCATAAACACATAAAACCACCAAATAGAAAACTCATAATCCTCAACAAAGGTTTCAATTTGCTCAGTAGACTGATTATCCAATTCTGCTTCAGCTCCCTCAATATCAAGATCAATACTATTCACATCTTCCAAAAAATTACCCACATACCCTTTACTGAACACAAACAACCAGAATACCAAGAATAATACTAAAAAATCAATAACAAATGTTTTCCAAAAAGATTTCATTAAAGATAAACAAAATCTCCAGAATTAAAAAGATTACTAAATACAAGATTCCCAACTTTGAGTACTATCTTCAAGCCCAATATGTAAATGATTACCATGCTCATCCAACCAGAAGCATTCCAAAACATCATTTTCCTCTGCAGATAATCCTACAGACCCGGATTCTTCACCATTATAAATCTCACCAAATCCAGATTCAATTGCAGCCCGAATCAATATCAATCTATCTTTCAAGCTTAAATCATTAGTTCTAATATCAACAGCATTTCCACTACCATGCAATCCATTATCATTTTCTCTATAGCTACTTGTTAATGTTACAGTCCCAGAGAACCCCAAATCGTTTGCTTTCGTAACCAAATCTATTAATGCATTTTCTAACTCTGAAGTTATTTCATGCCCACTCATACCAGAAGATACAGCAACACCAATTAAACCAGCATCAATTCCAGTCAAATCAGACCCTGCAGCTTTTTTCCTTGGTACTCTTATTTCATCAAATACCTCATTATAAATTCCCCCAGGAGTTTGCTCAGAACTAACTACAACATCATTGAAACATTGATCATAAATTTTATAAAGGTCTTCAATAGTTCCATGAGTATTATGTCCATAATAACTAATCTGATCTCCATTATGACTATTATGACTATAAGGGAATGCATCCCATTCAGGAGCCAATTTATCAATCATATTTACCCAAGCCTCACTATCAGGCCCTTGAGTATAAGCCTCAACAATTTCATTATAAGAAACTTTTCTTTTATCATATATAAGACTTAACGCAGCTTCATCCTGAGCAGCTTGACAAAAATCTAATCCATCTGTACCAAAATAACCATCAACAACTAAACCTTCATAAGTACTTTTAATAAATTGATATCTCCCAGCGGCCTGTGGACTTGGAAAACTATAACTCTGAACAGCCGGATGTCCCTCAGAACAATCCGTAAAACTTCCTGGGGTAGATGTTCCAGTATTATAAACAAAATAATCCCCACCAGATTCCCATGCAGCCACCATATCTAACAACGCATTTTCATACGCATCTTTACCACCAGTAGCAGCACAAATTCCGGAAGCAACAGTAGTAGTTGTTGTAGTTGTCCTCGTACTCGAAGATTTAGTATACTTACACTTCTCTCCATCATCCGCGCCATCATCCCAATAACAACTTCCAGCAATACTATCTTCCTCTAAAAATAAATCATAACAACTATCATCTTCACATAACTTCTCATCATAACTTAATTCCTGGCATCTATCATCTCCATCAACTTTTTCTGTAGTCAAATCTTCACATGCAAAACACTCATCAATTCCATTTTCATTAAAATAACAAGCATCCCCATTTGAATGACAAGTACTCATCTCACATCCAAGTCCGAATAATCCACCACATCCATCACACAACACACCAGCTTCTTCAAAAACATCTTCAGGGGCATTAATAGTAAACTTAAATTCTTGTATATAGATTGGTTCACCATCAGAATTTACAATAGTAATAGGTACAATTATATACTCCATCCCATCCCGAGCAGTCATATCAATTTCAACACTACAACTATCTTTTGCATCATCACAAATAATCACCGCATTATTACTAGTAGTAGTAACCGAAAATTCTTCACCATCTTGAACATTTTTAAAACTAATTGTGAACGTAACTTGATCATCTGATTTCAAAGTATATTCACTCAAAGTTCCAATAGACCTACCATCAAGATAACCAACATAATCAATTTCTTTCCTTCCAGTCATCCCACATTGAACATTATTCAAAGCAATATCATAAAAGATCATACCAATGTAATATTCAGAACTAGCAGCATAATCATAACTAATAGTCCTCATATACAAATTTCTAAAATGACTAGCATAATTAATATTATCCTTACAATTTTCACTCTTCTTATAATTATTCAAATACTCAACATAAGCTGCACTAGACTTCTCAATATCTAATGTATCTACAATACCCCAAGCTTCTTTCTGTTTTGCAAAAGCAACTTCTTCTAAATGCTCATTCACAACTTCAGATTTCTTTGCATCATTAATATTAATCGAATCCTCATTAATCCAACAATCACCTAAGGATCTATCATCACTATCAGTACCACAAGTACCAATCGGGGTCCAACTACCACCTTGACCAGCACCAGGATCATTTATTGAACATACTCTTTGTATCCCAGTACTCAACTCACCAACAGTAAATGATTGTGATATCCCCAATGAAGCTAATGAATTTATTGTTGAAGACTCCGAAGTAGCACTAGGGAAACATTCTTCTTCAGAATCAATATTTTTTCTAGCTTCTTCAGCGATTAAAGAATTTTTCAAATAATCAGAACTAAATGCAGTTGTTACTGACCCAAATCCACAATGTGTTTCTCCATTCAATACAACACAAACTTGATCCATTCCTTCAGGCCCAATACAATTAATATTCTGATCAACCATCCCACCAAGATCTAATGAAGCAGAAGCACCACCACATTCACCAGTCACTTCAAACCTCTCACTAGTTAATGAATTCTTCAAATAAACAGTATAAACCACTCTCTCAATATTTTCATTTGTTCCCGCATAAATATGATAATAAGCACCATAGGCAGTCTCACCTTGTGAAGGCGCATAAGTCTTTGCAGTCAATGATGCATAAAACTGTGTTGGATCTTCAGGCGTTGTCAACTGCCCCATGAAATCTTCAAACCAAGGGGTATTCGCATAAATGGCTTGCTTACAGAAAGTAGTCCCAACTTCTTCTAATGTCCTTCCTCTAAATGCAGCGAATGCAGTCGAAGCATATTGTGTTGTCAAAAATGAAACAGAATCCTCCATTCTTCCAATCGCTTCTTTAATTTTTAGATATTCACCACCACCTTGTTCTTCACGTCCAAAGACTTTACTTGCCAATACATCTAACAATCCACCATTTCCAGAATCAAGTATTGAAGCAACTTCTCGAGTAATAATTTCACAAGTATAAACATTCCTAACTTTATCACATATCCCAACAGATTTTCCTTCAAACTTCGCAGCTTCAAGACATTCAACATAACCATCAATCATCGAATCATAATATTTTAAACTAGACAAAACTCCAGTCAAACAAATAGGCATAACATCTCCATTCCCCAAACCTAAAACTACTGAACCAATCAATCCAGATTCAACAACATTATCAACTTGCCATCTTCCATTCAAATTAAATCTTGAAGGAGGACACATTACAGGATCACAGGTATTGAATAATAATTTACAATCATTAATTCCCATTACATCATAACAATTCCCTTCAGCCTGTCCTAATGCAGATTTAGATTTTGAACAACTAACTATAAATTTAGTACCACCAATATCAATTACTTCAGGTTCATCCAAATCCATTTTTACATACTTGTTTGCAAAAGTTTTCAAAGTGCCATAATTAGGATCAGCAGTATTAAAATGCAAAGTACTCTCATGTTCAACTAATACATCATCATCAGTACATAATTGCCCATCAGGTCCAACATTCCATAAACTAATTGTATCAATCTCATTTGCTTTGGTATACCCTTCTTTCAAATCAAACTTAATGAAATTTCCATTTTTGTAAGGTAAACAATAAGGAAGTCCTTGATATTCTCCAGAACAAAACATTTCCAATCTTGCACCAGAAGCATACTTCTCACTAATACTCCCTGTACTATATGCTGGCAACCCAACATAAATTGTTTTACTATTTGAACTAATATAAAACTGCGCACCACTATCAGCAACTAATTTATACGTCGCTCTATCTAAATCTGAAATCCCCGTATCACCAGTCAACGTAGTTAAATCATCATTGATTTTTGTACAAGCTTCCTGGTATGCAGAATTAACAGGAGTAGCAAGACAACTAAATTTCCCTTGTTGTTTAACTAAAATATTTTTATAATCATTATAATTCATCTCAGTAACAGTTTCATAACCTGCAGAGGTATAAACTTCAAACTTCTGATTTGTTAATCCACTCTTGAAAACTTTCCCAACTTGGAGAATAGTAACTTCTGTCAAATACTCTTGCTTCAAAGCAGAGAATCCCTTAACAACAGGAATCTCCTGATCAGTACTTAAAGTTTTTTCTTCAGTTTCGAATGCACCAGCCGCAATCTTTTTTTGCTGATGTAAAATTTCTTCTTCATTAGTCAAATCTTTCCACTTATCTTGACTATTATCAACAGAACTCAAAGCAGCTTTACATGCTTCAGGTTTAATATCCAAATCTTGAGTAGACAACACTCCACCTTGCATATCATCCACAGAATCCAAGAAAGGTTCAGTATTAGAATTACTAGCCGCTTGTGCATTCTGTTTCAAAAATTCATAATAAGCATAACTTTTCATAGATTCAGTATCCAAGAAAGCATCATCTCCAAGCAATTCTTGACATCTCTCTAAATTCTCTACACCATTATTTCCTGAAGTAGCATATCTAGAAACAATACTTTGATACCAAGCATCATTTTCAAAACTACCCTCAGAATAATCTCTGGCTTGCAATGCTAATTCAATATCACTTTGGATTTCACCAGCATTACTTTGCATACAATCATCATAAGTATTATACTCTCTTTCACTATAAGTTCCAGACGACGCTCTTACACAATAATCATGCCATCCACCAGTTCCATCAACACCATGTAAAACATTTGACCTTACTGCAGAAGTATCTCCGCTCAAACCAGTCTTAACAGTAACAAACGCCATCACACCTAAACATACATAATTCCAAGTTCTAACAATTTTATCCAACTTATCTGTTAATGTCCCAATCTTTTCTTGTAACTTTTTAGCCTTCTCAATTTTATCATCAATTTTTTCAGGATTCAATTGTATAGCCCTTCTTTCTATAGGAATATGTATTGAAAAGTTCGAAGTTGAACGTAATGAACCCCCACTTCCAGGAGTAATTGTTAAGTATGCAACTTTCTTTGGATTAACAGATTCAATCTTAATAATACTCCCATCTAAAGTTTCCTTCTCATCAACTTTAATAGTCTTAGTTTGTTTGACCTTATTATCAGAAGACATTTTTCTTAAAGTTACAGACCCATCAGAAACTTTATACAATTCCCAACGATAAGTTACTTTCCCATCAGTCACAGTAAATATTTCATCATCCAAATAATACTCTTTATCCAACCCATTTTTACTAATAGTTGCAGAAGGCTCATCTTCTCTAGTCAATTCACTAACTGAAATTAATTCGACATAAACATTATTTCCATTATCATCTAAAGACCCAGTACCGTATACAGCATCACCATACAATTCATTCTGCATAGACTCCAACTTACTATCCAAATTTGAAGCAATATTACTTTTATGATCAACTAAATATTTGTAAGATTCATAAGCCTCAGTTGTCGCACCTTTCTTTTCTTCTGCTGTCAATAAATCAATTTCTTTCAAAGCTTCATACGCTAATGCTTTCATCAAATATGCTTCTTCAATAATAGGTGTTCCTTTATCAACCAATAACACATCCTCATCATAGTTTTCAATTATGCTTTCAAACTGAGCAATACTACTACACAATAAATCAACTTTAACACGATTACTCGCAGAATCTTCTTCACTAAAACCTTCATCTGTAGTTATTGTATCAATATATTCTTCAGTATAAATCTCAGCTTCATCACAAGGATTAGCAGCAGAATATCTCTTGATCACAATCTCACCAATATCATTCACAGAATAATAATATCCAGAAGGTAATACTGCTATCAATACATCCCTAACAGTTAATCCAGATTCTAATGTTAATCTATTTAATTTCGCTACATCACCCTCAACTTCAGAAACATCAATCCTAGGACTTCCTTCAAAAGCTTGGAACACAGTATCTAATTGATCAATAGTTTCTTCAGTAATAGACTTTGTACTTGTAGTATAATAAATTCCATCATCGATACGAGTAGTACTTGGTGAAAACTTTCTTGCAAGAACTTCAGATTTACCTTCGCCCATCCCATTATTTATCGTAGTGGTCAAAGTTTTAGTATTCCCTTTTGAATCTTTCAATTTCAAATTATATTCCCAACCTTCTCTACCTTGTCCCATTAAAATTTCACTAACAGTCCATATTGAACCCGGATACAAAGAACTCCCCTCACTAATAACATTCATCGACCTTGAACCATCCATAGTAATAGCAACAGTCGCCCTCTCTTTCAACGGATCTCTTAAATCATTTAATGTAATTCTAAACATTGCATTCTGCATTACTTGCTCGTCAGTATAACCTAAATCAATATATTCAGAAGTCTCTCCCTTATCCAAAACAACATCAGCGATTGGTCTTGGTGCTTCAATGATTGGCCAATAAAGATCTTTATTACTATACACAGTTAAATAAACAGTATTATCGTCGATATCCCTAACTCTAACTAATCCTCTTCCACCAAAAAAAGAATACATTGCTGCATTAGATTCTAAATCTGTAATCCATTGATCCTCGTCGGAATTTGCAGGCAACATCAAAGCACTCTTTGACAAACTATACAATCTTTCTGCTTCTTTGAACCAAATCTCAGCAGTGAAAGACAAATTTATTTCTGTTGGATAACAAGCACCAGTCTCACACATAAACCCATCATCACAATCAGCATTAGAATTACAAATCTCAAAACTATTTGCATCAAACTGTTTTAATGTTACAACTAAATATCCTAAAGTATCAATATCAACTTTATTTGGTTTAACAAAATCTGGTGAACCTTCAATAAAATCATTAGTTTTAGCATCAAGTGCTTTCACTCTCATCTTTTCAATTTCAATTCCACCATAAACAGGCTCAACATTATACGAAGAAGGAATCAAACTTCCAACAGTCGCACCAGCAAGATAAACATAAACAGGCACACTATTATCCTCTAATAAATTCGAAGTCAAAATAGTTGGTTCATAAGACCTAGCATTAATAGCAATTGTCGCACCAGAATCTTGCTCATCGTAATCCTCATCTTTAACAATTTCTGCAGAAGATGCAATAGGCAAACAAATAAACATAATCATTACGAAAATAGCAATTATTTTTTTCATGATAACTCCGGCTCCCTTGATCCTAAACCTGCATCAATATAATTCATCATCTCTTCTAACTCTTCAGCATTTTCTGGTACACCTGGTGAAGCAACATAAAATGTAACTTTCCTAGCACCTTCTAAATCCGAAACATCAACACTCCAAATAGTATCAACCCCACCACTCACAGTACTATCAAAATCAGCACTCTGGAATTCTAAGATTTCACAATTCTTCTCACCAAGACCAAAGATATCATCAACACTCCTAGTCAAAGTATTAGTACAACTAACAAATTCTAATGGATCAAAGTCTATTGAGTACGAACTACTACTAACAACTTTTCCTTCCACAGCATAATTTTCAGCTTTCAATAAAACATAATCAGTCTCTGAAGGATAATAAACTGTTGTTGTATAATCCTCTGAAGTCAAAGTCACAAACACAGTATCATCACCAGTAGGCGCAAATACATTCCCATTATCATCAACAAGCATAATCTCATAACTCAAATTATACAATCTATCAATAACCATAGACTCACTAACATCTTCAATCGTCGTAACAATTTCAGTCTCTGTTACATACCCATCTTTTTCAGCAATTAATACACCATTTACACATTGTGGCACATACCCAAATACATCCCCATTACCATCAGTAGTTCCAATTTCACATTTACTAGTAATACATTGTAAACTAACAGTAACCCCTTCTTCGGCATTCAGATATCCATAATAATCCTCTGAAGAAACATAAACATCAATCGACGTTTGCGCATCAACACATAAAGTTTCTTCAGCATTCCCAAAATCAATTAATCCTAATTCATTCACCCGAGGTTGATTATTATCTAATACAACTTGTACAGCAAACTGGAACCTATAATTAGAATTCGAATCATACATAGTCAATAAAACAGGATACTTGATATCATAAACAAAATTATAACTAGTCATACAAAACAAACTACTTAATATTCCAGTTAATGGACCAGAATTAATAGTATCCTCTTTTAACTCACCATCTTTAACAGGACTAACTTGCATAGTGAACGGCCAACTTTGTGAAGCATAAACATTCACATTATAATCTTGAAAGTTTCCATTTAGTGCACTCCATTCAAAATACTTTTTCTCAGCATCATTATTAACTTCATAATCCGTCCCTCTTAATTTAATTGCAAACATATTATTAACCAATATTTCTTGTAAACTTTCTTCCACTTCAGAAACATCCCAAGTATCTCTATCACAATCAAACTCAGTCCAAGACAACGGAACTTCTTCATACAACATTAATGAATCATAACTCAACTCTTCTAAAAAGAAATTACTATTTTCTTCATCCATTATTTGTGAAGCAGCACCATACATCTTTCCTAATGGTACATCTTGTGAGATATAAAAATTCTCAAACTTAAATGAGAAATCATCCATAGCAATCGTAATCGGATATGTCACAGTAAAAAGAACTTCTTCATTTTGAATTTCAACATCCGTATTTATTTGCTGAACAGTAGCATTATAATTAGTATATATTTCTTCATCAATACACCTAGCGAGATTATTACTTACATAAGTTCCTAATTCTGTTTGCATACTTTCAATAGTAGGCACTTGCTCTTTTTGCACATTATTTGCAGCGATATAAAACCAATAAGCCGTTTCAAAATCAGTTCCATCAATAATTTCTAAAGAATTTGAGAAAGGATTCAAATCACTTTGCGCAATCGAATCCGCAGGGATTTCAATATACCCCCCATGTAACCCTAGAATTTTTAATGCTTCCAAACTAACTTCATCAATACAATCATCAACAGCAACTCTAAACTCTTCTGCTTGTTCAGGCACAACTAAAGATTCGGCTCTTTGTTTTTCCCACTGTGACGCAAATATTTCATCCTTATAATAAACTCCAAGCATCACTACAGAAACAACTAAAAGCCCAACTATTACGAATAATGTAAACTGCCCTCTTTTTCGCATTTGATAATAAATACTTAGTCGATTTAAATAGTTTTTTCTAATTGAAGAAATAAATTAATTAAATAACCCTTTTATCCAATCCCACAAACTATATTCTGGAGCTGAATACAATGAAAAATCTTCATTATTCCTTTCAGGACTAGTACAATCCAAATCATAAGGATAATCAGTTTTCCCATCATTATCATTATCAATCCCATCAGCGCATTTAGGATCAGAACTCTCATCAGTATCATACGGACTTCTACATTCTAAATCACTATAAGTAAAACTTCCATCATATAAATCACAAGTAACATCACCCAAATCAGATTTACATCTGACTATACCAAATTCTTCATCAACAATTATAAAATTACAAAAATGAGTAACATCATCAACAACACAATTAATATAATCAGCGGTTCCATCACCATCATTATCAATCCCATCAGAACATTCAGTTTCACCTAACCCACAATACTCAACACAATCACCATTACTATCACAAGCAAACCCATTATCACAATCAACATCAGAACTACAATCAGCACCAATTACAAAACTAAAACTAAATAATAATATAACCAACACACACAAACTCTTTTTTCCTTTCATTGTTTTCTTTTATAGCACTCCAATTTTATAAATCTTACTACCAAAACATCAACCAACCAAAGAATTTTGTAAAGAAAGATTCTTCTACACCTACCGCATAACTTGGTCCTGAGCTTGAACAATCATCAAAATCTGGAAGATAATATGCCCCTTCAATATCTTCACCAAACCCACAAGTTAATCCCAAAAGTTCACCAGATGCTAATTCTAAACATCCATAAGAACCTGAACAAGTTTTATCATAAGCATAAACATCTAAACTTCCATCACCATCAGAATCACAACCACATAAATATTCAATGGTCCAATCATCATTAACATCACAACCACCCGTACTATCAATTAAATGATCCTGATCATTATCGATATAATCATTACAATCAATTTCAGTTGTTGGAATACTACAAACACTCTCAGAAGAACAATCACTATCTTCACAATCTACAAATCCATCTCCATCATTTTCTAAACCATCATCACATATTTCAACAGTCTCCTGAACACAGGCTCCATCAGAACAAGTATAACTTGAGCCATATAAATCTGAACATGCACCTTCATTTTTCTGGACTAAATAATAATGCCCACTATTTAATTGACAATAACGTTCAGTTAAATAACCAGTGGTAGTACAAACATCATTTAAGGTCTGCAATTTTCCAAAACCATAATGAATACCAGTAGTCGTACCAGCATTTAACAAATCTTCTCCATCATCAGTTTCACTACATACAATACATTCTCCAGATTGTGAACTTAAAGCAGAAGTTGCACATGCAGCATCTTCACTACATTGATCACTAGAAGTACAAGAATCATAACAAACATTATTTACTGTATCACAAGCATAACCATTAAAACAACCATCAGCACAATTACTACTTTCTAAACAATTACTTTCGGAAGAACAATCACTATCTTCACAATCTACAAATCCATCTCCATCATTTTCTAAACCATCATCACATATTTCAACAAGAGTAGTATCTTCAATACAATTACTTTCGGAAGAACAATCACTATCTTCACAATCTACAAATCCATCTCCATCATTTTCTAAACCATCATCACATATTTCAACAGTCTCTTGAACACAAGCTCCATCAGAACAAATTGAACCAGCACCAACTAAAGTTTCACAATCCTCACTATTAGTCGCAACATAATAATGCCCATCAATAGGGTATAACTTACAATAATTATAATTTAAATAATTAGTTCCCTCGAAACAATAATCAGAACGCAATTCTGGATAAGCCCCACCTTCAATGTTATTCACACCATAAACTTCACCTGAAGTCAAATAATTAATCCCATTAGAATCAGTACAAACAACACAATTCCCATAAAGTGAATCTGAAATCTTAGTTACACAAGCAGCATCTTCACTACATTCATCGCTAGAAGTACAAGAATCATAACAAACATCATTAATTGTATCACAAGCATAACCATTACATTCAGATTCATCACAACCAGTACTTTCTTCAATGATAGTATCTTCTACACAATACGAAGAATAATCATCATAAAAAACTTCTAAGCAATAAGATTCAGCATTTACATCCGACGAACCACTCACTAAAGAAGATAATACCTCAGAATAATCAGCATAATGAGAATAAACACAATCAGCTAATGCAATTCTAGAATAATATACATCCTCATCATAAGCGAATCCATAAGAATAATCATCTAAACAAGAACTTAATGCAGATGGATTTGAATAAGTAACATACCAAGATAAACTATCTAAATGATCAACCAAACAATCATATCCATAATCCGTTTTCAAAGTTTCCAAACAAATACTCTCAATATCATCAACAATCTTCATTTGATAACCAAAAGCAATTTCTGAAGCATCAGTTTGATCTAAACATCCTAAATCTTCAACATCAGTATAACCATCATTATCATTATCAACACCATCAATACAAGATGCAGATACAAACACCAAACTCAAAAGCAACAATAATAAAATTGAAATAAATACTTGAATTAATTGTTTCATTCTAAACCTCCAAATAAAAAAGTAATCCAACTCCAAAACTTAGCAAAGAATCCAGAAGATTCCGCTCCAGGAGCATAAGCAAATCCTCCCGAAGAATCCATCCCATATTCAAGATTATCAGTAGCAGAATCACAGCCTTGATCATTCAAATCTATATTCCCATCATCATCATTATCAATACCATCAGAACATTCAGCAGTATAACAAACAAATGAAACACAAACTTCATTATCACCGGTACAATCTCCATCAAGACTACACCCAGAAATAATTTCAGAATAATCATTTTCAACAGACTCGCCTGTACAATAACCATCTTCAACACAATCACCATCATCACAATCTTCTAATCCATCAAGATCATTATCAATTCCATCATCACAATTACTACTTTCTAAACAATATTCACTCTCAACACAATCTTGGTCTTCACAATCTACATAACCATCAGCATCTTCATCCATTTCATCATAACAAATTTCTGGATCACCAACACAAACACCCTCATAACAAAGACGATCCCCATCACAAGCTAATTCATCTTCAGTAAATGCATATGTATGTCCATCAACAAAATCACAATAATGTTCAGTAACAGCACTTCCACCTTCAGAAGGACAACCATCATTATAAAGAATATAAATCCCATCAGAACCAACACCAGAAATCATAGATTGTATACTTGAATCTAATCCATTATCACTTTCTTCACAAACAATACATTCTCCAAGATAATCAGTTCCGAAAGTTACACAAGCAGCGTCAGAACTACATTGACTATCAGCATCACAAGAAAGATAACAACTACTTGAGTCAATATCACAAGCATAACCACCACAAGTAGATTCATCACAAGTTTCTTCTACACAAGCACCAGAACTATCACATTCATAGCCAGTAGCACAATGATCATCACCAGTTGAACAAGCATTATAACAACCACCATACATATCACAACCGAATCCATCAACGCAAGTTGTTGAATCAATACACTCTACACAAGTATTAGAATCACCACAAACATAAGGTGAAACACATTCATCTGTAGTACAATCTTCTCCATAACTAGCAGTTTCAGTTCCAAATCCTTCTACACAAGCGCCTTCAGTACAATAAGAACCATATTGACAAGTAGTATTATATTCATAAATAAATGAATTATCACCAACAGTACAATATTTTTCACTAATCGTATTCTCATCAACACATTCATCATCCTTACTTATCAATTCTCCACCAGGCCAAACACCAGAAGTAGAACCAAAAGTAAAATATTCAAGACCATAATCAGAATCTTCACATAAAACACAAACTCCATGAGTTTTATCACAAGCTTCTTCAAAAGAACAATCCTCATCAGTAACACAAGGAGTTATAGTTACCGTCTCAGTAGTCGTCGTAGTATCAGTAGTCGTCGTAGTATCAGTAGTTGAAGAACTTCCACTTGAAGAACTTGAACCAGAAGAACTTGAACCAGAAGAACTTGAACCAGAAGAACTGATAGTATAATAACATTCTCCAGCAGAACTACACAAATAACTTCCATAAACAGAACATTCATCATCAGACTCACAACCACAATCTAAAGCACAATCTTCACCAGTATCACAAACACCATCCCCACATTCACTATCATCAGAAGCAGTAGTAGTAGTCGTAGTAATTCTTGTCGAAGTATCAGAAGTAGAACTAGTATCAGTAACTAAATCAATTTCATCAATCGGTTGATTTCCAAAAACATATTCATCAAGAACAAACGCTCCCAACAAACCAATAAAAATTATAGCCAAAAATATAGGTACAAAAAACCAAGCTCTCAAATAAAACGGTTTATAATTAATTAATTTAGATGCTTCGGGTTCAGAAATCCCACTTTTTCGCATAGCAACTTTAATTTGATCATTATTATAACCCATGGATTGATATTTTTTAATATATTCTAATACTAATTTTTTATTTTCATCCAAATCAAACCACCTCTAAGAAAATACACAAACAAACAACGTATATAAATATTTCTGAATGAGCCCACCAGGAGTCGAACCTGGGACTTCAACCACGTCAAGGTTACGTCATAACCACTAGACCATGGGCTCATAACTACAAAAATAATTTTTTTCATGGACTTAAAAAACTTTCTCTATTCAGAATAAATCAAAAAATGAAACAAATTCCAATCCGAATTTAATTGTACTTCTGAAACAACACTAGTAATCATACCAGTAGGAGCAGGTGGAGGAGTTGGAGCTGTGGGAGTAGGAGCCGGCTGTTGTACAGGTTGTGGTTGCTGTTGTTGCAATTGTTGTTGTTGTGGTTGCTGTTGTTGCAATTGTTGTTGTTGTGGTTGCTGTTGTTGCAATTGTTGTTGTTGTGGTTGCTGTTGTTGCAATTGCGTTCCAGTTCTAAACTGAGTATTCGTTCCTATAGGCTGTAACTGTCCACCAAGTTGTTGTTGAGGTTGTAATTGCCCACCACCAAGTTGTTGAGACTGTAACTGTCCACCAAGTTGTTGTTGAGATTGTAATTGCCCACCAGTTCCAATTTGATGTTGGAGTTGTAACTGTCCACCAAGTTGTTGTTGAGGTTGTAATTGCCCACCAGTTGCTAATTGCCCAGGTTGACCAGACATACCAGTTCCAAATTGCCCACCAGTTGCTAACTGCCCAGGCATCCCTAATTGACCAGAAACTTGCCTAGTCCCAGTTTGATAAACACCTTGTTGTTGCATTCCTTGTTGTTCAGCTAATCCTTGTTGTTGCATTCCTTGTTGTTGCATTCCTTGTTGTTCAGCTAATCCTTGTTGTTGTGCAACCAAACCTTCTTGATTATATACTCCAGATTCAAGCATTGCATTAGTAGTTGTAACAAAACTTAATTGACAAATATCTAAAACCCCTGTATTAAATGTAATCATAAAATTATTCCCAATCAATAATTTTCCATTTTCATTAGTAAACACAACATTTTTTCCAAGTACAAGTAATGGAGTTCCATAAACATTCAAATCAGCACTACCAACAACTGCTGAATCAACATACAAATCATAACCATAAGTTCCAGGATAAACTAATACATCACTCCCAGTATATGTTTCAGTACCATAAGCAATGATACTAGTTCCAACAAATTCAACCCCATAACCATCAGTATATATACTATAATCGCCCAAGGAATCACTAATAGTTACTGAACCATCAGTATTAACATAAACAGCAGTAGAACCAACCATAGTTGATTCACTAATAGAAGTACAATCTAAAACTGACCTTTCAGTATTCAAAGATGCAATCCCAATATTTTTTCTTGCACCACTAATTTCAGCACCGAGATTATTTAATCTATTTCCAGTCATTGATTGAAATTTAGTATTCTCTAAGTTTTGATATTGTGACTGCATTTTTCCACTAATAGAATTTAATCTCTGCGTTGAAACTGCATTCAATTGAGGATTTTGTGCCAAACGATTTACCGCTGTAGCAGATCTTTCCAAAGCCCCTAATTTTGCATTAGCATAACCTTGATCACTCATTAACCCTTGAGCTTTTCTTTGGTCAATAACCTTACTCTCAGCTAATCCCTCTAAAGCAATATTACTTTGAAAATTTTGGTTTCCCCTAAAAAAAGTTGCACCTAAAACAGAATCTGTAGTCTTCTCAACAAACCCTAAAGGCCCAGATGTAATTCCGGCATCAATAGAAACTGATTCAACACAATAACCATCTAAACATTCTTCACCAGAAGCACACTCAGAAATATCACTACAAGTAGCAGTTGCAACATATTCAATATAAACACATTCCAAACTCTCAGAAGAACAAGCATAACCATACTCACAATCATTATTTGATAAACAAGAAGTATCCACATTCCCTAAGCTCATACAAGTATTTTGCGAACAATAAAGATTCACATCACAATCATCGTCAGTTAGACAAGCATCACCACTAGCACCAACAACAAAACCCATTAACATAATCAACATTAATAGATACACACTCTTTTTCATTAACCTAAACATTAACCATTAGAGTTTAAAAATATTTCTAATATCATAATCTATAAATAACAATAATTCTTTTAAACCCCAGAACTTAAGATTTTCTAATCATGGACGAAAACTATAATGAAATTGACACTGAATGCTCCAACTGTAGCTTGACATTCAAACTTAAAGACATGAAAATAAACCCCTCTAATAATCTAATGGTTTGCATAAATTGTTTTAATATGCCTGGAAGCAAAATAAAAAAGATCCGATAATTTTTAAAAACATTTTTATATTTGAGACCCATAGATTATTCCTAGGGGGACTATTAAAATGAAAAAAAAGAGCAAAAAAAGTAATAATCTGAATCAAAAGAAAATCATTTTTGCAGTAGTATTAGGTATCTTAATCACAGTCATGGTTATGATGATATTCTATGTTTATGGTGACGATGAACAAGCAAGCCCAAATGCAATCAATTATGCACCAAGTAAAGTCTCTTTCAGTGACAGAGTCATAAGCGGTATAGAAAACTTCTTCACACCTGGACAAGTAGACGAGTCTTGGAAAAATAATTAATTCTTTATTTGTTGTTCTTTATAAGTAGTTACAAATAGAAAGATTTATATACTACAAAATGGTTAAAATACTAAGGAGAACACAAAAAATGTCAAGAGTAAACCTGAATATACTTAGAAGCTATCCCCACCCCAGAGGGGTCTCGCTTCGTTCGCCTGCTTCACTTTGTTTCGCAGTGGGGCATTACACTTCTAA
>JAGVZZ010000043.1 GCA_018302205.1 Candidatus Woesearchaeota archaeon
AAATCTCCATGCATATTGACCATTTGGAGAAATAAGATTTGTTGGAATCCACTTTGAAGATAAAAAATCATACCATTCAATTATCGACTCATCTGAATCCGGAAACCCTTGTAATGTATCAATTCTTTTTCCATCCAAATACATTCCAAAAGAAAGACCATCAAATCCTATTAGTTCACCCCCACTACGACCACATTGATCAAAATATCCAAACACCAAAGGATCACCATTAAGACTTTTAGCTCCATCAAAATAATCCATCAACCTCAAAAACACAATCTCATCTCTTCTATTTCTTCCATCTGTATTATGATGACAGGTAGACGAAGCAATTATCACCCCATCAAAATCTTCATTCCCTTCTAATCTTTTAATATCCTCATACCTAAACCTTTGAGCTCTTCTAAGAATCTCTGCTTGCACTTCAGCCTCAGTTAAAAAATCCAAATATTTTTCATTTTCAGAAACAGATACAGGAATTACAGCAGTATCTTGTGCACTAACCTTTGGAGAAAATCCTAATGCTCCCATTAATCCTAAACTTCCTATTAAATTCCTGAATTTCATACTCTTTTTTGAGGTAAAACTCTCTTAAAAATGTTTCTTTTTTCACTTTTGACCAGAAATGACAGATAGACGCCTACTCAGCCTGACTGACGACTGAAGCCTTTGGAGCGATAGCAACTCCCTTTAATCAAACTTTGAAAAAGTATTGTACACTTGATACCGAAGCTATGGTTGTTATACTGGATAAGTTGAAAGAGAGTGTTAAATGAATCGCTTCACTCTAAGCAGTTCAATCGCCACTGAGGCTACCGAAAATCCTTCAACTTTTCCTAATAAACCTTTATTAAACTAATTTCTAAAAAAGAATCATGCAAGAACTAAAAAACAAAATATATGCAATAAGAGGAGCTCAAGTTATGCTAGATAACGATTTAGCTGAATTATATGATATTGAAGTAAAAGCTCTTAATCAAGCTGCAAAAAGAAATATTGATAGATTCCCAAAAAAATTCATGTTTCAATTAACAGAAAAAGAATACCAAATTCTAAAATCAAATTTTGAATCAAAAAATGAAAACCCTCAAATTAAAGCAATAGACAGCGTAATAGACCATTCTTTGAAGTCACAAATTGTGACCTCAAACAGAGGGGGTAATAGAAAATTACCACACGCATTCACAGAACAAGGTGTTGCGATGCTCTCTGCAGTATTAAGAAGCAAAACTGCAATAGAAATTAGCATAAAAATCATAGAAGCTTTTGTAGAAATGCGAAAATTCATTTCAAACAACGCACAAATATTCCAAAGATTAGATTCAGTTGAATTAAAACAATTAGAATACCAAACAAAGACAAATAAAAAATTTGAAAAAATATTTACTGCCATTGAAGACAAATCAATCCAAAAAAAGCAAGGCATTTTCTTTGAAGGTCAAGTATTTGATGCATATTCATTTGTCTCAGACTTAATCAGAACTGCAAAAAACTCAATAATTCTAATTGACAATTACATAGATGATTCAATATTAATCTTATTCACAAAAACTAAAGTTAAAACTACAATCTACACAAACATTACAAAACAATTAGAACTAGATTTAAAAAAATACAAAGACCAATATAACAACATAGAAATCAAACAATTCAACAAATCCCACGACAGATTTTTAATCATTGACAATCAAGTTTATCACTTCGGCGCATCACTAAAAGATTTAGGTAAAAAATGGTTTGCATTCTCAAAGCTCGAAAAAGATTCAATTAAAATATTAGACAAACTCAGCCTCACCGGCGATTGAGGTGTTTGGAGCGATAGCGACTTAAATTATATTAAACTCCGAAAATCTTTCAGCTTTTTATAAAAAATCTTTATTAAACTAATTTCTCCAAAACCAAATATGAAAATCAAACAATTTGAAAACAAACAAGTCAGAGTAATCTGGTATGAAAACAAATGGTACTTTTCAATAGTTGATGTTGTAGAGGTTTTAACTGAAAGTACAATTCCAAAAAGATACTGGGCAGACCTAAAAATCAAACTTAAAGCTGAAGGTTTTGAAGCGTACGAAAATATCATACAGTTGAAATTAATTGCTGAAGATGGTAAAATGAGGGAAACAGATGTTGCAGACACAGAACAACTATTTAGATTAATACAATCAATTCCATCCAAAAAAGCAGAACCATTCAAAATGTGGCTAGCAAAAGTAGGTAAAGAAAGGATTGATGAAGCTTCAAATCCAGAACTAGCAATTGATAGAGCATTTAAAAATTATCTTAAAAAAGGTTTTTCAAAAGAATGGATAAATCAAAGACTAAAAACAATAGACATTAGAAAAGAATTAACCGAAGAATGGAAACGCATAGGCATAAAAGAAGCTTCTGACTTTGCAATATTAACCAATGAAGTCACAAATGCTTGGTCAGGCTTAAATATTAAAGAATATAAAAAACTCAAAAACTTAAAAACAGAAAATCTAAGGGACAATATGAATAATGCCGAAATAGTATTAAACATGTTAGCAGAAGTTGCAACAAAAGAAATTTCAATAAAAGAAAATCCAAAAAAGTTTGAAGAAAGCAAAAAAATAGCAAGAAAAGGAGGTAAAATTACAGGCAAGGCAAAAAAAGAATTAGAAAAAGAAATTGGAAAATCAATAATTAATTAGCCCCTCATAACCAACAGAAACCTTTATAAGTAAACAATTACTCATATAAGTAAAATGTTACTCAACACAAAAATCATAGAAGAATTCCTTGGAGATTACACTGTTAATCTTACAGGCCGTTTTATTGCAAAAAATAAAAAATTAAATCAAAAAACAGTAGCAAACTACCTTCTCTTCTTAGAAAAGGAAGGAATCCTAAAAAGCAAAATACAAGGAAAGAACAAAAATTACTCTCTTAATTTAGAGAACAAAGAAATAACTAAGAATTTCATATTAGCAACTGAACATCTTAGGACTATGGAATTTTATAAAAAACATTTAATCATAAAAGAAGTATGTACAAAAATTATCCCTAACATTAAAGGCAGTGCTCTGATATTTGGGAGTTATGCAAAAGGCATTCAAAAGAAAGATTCAGACTTAGATATATTAATTATTGGAAAATGTAATGAAGAACAGATAGAAAAGATTGGCAAAGCATACAATTTAGAAATTAACCTCAAAATATATCCAAAAATTGAGAAAGATATTCTCATTATAGAAGCAATAAAGAATCATATATTCATAAGAGATCAAGAATCAATAGTAGGAGGTTTTATTGATGGCTGATATTGATTGGTGTAAACAACAAAGAAATGGAATTGAACTTGTTGAGCCTAATGATAACTTAGCCAAAGCTTACATAAAAAAGGCTGAGGATTCATTAAGTGCTTCATTAAATTTAGATAACAACAAAGATTGGAAAATTTCTTCATTATATTATACAATGTATTTTAGTGTTTATGCTGTTCTCTTAAAAATTGGAATAAAATGTGAAATACATTCTTGCACAATCGCTTTTGCAGAGCACATACTTAAAGATTATTTCAAACCAGAAGAAATAGAAATACTAAAGAAATCAATGAAAGCAAGAATTGATGTACAATATTATACCGACCGTAATATTTCAGATTCTCTATATCAAAAAATGATAAAAAATGCACCAATCTTTATTGCAAGATGCAAGGATATAATTACAAGATTCACAGAACAAGATATTTCCAGAATCAGGAAAGACTTTTAATAAGCCCCGCCGGCGACTGAGGCGCTTAAGCCGAAGGCTTCCTTTGATGAAACTTTAGTAAAGTTTCATTTCAACACTTTCTCAAAAAAAGCTTTCAACGACTTAACTTCCGTACACTTCAAATTCAACTTATAAAAATGAATATTCTTAATCGTCTCGACTTCTTTAATAAAATTCTTCCCCAACAAAAACCTCAGAACCTCATACGCCCTCTGCCTATTCACATCAATCGCAGTCACAATATCATTAAACGTAAACATTTTATCCTTAATTCTAAAAAGATATTCCATAATCTTTGCTTCTGGACTATGCCCTAAAAATTCACAAAACGTAGTATGAGTCTTTGTTTTCATATGCAAATCTTAACCCCTAACAATTATCCTAGATATTTAAACCTATTGTTCCAATTTGAAACAGGCACAGTTCCAAAAAGAGAAAACTATATAAAGATTAATTTAACAAAAACAACAATAGTGAAATTAGGCAAGAAATTAGGGCTAGCCGTACTAGCTTTCTCATGGACATACAACACAAACACAACTGTGAAGATGCAAGAGTATAATCGTGAACCGGTAGTTATGACTCCATCATTAGATGATGTAGTAGCAGAATACCGCCCACCACAACCATTAACATTTGATGAACAAGCTCAACAACTAAACGAGCAATTTGGTTACGGTCTTACTGGCAAAGATTTAGTCCTTTACACTAGAGCAGTATTCTCCGAAGCAGGCAACGATCCTAAAGCCAAAACTAAAGAAGATCTAAGAAAAGGCTGGGAAGCTGTAGCCCAAGTAATCCTAAACAGATACTTATTCGACAAAAACAATGATACACGTAAATTCTCAAAAGCGAATACACTAGAAGGTGTAATCACAGCAGAAAACGAATTCCATGGAGTCAGAGATAGTCCATCATTATTCTCTAACAGATCTTTTTACGATTCAGAAGGTGATTTAAGAATCTCCCCCACAAATAATAGCGAACAAAAATTATCAGATATTTATGATGCAGTTGTCCAAGTCCTAAAACGAGAAGGTGAGGATATTACTAACGGAGCTGTATACTTCCACACTGACTGGGTAGTCAAAGGAAGAAAAGCCGGGCAAAGATCATTCTCTGTTGATGGAAAAAGATGTGTAATTAGAGAACCAATCCAATACAACACCCACTTGTTCTTTAGTACTACATGCCCTGTTGAACCAGAGGATGCTATTGCCCAGGATGACAGTCCCGAAGAAACATATTTTAATTAATTTTTTATTTTTTTGAATAAATACCAACTAAGAATCCTAAAAAGAAATCCAACTCTGCAAGCTCATAACTTTTATCATTAATATTCAATTTCAAAACAATAATTGAATCCCCAAACTTCTTCACAACATCCTCAGGTGAACTCAGCTCATACAATGAATTCACAGTCTCAGAATCTTCTAAATCAATTCCAATCACATAGGGAGGGGAATTATAAATAAATCTTTTATAAAACTTCACATCATCCCGTGAAGTTAATACAATAAAAAATCTACCAATTCTAAAGTTCGCCTTAAAATCATTATCAATTATTGACACATAATTACTATGCTCAATATTACGATTTGTAAACCAATCATCAATCCTCTTTTCTAAAAAAGTCATTACAATATGCTTATCAATACAAATATACTTTGACCCTACATAGCTTGTAACCTTCGACCTTGAAAACCTTGGTTTTTCACTTTTAATAGTCGAACTTACTAAAGGCCAAATATACCTATAGAAATTTACATATAAATAGTCATAACTATTTTTTAATCCATTAACCAATACCCTAGAAGATTTCTTCAACCACCCAAAATACTTTCCCCAATTAAAACTCATAATTTTCTCTCTTCTATAAAACAAAGTATACAATAAAACCAAAACTAATAATAAAATTAGCCCAACCAGCCAATAATTAATATTCCAAATTTGTTCAGGCGCACCTAAAATCTCATAATAATCACCATGATTCACAATTTCTATATCCCTATAAGATTCCGCAGAATAATCCTCAAATGAAACCTTAATATAAAATTTATAAACCCCACTATCTAAATCACTTGGCAAAAACATTTTAGTATATTCGGTATTCTCTTCAAAATTACCAAGATAAATTACATCCTGCCCTTCAGTAAATTTAATCTCATCCTTTTCTAACCAAAAATTACTAACAACATCTCCAGAGATGTTCGCCATTCCTTTGATAAAATAAGTAAAATTGAAAAAACTATTCGCATCTACAGGCGAACCAAATTCTAATATTTTCACATCAAATAATTTCACACATTCATGCGCAAAACATTCATAACCATTATCACAATCTGAATCAACAATACATTCATAGGTTTCATTCTCAACAAAAACACTAGCTCCACCACCATTACTACCACTACTTCCACTACTACTAGAAACTGGTGTAGAAGAACTACTACTTACATAACCCCTAATTCCCGAATGCGATAAATTACTAATAATAAATTGAGTTCCATCATACACACAATTAACACCACTAACAGAATAACTTCCATCTAAACACGAATCAAAATCTAATTCGCCTGCACCAGTACAAGTTTCAGTTATATCAGTATATGAACTAATTTCAGAATCCTCAACACATAACTCTACAAAATTATTATCAACTAAATACAAAGTCTTAGTAGAATTCAATTGCCCATTAAACTTTATAACAATAGAATTCGCAGTCTTCTCTAAAGAAACATTACTCAAATTAATATTGGATATAGAGAAATTATGTGAAAAATTGACCAAAGGGGTATTACCATCTCTAAATATCAAAGTGTGTGTTCCATTAAATGTTCCAGAGGAATTATAATTACCAATAGAAATATTCAAATTCCCAATACCAGACTTAACAACGTGTCTTTCTTTACCCAGTAATTTATCCGAAGAATCATCAACATTATCCCCATCAAAATCAGCAAACACGGAAGTAGTAATATTTATTATAATAACGGTAGAATTCAAGTGATTAACTGTATCATTAATGGTAATATTCAAAGAATATATAGACGGAATCAATATAGTATTATTAGTTAAAACACCGGTCAAAGGATTAATAGAAAATATACTCGTATCGCTCAAAACATAACTATCCAATAAAGAAACATCCGAAGCATTAACATCATAAGATAAAGAAAAATTATCATACTGAGAGATATTTGCTACATCAATAAAATAAGGAGCAGTAACATCATAAATCAAAGTATAATTACTTGTAAACCACCCACAATTACTACTATTGTCACAAACATAATAATTCCACCTGAATAAATTCTCATAAGGTAAAGTCACAGAAACATTTGAAGAATTAAAAGTCCCAGTAAAATTTCCAGAAGTAACATTCACTTCACTATTACTTGAATTCCAAATATACAAAGAATAACTTAAAAGATTTACACCATCACTAAAATTCCCAGCAAAATAATTTAACGCAATTATAGTTTTAGTATTATTCAAAGTATTCAAATTAATAGAAGGCGCAGTAGTATCCGCACCTTGAGCCAGGATTGTAACATTCCAATTTCTAGAAGTATTACTATTAACTAAATCAGAAGTCAAATTAGTATACACAAAAAAGTTATAATTTGAAGTCGAAGAAGCAGTCCCAGAAGCATTTACAGTCCAAGTAATAGTTGCACTCTCACCTTCATTCAAAGTTACATTATATGGATTAACAACAGTCGTATAGAAAGGAACAGCACCAATCTCATTACTAATCAAACCACCTTTAGCAGAAGTCATAGGCCAGTTTACAACCTGTACCTTTTCATCATTACTCATCCCAGATAAAAAAACAGCTTCGTTATAATGATCATAAATAAATAGAGATTCGTTTTCAGCTTGTGCACGTGTATCCATTTGTGTAAAAAAATACATAATAATTTCAGTCCCACCAGCAGGTACACAAATATCACTATAAGTAAAAGTATTAACCCCACCAGAAGCAGTAGTCGGAGAAACGACATCCAATTTTTCTGTACCTGTATCATGTTGATAAATAAAACCCGCAGCATCATCTCCAGCTGTAGCAGAAGTATCATCCCACATCATCCAATGATCAGTTAATTCCCAAGTTGCATCTCCATCTGAAGTATTCATATAATCTGAACCATCAGATCCCATATTTTGATAAAGACTTACATTAATACACACTTCACTAGCAGTAGGATTATTAAAAATCTCTAAAAACCTTCCCCAATTTTCAGTCGTAGGAACATAAACCTTTCGAGTAATATTCATAGAACCCATAGTAGAAGGATTACAATAAGCTTCACGGTTAGAATCTTCTAAAGCCGATCTAACTCCAGCATAATTAACAGAATTAATCTTTAAATATAAACCCCCATCAAAAACATCAGACATACCATCACTCAAAAAACAACCATCTTGAATATCATACTCAAAATTTTTTACATCATACAAAGTAATAGCACTTTGTAAGGATGCAATATCTTTATCTCCAACTTCAACTTCAAAAATTGGAGGATCAAAAACGATTTCCGGATCTAAACTAACATTCACCTCACCACAATTATTTTGATTACAAGTTACAAGCACACTTACATTAAACAAAGAATATTGCGAAACATTGATGTTAGTCGTTGGGGTCAAAACACTTATAGTCACACTAGACACATCTAAGTTAATTGAAACATTAGCAGAATGTTCATTACCAGAACTATCATTACAATAAACAAATAACTTACTATCACCATTTGAAAAACTTACAGAAGTAAAATTTACTCCAGCAGTATTATTAGAAAAATTCACTCCACCTAAAGAATACCAACACACCCCCCCACCATTCTGATCATAATAAGTATAATTAATAGAATTAATCACAGTGCTATAAGTTGTATTTGTAGGATAAACAAGATTAACTATAGGCACAGTAGTATCAATGATAGTAATATTCCGAGTATGACTCTGATTACCGATAGATAAGTTACCAGTAAGATTTGCATACGCAAAAAAAGTATAAACTGTACTTAATGAACCAGTAGCATTAACAAACCAAGTAACAATTTGTGATTCACCAGAATTCAAATTAAATTTATTTGGATTAGTAGAAATAGTATAAAACGGTGTTGTCCCTTCAACCATAGAAATATCCCCTTTTGTAACATAAGAAGTATTTTCTCTCATAAATACATGAGCATCCCAACTAGTCGACGATGCAGAAGAATATCCTATATAATAGGTATTACAAACAGAATCAGCAGAATTCAAGTTCTCAAATCCAAACTTAGGATAAGAAGAACCAGACAAACCAACACCATATGCACTAGAATCTAATGTTGATCCATTAATCACACCCCAACATCCATCATCTCCAGACAAAGTTGCTCTAGAATACCAATTACTATAAGCCAATCCAGATTCAGTACTAAACCTAAAAGAACCCAAAGACCCAGCAAAATTAGTCAATGAAGCATTCACAGCAGTCCAAGTATACCCTTCACCAACCAGATTAAAATTAACAAATCTATCTGTTAAATTTCTGCTAGCAGGAAAAGTATAAACCACTCTATGTGTAAAAATATTACTAGCATTATGATACATCATCCATTGAGTATGATTCATAGCACCTAATCTTTTTTGGAAACCAGCAGTAGATAAATCGGTCAAAGGCACAGAAGTCAGGGATAAACCTTCAACACAATAATTTGTAGCAAGATTTGCAAATAAAGTCCAACCACCGCCCTCAGTAGTCATATCACAATAGACTGAAAAATTAGAAACATTCCCAAACGGATAAATCGTATAAACCCCATTGGTAGAACCTTGCCCAGTCTCCAAAATTTCTTTACATGATACAGGTTGACTTGCAGGATCCAAAGTTAAATTTACTTCACCACAATCTCCCCCAGCACAACTAATATTCATAGTAACATTAAAGAAAGAATTTTGTGAAACATCAATATTCTCAATAGGGTAAATATAATCAAAATTAATTTGAGAATCATCAGTAGCAATAACAAAAGTACAAACTAAAATAAGAGCCAAAATAAATACTAACACAAAGTTCCCACTACTTCCTTTTTTTAGTCTTCTCATAATGCTCAATCAACTCCAACAATATTTGATTAAAAGTATGCTTCCTAACAAAATCCAAACCTTCCAACTTTTGTTTAGTAGAATCATCAATACGCAAGGTTGTAGACTTTGTAGACATCATCTACTTTGTATACAGAAGAATATATAAACTTTTTCCCTAATTCCAAAAAGATTTAAACAAGTTTAAACAAATAAAACCAATGGATAACAAGAAACTAGGTATTGTATTAATCATTCTCGGTATACTCGCAGTAAGCGCCATAGTATTTGCTAAAATAAAAGAAGACGCATACCTCCAAAAAATAATCGAGAACAATGATGATAGCTGTTATCTAGACGACGGTACTTGTTTACACGACGAAAGAGACTTCACTATATATTATATCGGTGGATTCATAGCTGTAATACTAATAATATTAGGAGTCTATTTCATATCTACAAATAAACACCAAGAACTATTAATAGAACAACATAAAGAAGTTTCTAAAGCATTAAAGGAAGCCAAAGAAACTGATACATTCAAAGCATACCTTGCAGGATTCAATGACGAAGAACAAATAGTCCTCAAAGCATTAAAAGAAAATGAAGGAATCCAACAATCTACATTAAGATACAAAACAGGCATGTCAAAAACTTCACTCTCATTATTACTAAAAAAATTAGAAGAAAAAGGAATAATCGCCCGTGAATCATACAAGAAAACGAATAAAATCCATTTAAGGCAAAAATTCTAAACTAAACGATACGGGACAAGAATTCTAAGGTTACAGCCGATTTCATACCCTAAAACACCTTGAAACGTTTAATATACACAACAGTATTTCTATCGTGCATGAAAGAACTAACACTAAAAGTAAAAATGCATTGCAAAAGTTGTGAGATAGTCATCACCGATATTCTCACAGACGCAGGAATCGAGATCTTAGAAATCTCAGCACCAAACAATTTAGTGAAATTAAAATATAACGAGAACAAGATCAAAGAATCCAAAATCAAAGAAATCCTAGAAAAAGAGAGATATAAAATAAAATGAACAAATGGATCTTTATAGGGATGGGAATAATTATACTTTCAGTAGTTGGAATATTCTTTCTAAGAGATAGTTCTGTTACAGGGAATACTGTTATAGACGGAGATTCTCAAGACATAACATTAAGCTACAGTTCATGGAACTATGCACTCAGTGACAATACCGTAAATGCTGGAGAACCAGTTACAATTACTGTTGATACATCGACAGTCAAAGGCTGTTACAAAAGCGTTTCAATTCCACAACTAGGGATTAGTAAATATGTTAGAGAAGGCGACAACCAAATCACATTCACACCTACCAAACCAGGGGTTTATACAATTAGATGTAGTATGGGAATGGCAACAACAAAATTAACCGTGGTGTAAAATGAAAAAAACATTTTCACTTAAAGGTATGCATTGCAATTCATGTAGTAATCTCATAGAAAACAAATTACAAGACAAAGTAAATAATATTGAAGTGAGCTATTCAAAGGAAACAGCCGAAATTGATTTTGACGAAACCACAATTAGCGAAACCGAAATCAAAGAACAAATAAAGAAATTAGGTTACGAACTAAAAGAGCATACTAAAAAGAAATTTTCTACAAAGAATTACATTATTACTGGCGCAGCAATCATAGGATTATTAGCATTGATATTTCTATTCAAATATTTAAGTTTACCAAGTTTACAAATTCCAGACATCGGCAAAAATACAAGCTTGGTATTATTATTCTTAGCGGGGATATTAACAGGATTTCATTGTATTTCAATGTGTGGCGGATTCGTATTATCATATATGACTAAGAACGCAATCAAAGGACACAACGGATTCAAACAACATTTAATTTACGGCGGAGCAAAAGTATTCTCTTATGCATTTATCGGAGGGATTTTTGGTTTTATCGGGGGGATAATCGCATTCAGTATTCAATTAAGAGGAATCGTTGCAATCCTTGCAGGTGTATTCATGATCTTCTACGCACTAAACATGTTCGGAATAAAATTCTTCAAAAGATTCCAATTCAATCCCAAGTTTTTAACAAAAGCCTCATCAAACATTTCCTCAAAAACCAAAGGTCCATACTTAACTCCATTCATAACAGGATTACTAAATGGATTATTCATAGCCTGCGGCCCATTACAAGCAATGTACTTATACGCGACAGGGACAGGAGGTTTCATTTTGGGTGCAATAAGTTTAGCAGCATTTGGATTAGGAACACTCCCAATCATGTTAGGCTTTGGAAGTCTAGCTTCAGTAATCAGCCATAAAACCACAAAAAGAATCTTAACTGTATCCGCAGTAATAGTTTTAATCCTAGGTTTAGTCATGCTAAACAGAGGCCTATCATTAGTCGGCAGCGACTGGAATTTCAGCACAATAAAAGAAAAGGTCATCGGTACGGATATAGATTCAACAAGTAGCGCAAATATTATTGGCGATTACCAAGAAGTAAACATGGAAGTTTCTGCAAGTGGTTATTCACCAAACTCTTTCGTATTAAAAAAAGATATTCCAGTCAAATGGAACATAGACGTAACACAATTAACTGGCTGTAATGAAGAAATTGTATTAAATGAGTACGACATCTACCAACAATTAGAAGGAGGATTAAACGTAATAGAATTCACACCCACAGAAACAGGAACAATAACCTTCACCTGTGGAATGGGTATGTTAAGAGGCAGTTTCATTGTTACAGAGTCAGGAACAGCGACGGATAGTCAAATAAAATCCGCAGCCCCCTCATCAGGAGGATCTTGTGGTATGGGTTGTGGATGCGGAGGTTAAAAATGAAAAAAACAAAAATACAAATATCAGGTATGCATTGTGCAAGCTGTGAAAATATCTTAGACAGAGCACTAAGAAAAACTGAAGGAATCAAAGAAGTAAATGTTAGCTTTGCAAACTCTAACGCAGTAATTAATTACGACGAAAAAAAAGCTTCAGAATCAAACATTCTAAAGGTAATTGAAAAAAGCGGCTACAAGGGAAAATTTTTAGATAGTAAACAAAGTAGTTCCAAAATACAAAATAAACAATTACAAGAAGAAAAGAATAATTATAAACGACTATTCTATATCGGATTAATATTCGCAATCCCAGCATTTCTAATTGGAATGGTTCTACCAATGTTAGGAATAGAAGTTCCATATATGGGCTATATTCTCTGGTTTTTAGCAACGCCAGTCCAGTTTTATGTTGGTTGGCAATTTTATCTTGGAGCTTATCATGCACTCAAGAACAAAAATGCAAACATGGACACACTAATTGTATTAGGAACCACCACAGCATACTTATTTAGTACAATCGTAGTCTTCTTCGGATTAAACCAGAGCCAATATTTTGAAACCTCAGCAATTCTAATCACATTAGTAATGATGGGTAAATATTTAGAAGCATTAGCAAAGGGTAAAACTTCTGAAGCAATAAAAAAATTAATCCAACTAAGCCCTAAAAACGCAACAATTATCCAAAATGGAAAAGAAATAAAAATTCCTGTTGACGAAATCCAAGTTAATCATACAATAGTTATCAAACCAGGAGAAAAGATCGCAGTCGACGGAATAATTATCGAGGGTAGTTCTTCAATAGACGAAAGCATGGTTACAGGTGAAAGTATCCCAGTAGAAAAGAAAAAGGGCGACACAGTAATCAGCGGAACAATTAACAAACAAGGATATTTCAAATTCAAAGCAACAAAGGTTGGAGAGAACACAACCTTAGCACGAATAATTAAATTAATTGAAGACGCACAAAGCTCAAAGGCAAACATCCAAAGAGTGGCTGATGTAATTTCAAGTTATTTTGTACCCACAGTAATTATTATTTCAGCAATAACATTCTTCGTTTGGTATGTATTACTCGGTTTAACACTTTCATTTTCAATGATCGCAGCTGTAGCCGTATTAGTAATCGCTTGCCCATGTGCATTAGGTTTAGCAACCCCAACAGCAATAATGGTTGGAACTGGTATCGGCGCTGAAAATGGGATTTTAATCCGGGGAGGCGAAGCACTAGAAACCGCACACAAAATAAAAAGCATTATCTTCGATAAAACTGGAACCATCACCAAAGGTATTCCAGAGGTTACAAATGTAACAAACGAAAAAGTATTAGAAATTGCTGCATGTTTAGAGATGGGCTCAGAGCATCCATTAGCAGACGCAATAACAAAATCTGCGAGGACCAAAAAATTAAAGATAGAAAAAGTGACAAACTTCAAATCAATTACAGGTCATGGAATTATTGGTAAGATAAAAACTAAAAGTTATTTATTGGGTAACAGAAAATTAATGGCCAAAGAAAAAATTAATCTCAACCAGTATGAATCTGAAGCTAAACAATTAGAAGAAGAAGGCAAGACAGTAATGTTCTTGGCAACCAACAAAGAGCTTTTAGGGATAATTGCAGTCGCAGACACACTAAAAGAATCTTCAATTGAAGCAGTAACCAAACTAAAAAAATTAGGTTTAGAAGTGTATATGATTACTGGGGATAACGAAAGAACAGCAAGAGCTATTGCAAAAAAGGTAGGAATAGAAAATGTTTTCTCAGATGTATTACCAGAAGACAAAGCCAATTATGTAAAAAAATTACAAAAACAAGGAAAGGTTGCAATGGTAGGAGATGGAATAAACGATGCACCAGCATTAGCCCAAGCAGACATTGGAATTGCAATGGGTTCAGGAACAGATGTAGCAATGGAAACAGGAAGCATTGTACTAATGAAAAATGATTTATTAGATGTTCCAAAAGCAATTGCATTGAGTAAGAACACAATTGGAAAAATCAAACAGAACATGTTTTGGGCACTAATCTACAATGTAATCGGAATCCCAATCGCGGCAGGTATATTATACCCTTACACAGGCTGGCTACTATCACCTATAATCGCAGGCGGAGCAATGGCATTGAGTAGTGTAAGCGTAGTCAGTAACTCGTTATTACTAAAATTCAAAAAACTTTAGTAATCATGCCCAGGACAAAAAAACTTATATTTTATTTTTTCTAATTTTTCTAAACTCTCTTTCATCAAAGACGGCTCCGAAGAAGGTAAATCCACACGCCCACATCCACAATCAAACAATGTATCACCTGTGAACAACACATCCTTATACAACAAACAAATAGAACCGCCAGTATGCCCAGGGGTTTCAATAATCTTAAACATCTTCAATTTTGCAACATCATTCAATTTAACTTTGAACCACTTCACTAAATTCCGATCTAATATAGCCCCAAACGGATCCTTTTCAAAAAACTCAATCTCTTTTTTAGAAGCATAAAACTTCGCATTCTTGAATAATTCAAAATTTCCAATATGATCATAATGCAAATGTGTAAACACAACAATCTTAATAGCATCACAATCAATTTCATTCTTCAGTGTTTCATGATAATCTTCAATCCCCGTATCAATCAAAACTTTCTCTTTCTCTAGATAATAAACATTAGAACCAGCATTAATTTTGTAAACATTCTCAATAATCTTTTCCATCCACCCTAACCAAAAAATTTAAACTAATAAACCTTACGGAAGATTTTCAAAAACATCCCAATAATTCTTATAAATCCAATAAATACCAAAGAACCATGCTCAATCACCTAAGTTTCCCAAATAATATCACTTTAATATACGGACCACCAGCTTCTGGTAAGACCACTATTTGCCTACAATTAATCGTAAAAACAAAAGGCCAAATAATTTACATTGATACAGAAAACTCATTCAACTTAGATAGACTAAAACAAATGGATCCCAACATAGACCTAGAAAAATTAATAGTAATCAGAGCTAAAAGATATTCAGAACAATTCAAAGCAATAAAAAATCTCAAAGATACAAACAATATTTCTTTGGTAATAGTAGACTCATTCACACACTTCCATAGACGAAAAATCCAAGAAAAAATAAACGTCAAACCCGCAACCATCAAAATGTTCCAAATGCTTAGAGACTTGGGAATACCAGTAATCCTAACTTCACAAATATACACAGACATGAAAGGCAATAATCATCCAATCGCCCAAGAACTATTCAAACATTTTTCAAAGTACACAATCATTCTCCAAAATAAAATTCTAAGAATCGAACAAAGCAATTTAGAAATTCCCTACATAATAACAAATGACGGACTAACCGTATAATTTATATAGTATTAGTTAAACGGAAAAAATATGAGAAGATTAACAGAAGAGTCATTAATCGAAAGTTTAGTTAGTGATATCCATATGAGCGAAAAAAAACAAGTATTATTTTTAGCAGGCCATTTCCCAATAATTTATACACCAGAAGCGGCAATAGAAGCAATAAACCAATGGGGCCCATTCTCACCTTATACTTTAGAATTAGCCTGTAAGGTTGGCGAAAAAATAAAAAATAAAACTATAAGATTTATGTTTGTAGTAGATGATCATACATATGAAGAAATAAGTCAATTAAGTAGCCATTCACTTTCTAAATTAAGAAGAGACCTTTATAGAAAAAGAAGCGGTTCTTCAGCAGAATTAGTTCCAGAGTTTCATACAATCATGGAATCTCATGGATTTACCGAAGCAAATGTTATACGCCAAAATCAAAAAAAGAAAGGAAGAGAAGATTGTTTATATTTCTCAGAAAAAATATTAAGAACACAAAGACCAGATATTTCAAATCAATGTGCAAGAGAATATCATGCAATTTTTG
>JAGVZZ010000044.1 GCA_018302205.1 Candidatus Woesearchaeota archaeon
CTTTGAAGTCTAATTTTTCTAATTCATGAGTTAACCAAGGAAACCACCAATTATCTGGAGTGCCATCCCAACCATGAACTAAATAAGCTTTTTTCATAAATCTAGAATAAAATAAATATTAATAAAACTAATGCATTTGCTTTTTTTGGATTTCTTGTTTTAACCATTCTTCCCATTCAATTTTAATACGTTTCAAATCAACAAAACCAACCTCAGACTGGACTTGGCCAGTGATACGATAAAATTGGTCGTTGCCATGCAAACAAAATTCTGCTTCTAATAATTGGGGCATCTTTAATTTTTCAGAATAGTCAACAATCATTTTTTTTAATTCACCACGGAGAACAATGTTGTCCCAAATAGCATCCCAATTACCTACCCATTCACGAACATTAGCACCAATTGCTTTGAGGATTTCTGAATCACCATTGATTAATTCTGGAGTAGGTTCGAGTAAATCAGTCTTAGCATTATATCTCATCAAATCAACAAAGCCACGCTCTGCTAAAGGATCGTCTTCCCAAGTTTTTCTTACTTCAGTTATTGAAGTTACTCTTCTAACTTTTTTCATACCATCCGCAGAACGAATTGGGTTACACATGACAATGATATCAGTAGCCTTGAATGAAGTCTTTGGAACTTTCAAATCGTTAACAACCCTATCAAATACACCATAAGGGGAATCACCGTGGATAGTACCTGCAACAACATTCGCTGAAGCACCGATACGCATTGCCTCGTACAATGCAGAAGCCTCTGTCGAACGAACTTCTCCGACGATAAGTGCAGAGTCTCCTAATCTCAATGAAGTTCTTATTCCTTCATCAGCTGGAATTTCTGAACCGCCTTTTACTAAAGCTGAACGAACTTTTAATGGTTGAACATTGTAACCTAATTCTCTCATTGCATCCGTCGGAATTTCTAGGGTGTTATGAGCAATAATATTATTACAAATAAAACTTTCATTTTCTGGAACAGAGAGATCATAGACATAATCTTCAGTTGCTTCTAACTCATTTACTTCAACAATCTTATCCCAGTATAGGTCTGATTCAGTTAAAGTCTTTACTTTAAGATAAATTTCTTCAGTTTCATTAATTAAATTACAAACTAATGAAAGTTTTGTTCTACCTAAATTATTATTTCTATTTACATAGTCATTAGAATTAAGAGACTTAGTAATTGAACAAATTCTTTTTTTAAATTCGTTGGAAAATGGAATTATATCAGAAATATCATGAGTTGAAATTTTTTCACATAATTTATTCAAAGCTTCTTGTTTATATTTTTGTAATAAATTTATGTTTTCTTTAAATAATTTAAAATCGCGAACTGTTGAAATCCTAGATTCAAAACCTTTGGTTTTTCCACAAATACCAATTCTAAGAATAATGCCATAAAACAATAAAGTAGTTTGGATATCTTCAAGTAATCTTCGAGAACATAATGAAATCATGATTTCTTTTGAACTTACATGACCATCACCAGAGAATAAACCTTTAAGAACAAAAGCACATTGCTTAGAAGTTAGATTAAAAATCCATGAAGGAAATTTTTTGGTATAAGCAGTGCCTTTCAAATTTAAAATTTCTCTAAAAAAGAATTTTAAAGATTTAGAATTTAACATCAATGAGAATTTATCAGAATGATCAAAAGCAGTAAGATTCATATCTAAGCCAAAAGTTTTAACTAAATCTCTTTCTTCGGGTTCACCAACTGAAAAAATCAAGGAATCTCGATCATAGCAACCGTCAGCTAACCAAAGTCCAACAATAGTCAATAATGTTTCATTTAATTCAAATTCAGTTGATAACCAAAATGAATTTTTACCACATTTCCATTGAATGTTTTTTAAATTATTAATATTATACTCTAAAGCTACTAAATCTGATAAAATTTTTCCTGGAATAAGACCTACTCTAAACCATTTGTTGATTTGTGCTTTTTTATAATTATGATCCTTAGCAAGAGATAGAATCTCAATTTTATGGTTTAATAAGAATTCCCTAAGATTTCCACCCTTAAAAAATAATAATTGAAACTTTTCAGGATAATTTAAAATATTAAATTGTTTTATTCCTAAGTTATTATTTAAAATTTTACGAGGTGTTGCCAAATAATTTCCATGCTTAAGCTCTGAAGTTTTAATTTCTTGAATAATACCCTCATTATTTAATGTAAAAAGAGAATGGTCACCTGTAACTTTAATTGTTTTTCCAGATGAAGTTCTGAGTGTATATATCTTTTTGTTAACTTTATGTCTAATAAACTTGCTGACTTTAGAATAATTTATTTTTCCTTCTTTATTCATAGATAAAATCTCGATATTCTTAGGATTACCACAAACTTCATGAGCAGAAAGATCATACCATCTCCAGTTCTGATCCAATTGGGTATCAATTAAATCACCAATCTTTATTTTGTGAATCAAATTATTTTCTTTTACAAGAATCTCACAATCTTTTGTTACACTATCTTCAATAGTTAAAATTCTATATCGTCTTGAAATTTCTAATAATAATGAAGTTAAAAAAGAAGTTTTACCACTAGATCTTGTACCTGCAATAAGGTGTGATCTGGCACCATCGATTGTAAAGCTAAGTAAACCAGCACCAAGTGGAGAAATCATTTTATTTTTTAGGAATAAAGGAAGAGTCCAAGGAGTATCCCTATGACGCCTGAAAGCCATACCAAAACCATAAGGGTTTAATGGTTTACCAATAATTGAAAGTCTTGAACGAGCTTTGGGGAGGATTATTTCTGTATCTAAAATTGGATTTGCTTCATCTAATGGTCTTCCGGATAATAATCTGAATTTTGTTGCCCAACTTTCGAAGTCTGCAGTCGTGGGGATAATGTTTGAAGTGCATTCATTAAAATCTTCGTGTAAAATGAAAATGGGAACTTGGCCCATAGGAGAGTTGATTGTTAAATCCTGAATCTTCTCATCCTCTAATAAAAGTTCTACAACACCAAAGCCGACCGTGTTACGAACTAAAATTTCTGCAAGGTCATCAATCTCTTCAGGGGAGATAAACATGTTTTTTTGTTCGGCTAATTCTCTCAATAAATCTTTACTAATGTTTGAGAATGAAGCACGCATTTTATCAGGGTCTAAAAATTCATCAGCATTAGGTTGATGTTCAGATAAAACTTTTTTTGCTAAATCGATTAATTCAAATTTGTCCTCTGAGATTTTAAATTCAGGGGGGGTAATATGATAAAGGGGCTTGACGTCATTAGGGGTTCGGAAAATATTAACCTCAGTAGAATCATTTAATTTGTAAACGCTTAATTGCTCGCCATCCAAAGGTGGAGAAGCTTGGATCCTTGTGAACATGAAATCTGGAGTAATAGTTGGTTTGAATAACAAACGATAAACTTCTCTATCACCAAGGGTATAACCCGGAAGATATTCGCGGGCTTGTTCTACGATCAAAGTCTTGTCTAATTGGGCAAAGATTTCATTTAGAATATTCAAATATATTGTTAAAGAATTTTTGTAATTAATATTGTCATTAGTTTTTAGGTTAATAGTTTCTCTACGGATTATTCTTTTTAATTCAGCATAAGCACCCAAAGGATCCTGTTTTAGTAATGTGAGCATAACAGTTTGGATAACTGAAAGTCTTTGGCCCAAAAGTTCTGGTTGGTCATTAGATAAACCTAAGCTTTGTAAATTTGTTGCACGTTTACTTTTAATAAAATAACTATAAATGTTGGCTAACTCTATTAACATTTTAGTTTGGTCGTAAGTATAAGTGTAATTTCTTTTTTGGGAGAAAGTAATCCTTGAGGCTGCAGGGTTTTCAATTAATCTATCTATTGCATCCATCATAACCAAAGAATTGTCTTCTATAGAAGGAGTATAAGGCTTATCCTCATAATTAATCTTGATAACTTGTTCACTACCTTCGGTAACAATTTCAACTTGAGAAGCCTCTTTTGTGTAAACCATTATAATAAATAGAGATATTTTCTTTTATAATTATTTGTGTTTTATCAAAGAAACTTTTATTAAATTAGAGTATATAGGATTAATATGCATAAAGCAGAAATTAATACGATTTGTAATGTTTTTGTTGCTTTTTCAACTTATTTAGGTGTTGGTGGTGCATTAATTTATTATATCCAATAAATTATAGGATATGGAATTAATTCGTTGATAATCTTATTAACAGCTTATCTGATTTTTAGGAATTCTTTTATTATTTTGGATAAGAAGGGAGGTCAAAGATGACAAAAGTAATCGAAGGGATTAAAAAAAATTGGGAACCTATTGTAATATTTTTACTGGTGGTATTCATATTTTGGTTTGTATTCTTAAGGAGCTAGTAAATGCGATTGAAATGTTTGCGAACAAAGTGAGCTCCATCACAGACTAAATTGGTTGACACAAAAATACGAAAAGTATATTAATTATTATTATTATTATTATTATTATTATGAGAAATATTCTGGAAAGATTTAGAAAAAATCATGTTCCAACAATAGATGAGATTGATGAAGCTATTGAAATTGGGAGTAGTTTCAAGACAAGTTTGGGAGATTTAAGGGCTACGATAGTTTTTTTACAGGATAATCCAGACAATGATAATGCAAAAACCAAACTTTCTAACCAAATTGTGAGTATAAAAGAACTCTTAAAACGTGAAGGGATATTGATTGAAAGAATTGGAGAGAATGAAAGTTATCAAATATTAAAATCTAATTATCAATTTGAACCTAACATAAATCTTGCAATTTATGCAATTGCGCAGAAAGTTCTTTTAGAATTGGATGCATGGTTGGAAAGAAGATTTGATAGTAGCATAGAACAAAATGATCTTAATTATCATAAATCTCAGATGAATAATTTTTATTCTAACATTTATGTTAAATTAGAACCTGCTATTAATATTTTTAAAAAACTTATTTCTGAACATGGCTATTTTGTAAATGACCATCAGGAGGGTAGTATACTTTGGAGTCTTATTGAAAGAGTGATTAAAATGGAGATAGAAAATACTTTCTTTTGGGGAAATAGATCTAAAGAATTAATAAAAGGTTATAATACATATGGAAAATATTTTACTTTAAACGAACGAGAATACAAAAGTATTTCAAATAATCAGCATTCGCCTATTAGAATATTAACTGAGAATATTACAACAGAGTTTAGAAAAGTTATTCTAAAAAAGAGTAATTAAGAACAATTTTATTAAGAAATATTTATTAAGGATGTAATTATTGTTAAGTTGAATGGCAGATGATCAAATGCAAGTCGATTTTACACAAGTTGTTAATGAAATTGCCAACAGATTGAGAATTCTAGAATCAAAACAAAGTTTACTTTCGGAAAAAATGTTAGTTATGAACCAGAATATGGTTGAAGAATATAAGAAAACAATCAAAGAAATTAAGGCTGTTGATGGGGACCTCAAATCATTTAAAATGGATTTGGATAATGTAAAAAATATCGTTAGACATTTTAGTGAAGAATCAAGTAAGTTTGCAAAACAAAGTGATGTGAAAGTATTAGAAAAGTATATTAAGCTCTGGGACCCATTAAAATTTGTAACAGAGAAAGAAGTTAGAGAGATAATTAAAGACGAATTAAAGTATAAAAAAGAGGATAAAAAACATGGACACACCAGTGAATGAAGCGCTGGAATTGTTAAATAAAGGTTTGAGCAAAGAAGAAATAGCTAGAAGTCTTGAACCAAAAGGTTATAATTTACAACAAATATCTGATGCTATAAATCAAGCGAATATAAAAAATGGAGTGAATAATATGCCTGGACAAGAAATGCAACCTTCTATGATGGACGAAGGGGATTTAGATATACCTTTACCGCAAATGGCTATGGCACCACAACAACAAGTTTCACAACCTCAACAACAAACTATTTCTCAGACTGCACAGCAGTATTCACAACAATATCAGCCATTGCCACAACAGCAAATGGGATATGAAGAAATGCAAGCTGTTGTTGAACAAATTGTAGAAGAAAAATGGAAAGATATGGCTAGAAATGTTGGAGATATTAATATGTTCAAATCAAAAATCTCTGATGATGTTGAAGCAGTAAAACAAGAAATTCTAAGAACGCAAAAAAGGCTTGAAGATCTTCAAGTTGCAGTATTAGGAAGAGTAAAAGATTACAATGAAAGTGTTTTGAATATCGGAAGTGATATGAAAGCATTAGAACAAGTAATGTCTAAAATCATTGAGCCTTTGACACAGAATGTTAAAGATTTGAATAAGTTAACAGAAGAATTAAAACATCATAAAAAATAAATTTTTTTTATATAAAATTTTTATGCCGAAGGAGGCGCAGATACAAACCTAATTATCAAAGCAGTCATAACCAACAAGAAAAACATACCCATAACCTTTGGTGTGAAAACAATCTGGCCAATAGTCATCATTAAATCCCCAGAATTGTCGGTTGTTTCACCGGAGGTTAGGTTATGGACTTGGTCACCATAAACCTGCATGAAAGCATAGCCCATTATTGCAAAGCTCAAAATTAATATCGTCCACATAACAACTTGATTAGGAGCGCCTTTACCACCGAAGATACTTGCAACACCTTCTGGACTTGCGCCCATGAATAAGAAAATCATAATTATCATGAATAAAAATATGATCAAGATTATGAACCAAGGCGTAGCTAATGTAACAATATTAGTTAATTCTGGAACTAGAATGAATAACAATGAAAGTGTTAATGCGATTAAGAAATGGGCACCATCATTACCTGGAAAGAAGTTTAATTTCTTTAACATAGCCCAAATTAAAATGAACACAAATACGAATACAATGAATGGGATAAAATATTCAAACAAACCTAAATCGAGGATTGTTGCCATTATTACTTTTTACCTCCGGTAATCTTATTTGGTAATTCTTCTAACCAAGCTAGTGGGGATGTCTTATCACTACTCCCATCAGAGGTTACATATGCGAAGAATATTATGAACAGAACTACAAAGATCAATAAATTTCTATCCGCCATAGTAATATCAAACCAGTCTGGAAGTTGGAAACCGAATACTGCGCCGCCACCAGAACCGATAAAGGCAATAATTAAACCAATTACTAAGACAATCATTCCAATACCACCTAACCAACCGCCGAAAGCAGCATCTTCTTTATTTAATAAGATTGCAAATAATATTAATGTTACAACTATGATAACTGAAATTAAGGAAATCTTCGGTAAAAATTGATTCAATACTTCGACAATGGCTTGGTTTCTAATAACTAAAAATGCTAAAACTACAGCAATAACTGCATTAAAGTTTTTACCTTTCTCACCAAAGATCTTTACCTTTTGTAAAATTGCGAAAACAATTGTGAAAATTAAAATGAATGGTAATGCGACTTCATAGAAGCCAATCTTTTCTAAACTTTCCATTGCATCGATGAAACTAAATGAACTTGCCATTAGCTACTACTCCCCTCTGAAGGACTTTTGAAAACGAAATAAATTACTCCGCCTACTATCCCGACAAAAATCAAAGTTAAGAATACCTCTGAACCACTACCAAATATAAAATCCAAAACCGGGTCTAGCCAACCGAAAGATTGGAAGAAAATTGCTACAACAGCCAAAATTAAAATTCCTGCAATGAAACCCTTAAACCTAGAAAAGGAAGTAAAAAAGTTTAAACTTTCATTGTGGCCAATAAATATTCCTACAAGCATTAAGAAACAAACAATTGCAACCAAAATTAAAGCAACCAAAGGTATTGAAACTTGGATTGATTCAACAACTTGTTTTGTAGCAAGTACAAAGAATGCAATTACAAACGCAATCATTGCATTAATATTTTTTTTAGGAATTTCTTCGCCTTTGAATTTTTCAACACCAAAAATTTTAGTTTTTTCTAAGACACCGAATGTAATTGTGAAAATTAATAGGAAAGGCAATATAACATCGAAGAACCCGAAATCTTGTAAAAACTCTATTGTTCCTCCCAAAACTGTAGTCGCCATAATTTAAACATATAGAACCAGTGAGTATATAAATTTAACTGAAAAGAATATTAAAAAAAATAATAATTTTATTCTTCTAAAGATTCTTCGTAATTTGGTACTGCATTTCTAGAAATAATCATAACGTCACCAATTGCTTTAACTAATTGATGAGGAACGACTACACCTCTTGCACCACCAAGAACCCTAGATAAATAGGAATTTTTTGTGGATTTAATTCTCCAACCAGCTACCTTGTTAGGTAATTGAAGAACTGCTTCTTCCACATCTCCAAAGTAATCCCCTGCGTCCGTGAAAACCTGAATGTTATATACTTCTGTTATGTTTCTGTTTTTTTGAGGCATTGCTCCCTTCCTCCCTCGACTATTGTATAAAGGATAAACTTTTAAGTCTTTAAATACTTTTCTTTACTCTTATATAGGATATCAGAAATTATAAACTTCTGAATCTTTTTTCTAAAATTTTTTCAAAAGATTAATGATTGATACAGAATTTTTCATTCTAAAAATAAGCCTTTTTATTTAGAATCCCCTTTCCATCTAAATGGCTACAACCTTCTCGGGCATATTTTAAAACTAATGGTTTGAGTATAAAATTAGTAAAATTAGAATTGAATGGCCTTCTTGAATTTATTTGATAATCAGTCCCATTACAAAGTTTAAACCTACAAATATTACCGCTAGTTAAAATCACAAATAATCTTGAAGCTGTTACAGTATTGGTATAAACAGTATTTTGGCAACAAATAAATAATTTTTCAGCTATTTGTTTAAGAACAGTATTAGAAATATTTTGTGATGTGTAAAGAAAATTATGACCGTCTTCAGAAAAATCTAAAAAGGAAATTAATGCTCTTTCAGTATTCTCTTCTAATTTGTAGGAGGCCCTATTTAATAATTCTAAAAAGTAATCTGCAGCAATTTGCGAGATTCTGCCGTCAGAAGGTAAATTTGATTTATCTGGCCTTCCCCTTAAACCATTATAAACTCCATCCATAATCCCCCTAACCTTTTGAACAAGAGCTTCATAATCCCCTTCTCTGGGAGGGTTCAAATCAATTTCAGGAATTCCACGATTGCGGCATAATATTGAATTAATTTGTTCTGGAGTTAATTTTCTATTACTGATTAAATTAATAAAATTTTTGTAAGCTTCAAGGTCATTAAAAATAAAACTAATCATCGGTTAATAGGAAGGTCTATTATTTAAAAATATTTAGGAAGAATACTATATTTGTTCCATAAGCCTAATAAATGGAAATAACAATTATTTTAATTTATGATACAATATAAAAATCTAGTGTTAATTGGAACATCTCATATCTCACCTGAGAGTATTAAAGAGGTTAGAAAAATCATTTCTGAAACAATGCCGACGTATGTTGCAGTTGAATTGGATAAAGGGAGATTGCTAGGTTTGATGGGGAAAAAAGAAAAGCCCAAGCTAAAAGATATGTTCAAACTAGGATTTAAAGAAACATTATTTGTATTATTTGGCTCTTGGCTCGAGGAGAAACTGGGGAAAATGGTCGGGACCAAACCTGGAGATGAAATGAAGGTTGCAGTTAAAGAAGCAGCAAAAATAAAAGCAAAAATATTATTGATTGATCAAGAAATTAATATTACTGTAAAACGATTGTTCAAATATCTCTCTTTTAAGGAAAAGATGAGATTCGTTTTAGATTTGATAAAGGGATTCTTAGGAATTGGAGAAAAAATAAGAATAGATTTAAGGAAAGTCCCTGAACAACAACTATTAGATAAAATGATTCTACAAGTTAAAGATAGATATCCTAATGTTTACAAAGTTCTGATTGCGGAGAGAAATGAAGTCATGGCAAAGAGATTGGTTAAATTTATGGAAAAAAATCCTACAGAAAAAATCGTTGCTGTAGTTGGTGCTGGACACGAAAATGGAATGATAGAAATAATTAAAGCCGCTTCTTCTTAGCTTTCTTTTTCTTAACTTTCTTCTTAGACTTTCTTCTAACTTTCTTTGGAATAACTATTTCTTTTGGTTCTCTTAAGAAGATAAATAAGATTACCATTACAACTAATAATACCACCAAACCAGTTACCCAGTAAATCATTTCGGAAGAACTTAACTCTGGAGCTAAGGATCTATTCGGCGTAGATTCTGGACGTAAAGAAATTCTTTTTGAAAATTCTTCTTTAACACCATTAGATTCAATTAATCCAGAAATTAAAATAGATTTTATTTGAAGATTATCTTCATTTAACGGAGAAATGTCGACGGTAAGTAGAACACTATTCGAAGTAGAACTTAAACTAGTGTCTACAATATATGCACCAGCACTTGTTTCAGTCTCAGCTGTTGCTGTAACATCAGTAAACTTTACATCAAGAGTTTCTAAGTTTGAAAAAGCTAATGTGACTGAAGAATCAGTTGTAGAATCTATAGTTAGTTCGTAAGCGAATGAAAAGGAAACTAATAGTAATATAGCTAATGGCAATACCAACAACTTTCTCATGAAATAATTTTAAGGAGAATGGGTTTATAAATGTTTTCCAAAAAGACACAATAAATATAAAAATGGACCGAATATTCTTATGGAAATATGTTCAGTAAAAGTGAGACCAGGGCTTTAATAATATCCATACTTGTAATTAGTTTTGCATTAGGATTTGATGATAAGAGCCCAGTCTTCGTTTGGGGACATTGGATTCAAAACTTTTTAGCTGTAGCTCTAATGGTTACCGTTTCTTTTGTAATACATCAATTAGGGCATAAGATTGTTGCAAGAAAAAATGGATTTGAAACGGAATATAGTTCTTGGGGGATCCAAAGTTTTAAACTATCTACAAAAGCATTAATGGGAAGGACCATAAACAAACCATTCCCGAGGGTAATTAGAATCTTTGGAAAACAATTTACAATCAATGCATTCCCAATAGGAATAGTCTTGTCACTTCTTGTAACATTAATTAGTAATGGGAAAATATTCTTTTTAGCAATTGGGCAGTATAATTTATTGATTAAGAAAACCGCAAGAGTTGGAAGGAAATATATTGAAGTTACAAATGTTGAAGAAGCAAAAATTGCATTAGCAGGGCCGCTTGCGAGTATTGTTCTGATGGTCATTGGAAAATTATTCAATAGTCATGGAATATTTGATATATTCATTTTGGTAAATGCAGCATTAGCATTGTTTCATATGATACCATTGCCAAACTTAGCGGGAATAAAAGTTTATTTTGGTTCGAGAATATTATATGTTACCAGTTTAGTGTTCATGGTGTCAATGATAGTGTTGGTCTACACAGTCAGTGTAGTTCCAATGTTGATCATTAGTGCTATAAGTGCAGTAATAGCATTCTTGTTGTATTATTATTACAGATACTTGAGTTAGAAAAAATTATGCTGCGCGCCTTCTAGGTTGATTAGATTGTGTTATGTTTCTGACTAGAGCATCAATTTTTCTAGAAAGATTTGTATTTATCCCATTTCTTTTGAAGGAACTAATCTCATTAAATATAATTTCTATTTGGTCAAATAACTGAATCAAATTATATAAAGACGAATCTGATTCATTCTTTGAAATTAAAGCTTTAGTTTTAAGAACCATTTTATAGATTTTATTAATATCAAAATTCTGATCGTTCGCATTAATAGATTTCTGAATAGATTTTAATTCGGCACTAATTTCATTTATTCTTTCAGATAATGTTATGTAAACATCCCCTTTTTTTCTGGAATTTACCATCAGTCGCATTCTTTGGACTAAATCCTTAATTTCATCTTCTCTAAGGTTACGATGTTTTTTAGAAATTGAATCCTCAACCAAATTTAAAAACTCATTCTCAAAAGCCTTTCTTTCAACCTTATCAATCTCTTTCAAAAGAACTTTACTTCGTTTAATGTATAATAAGGCCTCTTTCGAATCGTATTCATTAATAAAATTATAAGGATAGTTAAACATTCTTTTTAGTGCATCAAAAAAACCCATAAGATATATCTAAAAGAGGTAATTTAAATAACTTTTCAAAAAAAACTGACAATTCCTTTTTGTAATAACCAGACTACGCTGATATAGGTTAGAATGTTAACCTGGCCTAGGATTGCAGCGATAAAAACACAAGCTACAACCAAATCAATAACGCTTGCAAAACTTTTCAAGGAAATTAAGGATTTTCCGATTAAACAGGCAATAAAAAAAGTAACCAACGACGGACCCCAAGAAAAATGTAGGGTGAATATACTTAATCCGGCTAAAATGTCTAGCAAACCAAGTAATATAACAATCATAAATGGAATTGGGAATTTAATTATTTATTAGGCTTTTGCATCCCCGGACAGGACAAATGGGCGCGTATAATTTATAAGTTTAAGATAAATTACGAAGAATATGTTTGAAATTAAAGGATTTACACCGAGGTTGTATCAACAAACGATCTTGAATTCTACAATGAAGAATAACACCTTAGTTTGTTTACCCACAGGGAGAGGAAAAACAAAAATTGCGTTATTAGCTGCTGTACATAGGTTGAATAATTTTCCAAAATCAAAAATAATTTTCCTGACGCCCACGAAACCTTTGGCTGCGCAAATTGCTGAGGAGTTTAAAGTTAATTCTACAATCGAAAGGGTGGATGTTTTTACTGGAGAAACTAAACCGGAAGAGAGAGAAAGAATATTCAAAGAAGCGGACGTTATCGTTAGTACACCACAAGGGATGAGTAATGATATAATTAATGGAAAAATAGATTTGAGGAATGTTTCTATGATTGTATTTGATGAATGTCATAGGGCTGCAGGAGAGTATGATTATGTTTGGATTGCAAAACAGTACCAAAGATTAAGTTTGTATCCGAGAATCATTGGATTAAGTGCATCCCCTGGATCAGACTTGGATAAAATAACTGAAGTTTGTCAGAATTTGTTTATTGAGGACATAGAAGTAAGAAATGATAATGACCCGGATTTGAAACCGTATGTTCAAGAGACTAAAGTCGATTATGTTGAAATAGAATTACCCAAGGACTTCAAAGAAGCAAGGGACTTCTTACAAAAGGGGCTAAAACAAAAATTACATTTACTCAAAGAATTGAATGCGACAGATACTGTTAACATTGAAACAAAAACGCAGTTATTAATGGCACAAAAGGAAATACAAAAAAGATTATCTACAGGAGAGAGAGATTTAGCTTTGTGGCAATCAATTTCTATTATCGCAGAATCAATGAAATTACAATATTGTATAGAACTTTTAGAAACACAGGGTATTGGTGCAACATATGAATATATGAAGAAATTAAATAAAGAAGCTGAGACCACAAAGGTCAAAGCTACGAAGAATTTGGTCATTGATGAGAATTTCAAAGCGGCTTATTACAAAGTAACTAATTTATTTGAAGCAAAAGAGGAACACCCAAAGATTGGGAAATTAATTGAAATTGTAACAAAAGAAATCGGAAGATGTGAGAAAATATTAATTTTTAATAATTACCGGGACTCAGCAGCCAAATTAAAATTAGAATTGGATAAAATCCCTGGAGTCAAATGTGAATTATTTGTTGGGCAAACCAAAAAGAATGGTACAGGATTAACACAAAAAAAACAAATTCAATTATTAGAAGATTATAAGGCTGGAAAGTTTAATGTCATAATTGGAACTTCTGTTGGTGAGGAAGGTATTGATATTCCAGCAGTAGACTTGATTGTATTCTATGAACCTGTACCATCAGCAATAAGAACAGTACAAAGAAGAGGAAGGACAGGAAGACAAGAAAAAGGGCGCGTATTAGTTCTAGTTACAAAAGGAACAAGAGATGAAGCTTACAGATGGACTGCATTCCATAAAGAAAAAAGAATGCACACAATATTGAAAGATTTGAAAAATAAACTGATGCTCACAAAACCCCAAGAAGTTACATTAAGTAGTTTTGATTCAAAGATAAAAATTTATGCAGACTCTAGAGAAAAAGCATCAGGTGTAATGAAATACCTGGTTGAGAATAATATTGATGTTAAAATGCAAAATTTGGATGTAGGAGACTTTCAACTTTCTGATAATGTTATTGTTGAGAGAAAAGAAGTCAAAGATTTTGTGGATTCTATTATTGATAAGAGATTATTAGATCAAGTTAAGGATATGAAACTAAATTTTGAGAAACCTCTGATTATTATTGAGGGTAATGATGATATTTATTCTGTAAGGAATATTCATGCAAATGCAATCAGAGGAATGCTTGCTTGGATAACTATTGATATGAAAATACCTGTAGTTCATACTAGGGATTCTAGAGATACAGCAGAGATGCTAATTACTATTGCAAAAAGAGAGCAAGGAGATAGCCTGGGAAACTTTAGTATTCGAGGAGAGAAGAAGCCATTGAGTGATAAAGAATTGAAGGAGTTTATTATTGCTGGACTACCAGGGGTAGGGACACAACTTGCAAGAAACTTACTTGAAGAGTTTAGAACCGTAAAAAATGTTGTTAATGCTTCTAATGAAGAACTGCAAAAAGTTGAGAAGATTGGAAAGAAAAAAGCGGAGGATATAAGAAAAATTCTTGATGAAAAATACTAAAATATATAAGTAAGATAATAATTAAGAGATGTAATGTTAGATTTTCTTAGAAAAACAAAAGGTAGAATTACTCCAACCTTGGATGAAATTGAATTGCTTATCGAACAAATTGATAAATTAAAAGGAAATTTAACTGATTTAAAAGTTGCAATATCCAATGGCAGCGAAAGGGCACAAGAACACATACCTAACCTTTTAATTGCTATTCAAGGCAATTTATAGTCAAGGACTTAAATAATTGAGCAAACTTTATATAGTAGTAATGCTTACTTTTAGATTGAGGTGATAATTATGGATTTACTAAAATATTCTCTT
>JAGVZZ010000045.1 GCA_018302205.1 Candidatus Woesearchaeota archaeon
AGAGAATATTTTAGTAAATCCATAATTATCACCTCAATCTAAAAGTAAGCATTACTACTATATAAAGTTTGCTCAATTATTTAAGTCCTTGACTATATTTGTTGGTTAGAAAGTCTTTCATTAGAAAATCTCTTAATAACTGCAGGAGAATTCACACTCTGGCCTTTATTTGCCTTATAAAATCTTAGAACTTCCTCATAGGAAAGACCTAATTCCTTTGCAATAGCCTCACAAAATTGTTCCGGAATTTGTAGATTTTCTCTTGGATAATATAGTGTCCAATCTATATCAAATCCTATTGCTTTTAAGTTTTTAACTCCTGCCATCATCAACTACACCCATTTTAGGTATTTATATAGTTTCCCTCTAGTTATTATTAACAAATAGTAACAAAATCTCCTTTCTTAATATTACTTCTGTCTCTCAGATTTAGAAAAACGGGAAATATACGTTTAAGGTTAGTCTCGTCCTTTAAGAAATATATGGTGAGCCAGGAAGGACTCGAACCTTCGACATTCTCCGTGTAAAGGAGACATCATAGCCACTAGATCACTGGCTCATTTAAGACTTTGAATTTTTATTGTTTTAAAAGTCTTTCTGTTTCCTTATAACTTGGAATACGTTTATTATTCATTAAAGATTCATATTTGATAATATGCTTTTTATTTGCTGGTTTAATAATCTTATAAAAATTTAAAGCATTTTTTTTACCAGAAAAATAAATTCTTTCTGTTGTGATCTTAAAAGGAAGATTTAATTGAAAAAATGCCTTTTCAATAGATTTCAATAAGTAATTATTTGTTATTGATATCTCAACAATAGCCTTAGCTCCATTATGATGGTAGATTGTTCCATCAGTATCATAAATTCCTTTAATACAACTTCTAATTAACTGATTATTATTAAAAAAATATTTTGGTATTTCTAATCTTTGGTATTTCTTTTTTCCCAATGGAAATCCCATTTTGTTAAGTGAAAAACTTAGCTTCCGAGAATAAATTATTGTTCTTATTGACCTTTGTCCTTTGGAATAATATATTTTAGGTTTAATGTGAAAGATTTTATTAATCAATGACTTAACATGATTAGTATGATAATTTTTATCTAAAAGACTATCTCCACTAATACATAATCCTGATTTATTTGAGTAAATACAACCATCACCAATTAATAAGCCATAAAATTCAGCAAACTCTGGACTATTAATTATATATTTTATATTCTTTTTCTTGTTTTGATTTTGCATGAGAATGAATATTATATTCTAAACATTTTTTATTAATAAACTTCACGCACAAATGTCCTGTCCGGGGCTTCAAAACCTTTATAATCATTATATTCTTCAAAAGCCCTATGAAAATCATCTTAATATATCCACCATTTTGTTCTCCTAGTACTATGCCTCATTCAATTTCTTATCTTAAATCATTTATTTCCCAATCATTTAATCTCAAAATAAAATGTTTAGATCTTAACGCAAAATTTAACAAAAAAAGATTCAAAGAATTTTATTCTCAAAAATGTTCCCCAGAAATATTTACAGAGTTTGACAAAGTTTCTCGTCCAATATACTCCAAAAATAATAAATTAATCTATCAAAATAATAACCCCGAATTATTCAAGGAAATGCTTTCATTAATCAAAAAAGAATCTCCGGATTTGGTTGCATTTAGTTTGGTTTACAATAGCCAATGCTTCTACGCACAAGCTTTAATTCAAGAACTAAAAAAATTAAACATCCCCACATTAATTGGTGGCCCAGCTGTTAATCATCATTTATATGAAATGTCAACATTTTTAGTTGATGAACATCAATTTGCAGATTATATTGAAAAAAATTATAATTTAAAACGCTCAGTTCCAAAAGAAGTAATCCCTGATTTTTCAGATTTTGATAAGAAAGATTACTTAACTGAAGAGATAGTTATTCCTTTAAGGACTTCTCATTCATGCTACTATAAACAATGCGCTTTTTGTACGCATCACCAAAGCCAAAATTACCGTGAGATTCCATTAGAACAAATAAAAAAAACAATAATCAAATCTGGTTATAAGAATGTATTTTTCTTCGACGATATGATCTCTAAAAAAAGATTATTAGAATTAGCAACAGTTCTAAAACCTTTGAAAGTAAAATGGTGGTGCCAACTTCGCCCATCAAAAGAACTTCTAGGTTCATTCAAAACCCTTTATGATTCTGGTTTAAGATCCGTTTCTTGGGGTGTTGAATCTGGCAATCAGAGAGTTTTAGATTTGATGTGCAAAGGAACGAATATAACTGACATTTCCAAAGTATTAAAAGAATCTCACGAATCTGGAATAAAAAATTTAGTATTCATTATTATTGGTTTCCCAACAGAAACTAAAGAAGAATTATTCGATTCAATTAAATTCGTAGAAAATAATTCTAAATATATAGACTTGATTTCAACAAGCCGTTTTGGTTTACAAAGAGGCAGTAAAGTATTCATGTATCCAGAGAAATATGGTATTACTGAAATCAAAGAAAACTCTAGAACAATTTTAGAAGGTCAAATTACTTATAAGGTAAAATCAGGTATGACTCCTGAGGATGTAAAAAAGTTCCATCATAGGTACTTAAGGTCCTTTGTAAAAATAAATAAAATCACCAAAGTCTATAATTATTTCAAAGAACAGACTCTTTTCTTATAAGTACAGGTCTTTTTTAAGAGGAAAAGTTTAAAAACAATGAGAAAACAAAAATAAATATTTTAAGGAGGAATATATAATATGGCATCAGCAGAAAGAATGAGCGACAAAGTCGCAAGGATCACTAAGAATCCAAAATTCATTAGAAATATTTGTACATCCGCTCACATTCATCACGGAAAGACAGCATTTACAGATAACTTATTAGCCGCTTCAGGTCACATGGCTTCAAAGAATGCAGGTGATTTAGAGGATGGTATGGCAACATGGCAACATGCTGATGAGCAAGAGAGATTAATGACAGTAGATGCAGCTAACGTTTCTATGGTCCACGAATTTCGAGGTGACGAATTCTTAATCAATCTTATCGATACTCCAGGTCACGTTGACTTCGGTGGTAATGTTACAAGAGCAATGAGAGCAGTTGATGGTACTGTAGTTTTAATTTGTGCAGTTGAAGGAATCATGCCTCAGACTGAAAACGTTGTTAAACAAGCTTTAAGAGAAAGAGTAAAACCGGTTTTATTCATTAACAAAGTTGATCGTTTAGTCAAAGAACTAAAACTTTCACCAGAAAAAATTCAAGAAAGATTTATTAAATTAATCAGCGAGTTCAATGATTTGGTAGAAGCAATAGCTGAACCCCAATACAAAGAAGCATGGAAAGTAAACATTGCTGATGGTTCTGTTGCATTCGGTTCTGCTAGAGAAAATTGGGCTTTATCACTTCCGTTTATGCAGAAGAAAGGTGTCACTTTTAAAGATATTTTAAAGATCTATGAAATGGATGAAGAAACTAAACAAGACTGGGTTTGGAAGAACGCAGCTTTGAACGAGGTAATTTTAGATATGGTTATCAAACACCACCCTGATCCAATTCAATCCCAAAAATACAGAATCCCAAGAATCTGGAAAGGTGAATTAGATTCTGAGTTCGGTAAAGATTTAATAAACTGTAATCCCGAGGGTAAATTAGCATTTGTTATTACAAGAATTGTTGTAGATCCAAAATCCGGTAAAGATATTTCTGCAGGAAGATTATTCTCAGGAACATTAAAACCAGGTATGCAAGTTTACTTGAACAACTCTAAAGAAACACAAAGGGTCCAGAACTTATACATTTACAATGGAATCAAACCAGAATTATTAGAATCTATCCCTTGTGGAAATGTTTGTGCTATCTCTGGTGTCATTGGTTATGCTGGAGAGACTATTACCATAGAAGCAGAACAACCTTTTGAAGCATTGAAACACATTTTCGAGCCTGTTATTACAAAATCTATTGAAGTAAAGAACATGGCAGACCTTCCAAAATTAGTTGAAGTTTTAAGAAAAGTTTCCAGGGAAGATCCTTCAATTAAAATTGAAATCAATGATGAGACTGGAGAGAACTTAATGTCTGGTATGGGTGAGTTACACTTAGAAATTATCGAGAACAGAATTGTAACCGAGAAAGGTGTCCAAGTAATAACTTCACAACCTATTGTTGTATACCGAGAAGCAGTCTTGAAAAAATCCGGTGAGTTTGAAGGTAAATCCCCAAACAAACACAACAAGCTTTACTTTATTGTAGAACCTATTGAGGATGAGATTTATGCTGCAATCAAAGCTGGTGATATCACAGAGGGTAGAGTCAGAAAGAAAGACACAGCAACTTTTGAGAAATTAATGGAATTGGGTGTTGATACAAAAGAAGCTAAATCCTATGTCGATATTTTCAACGGAAATGTTTTAGTTGATAATACTAGAGGTATCGTACATATCGGAGAAATCATCGGTTTAGTTATGGATGGTTTTGAGGATGTCATGAAACGGGGTGTCCTTGCTGGTGAACCTTGTGTAAAAATGAAAGTTCGTTTAATGGACTGTTCTTTACACGAAGATGCTATCCACAGAGGTCCATCACAAATGCTTCCTGCAGTTAGAGACGGTATCAGACAAGCTGTACATGATGCAAGGCCTGCAATAATGGAACCTTTGCAAGTTATGGAAATTGATGCACCTGTTGAATATATGGGTGAGATTTCAAAATTAGTCCAAAACAAACGAGGCCAGTTATTGAATATGGACCAAGAAGGTGCAAGTTTGGTTGCAAGAGCTATTATGCCTGTTGCAGAAATCTTCGGTTGGGCTTCAGATTTGAGAAGTGCAACTTCGGGTAGAGGTTCTAGTTCGATTGTCGACCAGAAATTCGATAAGATTCCAGAATCCTTACAACCTAAAGTAATTACACAGATTAGGCAAAGAAAAGGATTGAAGGACGAAACAGCTGAACCAACAGCTTAATCTTTTTTATTTTTTCTAAATTATCTAATGGACTATTATTTTTATCAAATATTTATTTCCCAAGTTTGATAGTTAGCGCTTTCTGAGTTTTCGTGATTTTCAAGGTTTTTCATGCTTTTATTAGGGTTGTATTTGACCCCAAATTTGACAGTTTGCTAATTATTTAGATGAAAAATATCGTTTGACAGAAGTCAAATTTTGAGATTATTTTTTCAAATTTTTAGGTTTTTGCGTTTTTTGTTTAGATTAAATTTAAAAATAATTGTCACTATTTAGTAATCAAAAGATTTATAAATGTTTAAGAACCTAAAAAAATATGGCTGAAGACTCTCTAACTGAAACTCTTTTAGGTTACTCTATTCGTTTAGTAGGTTTTATTACTGCAGGTTCAGATAGAGCCCAGGCTGAATTTTTTGCTGGAAGAACAAGAACTCTTGAATCAAAACTTATGGACTATAGATGTAGAACTTTAACAAATGAAGAAGTTGCTAATATTCTTAGAGAAAAAGAACAAGAAGGTTTATCTCCTTGGTTAAAAATTGATGATCATAAATTAAAATTAGCATATAATCCCAAACATGGGGCTTTGATAGAAAAAATTAAATTTCTATTTACAGATGAAGATACTGAAAATTCTTGTGAGGCGTATGCATATTTAAATCTTTTACCTACTGATGAAACCTTGACTAGTTTATTAAATGATTATTTAAGCAAACATCCAGAAATAACTGAATTAGATATAAGTAATACTCCAGTAACTGATAATTTATACATTCCTTCTCAATTAAAAAAATTAGATATTAGAGATTGCAAAAATCTTTCTAGAATTCCAAGGACTAGTGCTAAAGTATTATACACTCCTTCATTAATGGAAATCATTGAATGCCCAAAACAAGTTTTGGTTTCAACTGAAAATAATGGTTTAGAATTAATGACTAGGGCCCTTGTTCAATTCTTTGGACCTCATGTAGAAAATTATGTTCATCGAGCAATGTCAGATCCAAGATTTGCATTATCTCTAACTAGGGGCACAAATTATAGTGATGATCCTAGATTAAAACTTAAATGGGATTCTTGGGGCTATACTTGCGGAAAAGATGTTCCAGAAATGAAATTAATTTTTGATTTAATGTATTTAGCATTAAACGGAGTATATGTTTCTGAAAAAATGGGTACAGGGTTTGAAGAGAAATTGCGAGAAATTTTACCTAATCTTGATCCTGATGAAATAACTAGAATTATTTCTAAAATAGATTTATATGACCCCAGAAAAGTCGCAGATAACACTGCCTCTTTGGGCGTTTTTAGTTTTGATTGCAATGGAAGAAGAGTATTTGGAAAAGTCAGTAGAAGTTTAGGCGAGTTAAGAGCTGCTCAAAGATATATGCAAATAGTTGGTGAAGATGAATTATTAATTGGAACTGCTCCAGAACTTGTTGGATTGATTGAAGATCGTGAAATAGGATTATTATTAACTTATGATACTAATAATAGGCCATTAATTTATGAAAGAGAAAATTTAATGAGAGAACTTGGAATTAATGATCGTTTCATTTTTGAAAGAGCATTGACTCATCATAGATTAGCGAGATTTATTACTGAATCAGTATTTGTAGAAAATATAACTCCCCCAATTATTCCTTTTGATATTTTATTAGAAAGATCGTCAGATCCAGATTTTAATAAATACAGGCCAGAATATGAAGATTTAACTTTAAGATTTGGTGATTTAGAATTAACTGATATAAGTCTAATAAATGTTGATCCAAAATCCGAAAATATTGTTCATGGGGTAATTGTTGATTGTGATAAAACCCAAAGTGGATTTACTGTTGAAGAACTTGCTAGAACCTCAATTAATTCTGGAAGATTATTTCAATATAACCTAATTAGAAGAGAACTAGCAGAACGAGATGAAAGAGCTTTTAGTCCTATTGATTCAACAACAGTTGGTATATTAAAAAGAATTCAAGCTATAAGAACAGCTTCATTTTTATTTGGAAGAAAACGGTTTAAAGAAGCAGGAATAAGTTTAAGTTAAATTATTTCTAAAAAGATATGAAAGATATTAAAGATAGTAGAAATCTAATAATATTTATATTGTTGCTACTATTGAATAAGAAAATGGCAGAACTAACCACAGAATTAATACAGGACACATATAAATCATTTAGATTAAATGCTAGAAAATGTGGAGTTAACTTTACACATTTTGCTTTTGAAGAATATCTGTCCGCAATGATAGAATCAGCTTTTTCAGGTTTTTCTATTGAAACATTAGAATTTCTGGCAAGTATAGATGGTTATATTCCTGAATTCAAAAGATCTAATCAAAATCTTTTTCCGGGTATGAATAATGGATTTGAAAAAGCAGTAATTGAATATTGTGGAAAATATGCTTTACAACATAAAGATGATAATAGTTTACTATCAACAATAAAAATGATTTGTTTTGCATCTGGACTTGAATTCTTAACAGATAAAGCAGATTTAATTAGAACCGAAGTTGATGCTGAAGTTATGAAAATTAATACTCGTCTAGATGATGAATATGCTCCTATTTTTAAAAAAGTTTTTGAAGCAATAGAAATTACAGATCAAGAACTACTAAGAATAGGTAGCACAATGGGCTCTTATGATAGAGGTTTTAGTCCAAGATGTATCGGCCAATATCTCAGAGCATTATGTTCAGGTCAATCTAAATTAAAAGAATTTGAAAGAACTGCTACAGGTGGATTGATTAAAATAAGTGATCGCCTTCAATTTGAAAGAGATGTTCTATTATATCAAGCAGGATTTCCTGAAGAATTAACGAGAATAGATAGAGTTATCTTTGATAAAAATAAAGTTAATTTTTTAGATTATCTTATGTTAAGAACTGGAATACCTAATGGAGATAAAAAATGTTAGGTAATAGATACAGCCCTATAAAGGGATTTAAACCTAAAAATTTCCCAAGAAATATCGCAATTAATGTTGATAGAGGTATATTCAAAAGAAAGATTGCAATTGATATTGATAGAGATATATTCAATGATGTCACTGCATTGAGAGCTTATGTTTCAATATTAAGAGCTCAACAGGATAAAATTTCTGTAGAATATTTTAAAGATGGAGATTCAATTACTGAGGATGAAGTTCTTAAAGAAACTCAAAGACCAAAATTTGGTTTTATTAAAGATAATGGTTTTCTTCCGAATCATATAAATGATATTTATGTTCTAACTAATCCTCGTGATGGATATTTACCAGTTTCTGAATCTGATTTAGTTTGTATTTCTTATAAAAGCCCAATTGACCAAAACAAAGAAAGATTATATTGGGGATCAAAAGATATAATAGTAAAATCTGTTAAAAGAACTATTGAAATTTCTGATTCAGAATTAGGTTTTTTAGCAAGATATGGACTAAAGCGTTTACTTATTAATTTTGGAACTATTGATTCTTTTCTTGATAATTGGAGGCCAATTAATTCTTGGGATTTAAAATGACTCTCTCACAATATTTAGTCTATCCAAAAGGTGATAATACTCTGTTTGTAACAGAACGAACAATAAGCGATAGCCCACAAGTTATTACTGGGAGTGTTTATGAATGGAATTGGAAAACAGGAAGAAAAGAATTACTTTTTTCAGATAGTGTAGATATACCTAGAGAAATTAATCCTTTATTTCATGATCCAGATTCAACAGCAAAAAACCCAAAAACTTCTAAAGAAATAGTTCTTGAAACTTACGGCCCATGTAGATCCATATATATTAAAGATGGGATTATTGTAACTGAAGGAACAGTTTTACCTAGAGATATTGAAGGACGTGAAAACTTAGAAAATTATTCCTCATGGAGTTCTAGCCCACATGTTCCAAAAAGAACTCTTGTTGCAGTACATGATTTATCAAGTCATGTTACAAAAAGATATGATCTAACAGATATAATCGGAAAAGAATTAGAAAGTGGAATAATTAAACAACAAGGTTATCAATTAGTAAATTCTAAAAATGAACAACTTCCTAAGGGAGATGCTTCAAGATCACAAAGTGTAAAAAATCCTTTATACGTTCCTGGAGTAGAAGAAGAAAATACTTCTTTTGCAGTAAGAGGATTAGCAAATGCAGTAGTATTCGATGAAGAAGGAATTAAAATAGATTATTCTAATGGAACTTGTCATCAATATCAAAATTTAACATTCACTTTATCAAATGACCCTACTGTAGAATTAAATACAAATATTAAGGATACTAGAACTGGATTTTGTTATGCTCTTGTTGTTAGAGATGGAAGATATACAAGAATTGTTTCTACCAATGAAAGAATAGAAACTTCAAAAGGATTAGTTTTCGTTTCTCAAGAACAATTAGGAAGGTTAGCGCATGCTAATGTTCCATTTGAAACTTTAAATGAATATGAAGAAATACACGATTTAGAAGATAGACTTCTTGCAATTGAAAAAGGAATTGGTTTTTCTGTTGCAAATTCTTATGTTGGTGTTTATATGCCTGCAATTGTTAAATTTGTTGATAATCAAATTTCTCCAGAAGTAGCTGGGGAAATAATTCGAAGATTTGGATCTCGTACACAAAGTCTTATTGATACTGGTAGAGCTGTAGAATTGTTAGCTTATGATGAAAAATTTGATGAGATATATTTTTTTGATGGTATAACATATAGTCTAGACCCAAAATATACCCCTGTATCATTGCATTTAATAAATAAAGGAATAACTCCAGAACAAGCACGTGTTTATAATCATCAACCAATATCCATTGTTGATTTAGTAAAAGCTGGTATTACTCCTGATGTTGCAAATAGATTTTCTAATGATGTTGCAGCTAATGATTTAATAACATTTGTAAGAAATGGTATAAATCCAGAACAGGTAATAAGTTTTTCAAGATTTATTCCTTCTAATGAATTAATTGCTTTTGTAGAAGGAGGTATAGCTGCTGAAGAAATAAATCCATATTATACTCATCAAAAAACTAGACAATTAACAATAGAAGATAAAGTAAGATTATTAAAACAACAAATTACACCCCAAGTAATTGCAGATTATGATTTAGATATTTTTCAAGTGACTGAATGTGAGAGATTTCATGAGTTAGGTATTGTTCCAGAATCTGCAGAAGTTCAAATTTTTAAAGACAAAGTAAGAATAAGATCTAATCTAGGAGGTTGGAAACGTGGAAGTTCTTTTAATCTAAGAATCGGTCCTGAAGCTATGAAATGTGCTTTAACTCATGGATATGATGGCCATTATCTTATAGATAATTTAGAAAACCATTTTGGAGTTGATAAACTTGAAATACTTGCAAAAGAAGGAATAATTCCAACATTGTATGAGGAAGGCCCTTATTGGAATCGAGGAAGAGTGCTTGTTTTTGATGATACAACTATTGAAGATCTTCAAGCATTAAAAACAGTTGAAACAGGTATGTTAAATTTATACATGAGATACAATTCTTGGAGTAAAGGATGGAGTAAAGGAAGTTTTGAGAGTTTTGCTCGAAGGCATATTGAAGCTGCCCATCTTAACATTACACCTGATGAAGTAAGAGATTATGAAAAAGTAAATGTTTCAGTTGTAGAAATACCAGCACTAATAGAACAAGGAATAACCCCGGATCTAATTAGTCGTTATGCTAAATTTCAAGTTGGGGTTTCGAAAATAACTGAATTTTTAGAGGCTGAAGTAACTCCTGAAGAAATAGCTGAATATAATGCATTAGGAATAAATAGTGCTCGATATATGTTTGGAACTAAAAAAGCTGGATTAACATTAGGACATATTAGAAGATATAATGAGTTAGGTTTTAAACCAGATGATATTAAACCATTATTTGATGCAAAAGTTTCACCAGAAAATGCAAAAGTAGGAAATAGATTTGGTTGGGAAATTGCAACAATTTGTAAAATAGATCCTTGGATTCCAGATTTTGTTTATGGAATAGCAAGAAGATTTATAGAACCTTCTCAAAAAGATTCTACATCGGGTTTGTAAGAAATGAGTCAACAAAGAGTAAAATCCTTAATTAAAACTAATTTATTGATTAGTAATTTAACTCTTGGATTTCTGGGTAGTTTTTTTGGAAGTTATTTTGGAAGTTCAGGAACTGTTTCAAGTTATGGATATGGCCAATAAAAAGGTATGTATGAAGCAGGATTCAAAGCCGGAATTACTACAGCAACTAATCAATATACTTATGAAAATCGTCTAATTCCAGAGCATTCTTGTTATAGATATGTTAATACCATTGTGGATAGTAATAGTTATCAAAATATAACTGTTTTTTCATATGATCCTAATGTTGGGGGTAATTGCCATAATAATAGTATGAATCCTGTTATTATTCATGATAGAGTTAAGTCTTTTATGTTCTTACAAGAAAAAGAATCTGAAAAATATCATCTTATTCAAATAGAACCTTCGAATTTTTCTACAAATTCTACTGCTTATACGAGAGTATAAGAATTAGATTTAGTTGTAGATCCTAATAGCTATTTAGTTGAAGGATCAATTGTGGACTTAATTAATAGTTCATATGATGATCTAATATTCAAATTAACAAAAGAACGAGATAAATATTAAAATGCAAAATCTTGTAGTAAAGAATTTGCACAAGAATTAAACTCAACTGCATTACTTGATGTAAAATTCATCCCACATATCTGAAATATCTTTTTAAAAAGATTTAAATAATATTAAGGATAATAAACATACATGATTCGAAAATTAATCAAACAAGGCGGTTACGGATTAACAGTTTATGTTCCTCAAAAATGGGTTAAAAATAATCAATTAAAACCAGGTGATGAAATAGAATTTGAAGAAGATAAAGATCGTTTAATTATTCATATAAGAAAAAAATCTAAAATAAAAAAAGAACTTCAGATAGATCTAAAGAATCAAGTTGAAAGTTCAATTAGAACAATTCTTGCAAATACTTATAGATCTGGATATGATAAAATAAAATTATTAAATCTTGAAGACAAAGATAAAAAAGAAGTTCTAAAAATTGTTGAAAAATATATGCTTGGATTTGAAATAGATAAAAACAAATGGGAAATAGAAAGCATAAGTGAACCTTCATATGAAAATTTTGAAAATCTACTCCAAAGAGTGTTTTATGATCTATCATATGTAGTTAAAAACTTTATTACTGAAGACATTGAAGAAAAAGTTGCATCTATTCAAAAATATGATAATTTCCTTAAGAGAGCAATATCCAAAAATTTATTTAATACAACTAATAGTGTATTTCTTTGGCAATTATTAAGTGATTTAAACCAAATATCAAGATTATGTTTGCATTTTAAAAGTGATTTAAAAAAATTAACTCCTATTGATAAAGAAATATTAAACAAATGCATTGAAATGATGGATTTATTAGTTGAAGCTTATTTGAAAAAAGGTATTGAGCCATTAAAGAATATTCATAAAATAGACAAAGAAATTCTAAAAATCAAAAACAAAAGTGAGAATCATAAACATATTAATATGATTGCAAGATTAATTTATATTTCAAATAGTCCATTAATGGGCTGGATAATGGAAGAAAATAATATTTCTTAATTAAAATTCCTAAAGTCTACAATTTTTTCAAGGAACAGACTATTTTTTTGTAATAGAAAGCTTTATTAATTATTATTATCTCCCAAAAGTAGTAAAATGGCCTCTTATAATGATTTTCAACTTCCTGTATATCAAAATACAAATGCTGCTTCAACATTAATTGGTAGAGATAGTTTAGGTGAACTTGTTACAGTGAGATTAAGCATTCCAGATATCATACTTGCAGCAATTTTTGCTAGACAAAATGTTTTATTAATTTCAGATTCTGGAAAAGGTAAAACTCAGCTTGTTAAAGATATAAGTCATCGCTATTTTGGTGGTTCTGGTGAAAAGGGTCTTAGTAATTTTCTCAAAGCTAAAAGAGATACATATGTCGCTGAATTATTTGAATTTACTCAAGCTGATGTAAGTGGCGGAAGATTTGATAGTCGAACTGCAAGAAGATTAGATTTAACTAAAGTTTCAAGATTAGTTAATATAGTTGATGAACTAAATCGTGCACCTCCAATTACACAATCAGATTGCCTAGATCTTGCAGAAGGTTCTGGTTCTTTTAGAGGAGATACTTATGAACTTGGAAGAAATGGTTATTCAGTTTTTATTGCAACTGTCAATTTAGATAAAAATGGTTCTCGTGATTTTTCTGGAACATTTCAAATGGATCGAGCTATGTTAGGCAGGTCTCACCTTACTCTTGATTTGGATCATCCATCATTCTCACCAACTGAAGAAGATGAAGCAATATTAGATGAAAGGGGTTACGACACTCCTGGTATTAAATCCTCTCAATTAAAGGATTTAACACCATTTATACTAGAACAATATCAGATAATTAAAGAACAATCAAAAAACCTTTCATTAGAAAGAAAAATTTTCCGTTATCTCATTGGAAGATCATTTGGGTTTTGTAATAAAGATTCTCTTAATGATAAACAAGGAATGTTTCCTGATGGTTGTGGGTCTTGTGATGATCAAAGATTTTGTCAAGAAGTAAGAGCTGTTTCAGAGAGAACACAGCAAACACTTATGGGTTTACCTTATGGATTGGGAATTGTTGCAGAACTCAAGCATGGTTCTCCAGTAGGTTTTTCTTTAGGAGATTTATTATTAGAATCTTTTAGATTTACTGCATTTCATGGAAATTTAAATTCCAGATTAGTTAATGATCAATATCATGGAAGAAGTCAAGCAATGATGGATCATGTTGTTTCAGAATTAAGAACTATTTTGAATTCAATATACCCATTTATTAATCAGAATTATTTAGAACCTGAAATTGTAAAATACAACCAAGGAGGCAGAGAAATAATTGCTCTTCCAACAATGGCTGATGCACTTAATCGGGCAAGAATCCCTTTTGAAAGAATAAGACTTGATGAGGTTTTATCTTCAAAAGGATTAGGAAATAGTTGGATTCAACAATTGAGAAAAAAATGATCATCTTATCTTGTCCAGGAATCTTGAGAACTGATATTGATCAGTTGATTAAAGAATTAGTCCCTCGTCCTATAGAAACTCCTGTTGATGATGTTTCTTCAGCACCTGTTTCCTCTTGCGGCTATGAAATTATTAGTGGCAATTCTTATTTAGCTGCTCTTCAAAAATTACGCGCTCAATATACTTCCGCTCCTGATAGATATTCTCCTCATCCTACTCTTGAAATTAATGGAAACAAAGTCCCCAGACCATTAACTTTGTTGGAAACCTTGGAGATGCGTTTAGCTCGCTCTGAATTATTAGATTTATTTTTTTATAGCTGTACTGGTATTGTTTATCTAGCAAATTCCAGAATGTCAAAATTAATTCCAGTCTGTTCAGAACTTTGTGCTTTGCCCAAAGATTTTAAAGATTCTTTCTTGCCTACTCCTTATGCTTCCTTGCAAGGAACTGAGTTAGATTTGAGTCATGGTGTTTATGATCAATTGTTAGGTTTTGATACTGTTCTTAGTCATCCTTTTTGGCTTGCAGTTTTCAATTTTTTGTAAGAACTAATGTAACTCAAGATGAGTTGCGGGCGTTGTATGTCAATGGTATATCTTATGGTTCCGATCTTGTTGGTGATGGCAGTCTCGATGACGTTGCTCGTTTTCTCTTACTCACCCCCTCGTCGTCGCAAAAAAGTTTGGAGGAAAAATGATCCTCTTACTTCGTCCAGGAATCTTGAGAACTGATAATGATAATTTGATTAAAGAATTAGTCTCTCGTCCCATAGAAACTCCTGTTGATGATGTTTCTTCAGCACCTGTTTCCTCTTGCGGCTATGAAGTTATCAATGGCAATTCTTATTCAGCTGCTCTTCAAACATTACGCGCTCAATATGCTTCCGCTCCTGAGAAATATCCTCATCATCCTACAATAATTGTTGATGACCAAATCTTTCCTCGCCCTTTGACAATGCTTAAAAACTTGGAGATGCGTTTAGCTCACCCTGAATTATTAGATGTATATTTAGATAGCTGTACTGGTATTGCTTATCGAGCAAATTCCAGAATGTCAAGATTAATTCCAATCTGTTCAGATCTTTGTGCTTTGCCCAAAGATTTTAAAGATTCTTTCTTGCCTACACCTTATGCTTCTTTGCAAGGAACTGAGTTAGATTTGAGTAGGAGTGTTTATGGTCAATTATTAGGTTTTGATGCTGTTCTTAATCATCCTTTTTGGCTTGCAGTTTCCAATAACGATGTTCCAAAATTAACTAGATATCGAGATTTAGTTTTCAATACAATTTTTTCAGATAAAGCTACATCTTCAAAAGCTATGGGTGTTTTTGTAAGAACAAATGTAACTCAAGATGAGTTGCGGGCGTTGTTTGTCAAGGATTTAACCCTTAATTCCGATCTTGATGGTAATAGCAGTCTCGTTAACAGTGCTTGTTTTCTCTTACTCACCCCCTCGTCGTCGCAAAAAAGTTTGGAGGAAAAATGAATCTTCAAGAAATAATTGATAAAGAAACTGCTCGAGGTAATTATAGAGGTCAAGTGCAAATAAATTATTCTTCACATTTTAGGGGAGTTATAGAAAATTATGATGCTCCAAGAATTAATTTAACTATATATTCAAATTATAATCCTGAAAGATTTGAAGGTGTTGTGCGTGCATTATTAAGGCATGAAATTAATCATCATGGCTATGCAGAAATTCCTGGTTGTCCAGGCAAATTTTCAATGCATATTTCTCTGCTTGAAGAAGTTTCTAGAGTTTTATCTCAAGCTGGTTATCCCAATGTTAGAGTTACAAAAGATCATACTCTTTATACTTATATGACCAATATGTTTGCAGATTTTGTAGATAATTCTCAATTAGGTCGAAGAAGAAATCATTTTGGAATGTGGCATATGTATAAAGAAGATTTATCCCATACAAAAATTTCTCCATTATTTGATGCATTCATTCGACTTCAAGAATATTCCTATGGAACTAAATATTCAAAATCATTGCTTCGCCCACATCATACAGATGATCCAAAAGTAATTGTTTCTGTTCGTGGATTTATTTCTGAAGCAAATATTTCAAGAACTGTTCCAAAAGAGGGTAAAAAATTATTAGATGAAGTTTTATTCACACCTGAAGAATGGCCTAAACTTGCTAGAATATTTACAGAAAAACTTTTGCCATTGATAGATAAAGATCAATTAACTTCTGAAAAATATATCAAAGCGGTTTTCTTTCCTTTAGAATCCGGTTTTTTTCCTTCTGAATTAGAAAATCCAGATATACAAATGGACATTGCTTTCAAGGCTTATAATAAAGGTTCTGTATTTCAACCCCCAAAATTTTTAGAATCCCAGTTATCTCTTTTAAGATTATATCAAAGACTAGCACGAAACTTGGAAATTAAAGCAGGTTCTGAAACAACTTCAGTATCAATGCCTGTTTGTTATTTTGGAAAGAGAGAATTTGATCCAAGAACTGATGATTTATCTAAAATAATATTCGGTTTTGATGGTCAATTGAGATTAGACATTAGACCCCATTTCGTTGAAATGCCTTTTGATGTTTCTGATTCAATTACTAAATTTCCAAATATTCAACTTGCTTTTCTTGATACTTCAGATTCAACAAGAGATAATTTAGGTTCTAAACAAAATCCTAAGATTATGAATCCTTGGTCTCCAGAAAAATTACAATGGTCTGATGACTCAAAATATCATTATGAATTACTCGCTCTTTTTGGATTTTGGGAATTCTTAAGAAAGCAAGGAATATTAAACATAAATTCTGTTAGATTATTGAACTTTTCTAGTTCACAAATCTATGCTTCAAATCTTAATGAATCAATGAAACTTGCATTAAGTCCTCAATTTAGAAACACTGTTTTAAGTGATGTTCCTGTATTATTTGGAGCTTCTCATCCCAGAAAACTCCTGTTCACATTAACTGATGGAGATGTTTTTAATTGGGATTCTATAAAAGATGATTTTATTAATAGAGCTAAAGGACAATATTATTTTCATTTTCAGATAGGAAGTTCAACAAAAATGTCTTTAGATTTGGAAGCAGCACATCTACCCGTTTTTTACGATGATGGCCGAAATTTAGGTAAACTTTTAATTGATTTGACAAAACCTTTTGTTGCAGGGAGAAAAAAATGATCATCTTACCTAGTCCCAGAATCTTGAGAATTGATACTGATAGTTTGATTAGAGAATTAGTCCCTCGTCCTATAGAAACTCCTGTTGAAGATATTCCTTCAGCACCTGTTTCCTCTTGCGGCTATGAAGTTATTAATGGCAATTCTTATTCAGCTGCTCTTCAAACATTATGCGCTCAATATGCTTCCGCTCCTGATAGATATTCTCCTCATCCTACAATAATTGTTGATGACCAAATCTTTCCTCGCCCTTTGACAATGCTTGAAACCTTGGAGATACGTTTAGCTCACCCTGAATTATTAGATGTATATTTAGATAGCTGTTCTGGTATTGCTTATCTAGCAAATTCCAGAATGTCAAAATTAATTCCAGTCTGTTTAGATCTTTGTGCTTTGCCCAAAGATTTTAAAGATTCTTTTTTGTCTACACCTTATGCTTCTTTGCAAGGAACTGAGTTAGATTTGAGTCATGGTGTTTATGATCAATTGTTAGGTTTTGATACTGTTTTTAGTCATCCTTTTTGGCTTGCAGTTTTCAATAATGATATTAATAAATTAATTAAATATCGAGATTTAGTTTTCAATACAAAGTTTTCAGATAAGGCTACAGATTCAAAAGCTATGGGTGTTTTTGTAAGAACAAATGTAACTCAAAATGGGTTGCGGGCGTTGTGTGTTGGTAATGTAACTGATGGTTCCAGTCTTTTTGGTAACGGTCTCATTGGCAGTGCTCGTTTTCTCTTACTCACCCCCTCGTCGTCGCAAAAAAGTTTGGAGGTAAAATGATCATCTTACCTCTTCCAGGAATCTTGAGAATTGATACTGATAATTTGATTAAAGAATTAGTCCCTCGTCCTATAGAAACTCCTGTTGATGATGTTTCTTCAGCACCTGTTTCCTCTTGCGGCTATGAAGTTATTTATGGCAATTCTTATTCAGCTGCTCTTCAAACATTACGCGCTCAATATGCTTTCGCTCCTGATAGATATTCTCCTCATCCTACAATAATTGTTGATGACCAAATCTTTCCTCGCCCTTTGACAATGCTTGAAACCTTGGAGATGCGTTTAGCTCACCCTGAATTATTAGATATATTTTTTGATAGCTGTACTGGTATTGCTTATCAAGCAAATTCCAGAATGTCAAAATTAATTCCAGTCTGTTTAGATCTTTGTGCTTTGCCCCAAGATTTTAAAGATTCTTTCTTGCCTACTCCTTATGCTTCTTTGCAAGGAACTGAGTTAGATTTGAGTCATGGTGTTTATGATCAATTGTTAGGTTTTGATACTGTTCTTAGTCATCCTTTTTGGCTTGCAGTTTTCAAT
>JAGVZZ010000046.1 GCA_018302205.1 Candidatus Woesearchaeota archaeon
TTAATACATTAACTGATTCTGAATATCAGAAATCTTTTTAAATATGTTCTGTTTGATGTCAATTTAATTTTTAAACGGAGGGATTTATATGGAAGGCCTGGAAGCTTATGATGAAGAGGATGCTGGAGATGATTTTTTAAATGAAGATTTTAAAGATGACTATGATGATAATTTAACTACTGATGAAGATGGCGAAGATTCAGAAGAAGAATAAAAAATTTTTATTTTTTCTTGCCTTTTAATTTTTCAATTATTGTTTTTTCTGAAATGATTGCAGAATTTCCTGTTGGGTCTTCAATGATTATTTTTAATGGCATTTCGCCCCATTTAACTTTTCTAATCTTTTTTAATAGGTTTTTTGCGGTCTTTACTGCACTTTCGTCGTCGGAATTATTTTTTTCACTTTCTATTACTTTTTCAAATCTATTTAACATCCCTTCTATATTTGAAACATAACCTTCAGATTCAGGGCCAGAAGTTACTGTCATCCTAAATTGGGGAATTTTTATGGTTGCTTCAGAAGATTTTACAACTCGGATATTCATATCTTCTTCTTTTTCAATTGTAAATGTAACTCTACAGGGATCTTTCATTTCTGCGGATTCTACGTCTGCTTTATGAAATCCACATGCATTACAATGCATTGAAAATAAGAAAACTTTACCAAAATATGGAATTTCAATTTCGTCTTCACTTAAAATTAATTCTTTTGCCATACAGATTGGGCATATTTCACTTTCTATTTGTTCCATAGAATATAATTATTAAAAAAGAATTTAAAAAGCTTACTTATTCTACTTCTACTTGTGCTGAAACGCCAGCTTTAGAAAAACTTCTATCAACCGTAGCAAAGTTAGGTGTAGCAACTAGCCAATCTTCGCCAAATCCAGCAATATCACCGTCAACTGCATCGCAAGTTTTCTTTAGTTTGTTTACAACTCGCTTCAATTCGATCATATCCTTTTCTTTGATTGGACGAATATTTACCAAAGCAATAGTATAACCATCTCTTAATGCATCTAAGACTTGTTTAACATCTTGGAATTCTTTGATTATAAATGGCTTTACAACGACCTTTGATTTTCTCGCAGGTTGATTGTTACTATCAATTTCTAAATAGTCTTCCCCAAATTCGTCTGGAATGTCTTCTTCTTGACTTGTACCTAGAATCTTGTTCTTTATCCGTAAAAGAGTCTCGTTCATTTTCCCTTGGAACCTCCCAATTATCCTCTGTATATTAGAAATTAGTTTAAATACATTTCCATAGTAGAGAACTTTATTTGTAGAAGTAGTGTTATAATGTTTCTAATTGACTGATAATTGTCCATAATTGAGAACGAACATATGAGGGCATGTTTGGGTCGTCAGAAACATCATCTAATTCTTGTATTGCTTTATTTGCCCGTAGGCTTTCTTCGACAGAACAATCTTGTAAAGCGCAAATAGCGACTTCAATTTTGCTACGAACGTTCTTTGGCATACTTTCATCATCGAGTATTGCATTTAATTCTTCAATCAGAGTTTCCATTTTTCATGTGTTTATCAAGCTCTTCCATAACTTCAGCTTGAAGCTTTTTTGCTTTTTCTTCTAATGCCGTTTCTTGTTTTTCTAAACTTTTAATTCTAAGGTCTAGTAAATCTTTTTTTTCATTAAGTTCCTTTGATAAAGGTTCTTTTTCAGATTCGAACATTACATTGCCAGTTATTTTGTAAACTTTGCCCTTACAATTTTGCATTTCATTAAGAGCGTTTTCAACTTCTAAAATTTGAGATTGAAAATTCTGTTTTTGAGAAACAAAATTATTTAAGCTGTGCTCTAACATTTGTAATTGAGCGATCTTTTCTTGAGTTTCCTTTTGGATATCCATTTTAAATTGCCTTAATTTCTGTACGGACTGTTCTTTGTTTGTATAAAACTTTACTACCACAGTATGGACATCTTACTTTCTTTTTTATGTAATCACTTTTTACTGTTTTGTCACAAGTGAAACATTTGTAGTCTACCATTTTTTTACTCCCCTATATTATATGCCTTTCCAGTGAATTTAGCTTCGCATTTACTACAAAAATAAATTCCTGCTGCGATTCTTTTAACTTGGAATCTTGAACAATAAGGACATTTTTGTGGTTTCTTTTGTAATTTCTCAACAGAAAGTAGTTTTGTTTTAGTTCTTTTTCCGTATCTTGCACCAAATCTTGCAACTGAACCGATTTTTTTTGCCATTTTTCTCCTTTAAGTTTATCTCTTGTTTATAAGCCTTTTGATGAGGCTGCCCGGATTTGAACCGGGATCGTCGGGTCCCAAACCCGAAAGTCTAACCAAGTTAACCTACAACCCCATCTTTGAAAGTTTTGGGCTATTTATATATCTATCGTTAGTAGAATAATTAAATTCAAATGGAATTATAAAATAAAAAATTAGGAATAAATAAAAAATTTATTTTTTTCCAGCAGGTTTAGCTACAGGTTTAGCTGCTGCACCTTTTGCATCTGTAGGTGCTGCTTTCTTATCTTTAGCCGCTTCTTTCTCTTTCTTAGCAGTAGCCATTTTAGCTAATTCACCAGCAAATTTCTTTTGGTAATTTGTTAATTGTTCAGCAAGCTCTGTTCTTTTCTGAGCAGAAACATCAATTTTTTCAGCATCGATAATTTTGTCAAAACTTCCTTTATTTATATCTGGATAAATTTCTTGGGCAGTTTTTCCTTCAATAAGAATCCCCATTGAATGACATGTACCAATGATTGTTTTTACAGAGGATTTTAAATTTTTACATGAAAGATTTGTTTCTTTCATTTTTGCGATTTTGATCATATCTTCTATTGCTGCATTAGCAATTTTATTTTTATTTGGGATACCAGAACCATCTTTCAAGCTAAATTCTTTTTTTATTAATCCCGAAGCTGGTGGTGTTCCAATTTGGATTTCAAACTCTTTTGTTTCGGTATCAACGATAATTTTGACTGGTACTTTCATACCTACAAATGCTGCTGTTTTTTTGTTAATCTCAGCAACTACTTGGCCGATATTTAATTTTAATGGACCCAAGGCCGGACCTAATGGTGGAGCAGCGGTTGCTTTTCCTCCTTCTACTAATGATTCAACAATTTCTTTAGCCATGTCAGTCTGAGAAAAATTAAGGATTTATAAGTCTTTCTGAGTAAACCTGAATATACTTAGAAGCTATCCCCACCGCAGAGCAGGGGGGTATTTATGATAAATAAAAAATTAAAGGGAATCTTCTTCAGTCGGATTCTCTCTTCTGATAACTTTAACAGAGTCCAATTTTAATGTCAAAGGAATTGGTACAGCAGTTTCAAGAATTTCAAGAACGACTTCTTCTTTTTGAATGTCTACTCTGATTACTTTAGCTTTTTCATGTTTGAAAGGGCCAGTAATAATCTCGACGATATCGTTCTTTTGAATATTAACTTTGATTGTAATTTGCTCTAACATTGGTTCTATTTCTTTCATTTCTACAGGTTTTGGAAGTAAACCTTTTGCATAAGGAATTCCAATGAATGATTCTTCTGCTGCTTGACGATCTTTAGCTTCTAGAAAAACATATCCCCGCATTCCGTGAGGATGGACTATACTATATACTCCTAATTTTTTCTTTTGTGCATTTGAAGAAACGAAGTCGATAACTTGCTCTTCTCTGTTTGCTGTTGTTCTTAATACGAATATTTGTGATTCCATTTTTTAAAATCCTAGGGTCAATGCTCCTGTAATTGAAATTATGAAGCCTAATGCTCCAACGATTAGTATTCCAAGAGCAGTTACTTTAACAATTGCCTTGTATTCATCTTTTGAAGGTTTTTTGGTTATTTGGAAAACCCGAATACATTCTTTGATGAAACTTTTAGTTTTTGTCCAATAGTGTTGCAACTTGGCATTCATGTTACTAAAAGGATTTTAAGTGATATTTAAATGTTTGGGTTTAAGGTTTAGAAAAATTCAATCCCTAATTCTTGTTCCATCTTTGGTTTGTCCATTTTTGCTTTCTTTGTACCAAAAATTTGTGAACTTTTGACGCCTGTAACTATTAACAAAACTTTCATTGCTGTACCAAGGTCTTCAGAAATTTGTGCACCCCAAATAACTCGTGCATCTTCATCTAATTTTTTTGTGACTGCTTCTACAACCTTACGTGCTTCTTCGAGAGTCATATCAGAGCCACCACAAACGTTAATTAGTGCACCTGTTGCTCCGCCTATATCAACATCTAATAATGGATTATTAATCGCTTTTTCAACTGCTTCTAGGGCTCTATTATCTGAATCTGATTCACCGATTCCAATCATTGATACGCCACCTTTGCCCATGACTGCTCGAATATCAGCAAAGTCTAAGTTAACCAAGCCTGCTTTTGTAACTAATTCTGCTATTCCTTTTACTGCATTTGTTAGAATCTCATCTGCTACTTTGAAAGCTGTATGGAGCGGTAAATCCGGAGCTAATTCTAGTAATTTGTCGTTAGGAATAACAATTAATGTATCAGCATATTTCTCTAATTTCTCAAGACCATACATAGCATTATCATATCTTCTTGAACCTTCCATTGCGAATGGGATGGTTACGATTGCAACTGTTAGTGCACCAACCTTTTTTCCAATCTCGGCTACTACTGGTGCAGAACCTGTTCCTGTTCCTCCTCCTAAACCCGCTGTAATGAAAATCATATCCGCTCCAGAAATCTTTTGTTTAATCTCTGTTTCTGATTCTCTTGCTGCTTCCTCTCCAACTTGAGGGATACTCCCTGCACCAAGGCCTTGTGTTAATTCTCTTCCAATTAGAATTTTTAAGTCTGCATTCGTATATAATAAGTCCTGGGCGTCTGTGTTTATTGCAATAGTCTCTGTACCAACAATTCCTATCTCAAACATTCTGTTAATTGAATTGTTCCCACCACCACCACATCCGATGACTTTTAATTTGGATTTTTGACGAGAAAGAATGGCTTCTAATTCTTCATCTATTGCATGGACTTTCTTAAAATTATCTGGATTTAATCCTGGTGACGAAGAAGCTTGTTTGAATATACTTTCCATAAACTCTGTTTTTTAAGAATAGAATTTATAAAAATACCTGTGATTTAGTTTCTATTTTGTTTTCTTCTCAAGTTTTAATGATTTTAATTCTGGAATTCTTTTCTTAAGTTCAATTTCAAGCATTTCTTTGAGTTCATTTGGTAATTCACACTTTATGATTACTTCACCATTGTTTTCTTCTATTTGATAATTATTATGCATGTGTAAGTTTGTTTCTAATAATGAACTAACCTTTTCTTTAAGATCTGTGATTATGTTTGTGATTGTAACTTGGTATTTTAAAACTCTGCCTGCTAATGGATGGTTGAAATCTATTAATACGCGGCCTCCAGAGACGGATTTAATTGTTCCCGGTGTTCCGTCGACCTCAATTCTTAGTCCTGGCATTGGGTTAAATTTTTTATCTTTGAATTTATTTAATGGGATTAATGAAAATTGTTTGGTATCTTTTTTTCCGAATCCTTTTTCAGGTTGGATGGTTGCTTCTAATTTTTGGTTTGGTTCTTTGTCAATCAAAAATTCGTCTAATCCCTCAACAACATCTTTAGAACCTAAACAAATGATGGTTTTATCGTGAATGTGAGTACCAAGACCTTCTTTTTTTGCAAGTTCTTTATCATTTAAATCGAAGATTGTTCCGTCTTCAAGTCTTCCAATAAACTCTATCTGTACAAAATCGCCATTTTTTGTTTTCATGTTTTTGAAGAATAATTGTTAGTATTTAAAATTATTGTTAGAGTTTGTAAATGCTTTTTAAGTTGTTGAATATTCTTTTTTATATGTGGATGGATGAATTGGATCCCAAAGTGAAAAGTTCTTTGAATAAATTATTGTTAGAGGTTTCTAAAGAAAAGAAATCTTATTTAACTGAAAAAAAATCCTCAAAAATCCAAATGTGGGTGGCTTTGGCTATAATTAATTCTAAGATTGATGAGTTGAATGAGAGGATTCCAAAACCTAAAGAGACTAAAAATCTTAAAAAAAGTTTAAAGAAATTATGAAAAGATTTATATATACTTAATTTTTCTTTATCAATCATGGGAGAAGTAAAACCAATTGATGCTACTGAAGCAAAACCAGGAAGATATGTTATATTTGATGGGTATGCTTGTGTTGTTAAAAGTCTAGAAATCTCAAGACCTGGTAAGCATGGTCATGCGAAGTGTAGAATTCAAGCTGTAGCAATTAAAGACGGTAGAAAAATAATCAAGATTATGCCTGGACATGATAAAATAGAGTCACCAGTTATCGAAAAGAAAAGTGCTCAAGTTTTGTCTGTCATGGGTGATAGAGCAAATGTTATGGATAATGATTCATTTGAAACATTTGATATTATTGTTCCTGAAGAATTGAAAGAAAAGGTTAAAGAAGGGGTACAAGTTACATACTGGGTTGTATTGGATGAAAAAATCGTACAAGATGTTATGAGTAGTGGATAAACATGGTAAAATTTGAAGCAGCTATTGGAAGATTGTTCAAGAGAGTTTTTGTTTGTAGAAATTGTAAAACCAAAATTCGAACTGATTCTATAAGGATTATTGCTAAGTCTGTTAAGTGCCGAAAGTGTGGTGGAAAAGATTTTAGAGTTATCAAGAGCAAAGCAAAAGCTGGTGCTTAAATTATTTTTTTAATAACTTTTATAAATAACTTTGTTTATTAATATTAAAATGAATTGGGATTTGCTTTCAGTATTAATATTTTATTTCTTATTGTTAGTGGTTTATTATCGTTTCAAAGATAAGTTTGAGAATCAAGGTTTCTTGGTTTTATATAAAACTAAACTGGGTTTGAAATTAATGGATAAAATTTCTGGAAAATTTCCTAGAGCTGTTAAGATATTTTCTTATCTCGGTGTTATAGTTGGATTCTTAGGTATGGCTTTTATTTTGTATTTTTTAATCAAAGCAACTTTGGATTTGATATTAATTCCAGGAACTGAGTCAGCATTAGCGCCAGTGTTACCGGGGATTTCTATTCCTGGAGTTCCAGCATTATCCTTTTGGCATTGGATTATAACTATTTTTATTGCAGCTGCAATTCATGAGTTTGCACATGGGGTTGTTGCAAGAAATATCAAGGTTCCAATCAAAAGTTCTGGGTTTGCATTCTTAGGTCCGTTGTTAGCAGCTTTTGTAGAGCCTGATGAAATGATTATGGAAAAAAAGTCTATTATGAAACAATTATCTGTATTCGCTGCCGGGCCTTTTTTAAATATTCTCTTAGGAATTTTTGTGTTGTTAATTATGATCTTTGTGTTTACACCATTCTTGGGATTAATCTATGATAGTGATGGAATTAGTGTTTCTGGGTTTGTACTTGATGGTGCTATGAATGAATCTGGAATTGTGTTGCCGTTTACAATCGTTTCTTTAGATGGGGATGAAATTTTGTCCTTGCAGGATTTTGTTGATGAAACTTCGGATATGAAACCTGGTGATGAGGTTGTTGTTGGAACTGATAAAGGGGATTATACTGTTACTTTAGGGAGTAATCCTGAGAATGAAAGTTTGCCTTATTTTGGAATTATGGGTTTAGAGAATAATTTAGTATTAGAGGATAATTGGAAATTTTTGGATCCTGTTGATGGAATCTTTGATTGGATACAATTGTTGTTAATGTGGTTGTTTATGATTTCCATTGGTATTGGGTTGTTTAATCTATTACCATTAGGGCCTGTTGATGGGGGAAGAATGATGTATTCATTAGCATTAGTTTTCTTTAGTGCAAAAGTTTCTAAGAAGATTTTATTGTTCTTTTCATTAGTTTGTTTAGCTTTAATAATAATCAATATGATCCCTTGGATTGAGAAGTTGATGAGTTTTATTTGGAGTATTTTGATATTAGTTTTTGGAATATTTTAGAATTATTGATTGTCATCTCTATGGAAAACCATTAAATATTCAAGGGTAGATCCTGTTTCTCTATAAGGCATTTCTTGTGCGTAATAAGGAACTTTCTTAAACAATGCATTATTTGCTGTATTAACTGCGAATTTAAAAAGTAAATTAAAATTGGATATTTCATATCGAGCTGTATTTGGTTTTCTGTTGAATTCTAGCTTCTGATCATTAAATGCTTGATCAACTAGTCTACAAGCGTCTTCTAATGTTGTTTCTAGATTCATAAGAATAATAAATTTTGAAAGAAGTTATAAAGATTTCATTTCTCTAAAATAAGTATTCTTCTAGTTAGTGTGCCATGAACGAATTCTTCTGTTGAAAATTTAATTTTATATTTTGTTTTTATTTTTACTGTATTTGGCATCATGATTACCACTTTGTCGACGAAATTGTAGGCATTTTCTAAGAAATCATTGTATAAAGTTTCAATGATTACTTTTTTTGTTGATGCTCTTCTTCCATAAGGTGGATCACAGACAACTGCCTTACATTTAATTTTTTCAGTTCGGGCATCAGCAATTTCGAATGTTGCTTTAAGATTATAATGTTTGAAGTTTTCTTTTGCTGCGCGGATCATTATTGGATCTATGTCAGTACCGATAACTTTTAAGTCCATCATTGCAGCTTCAAGTAATATCCCACCTGTACCGCAGAAAGGGTCCCAAATAAGGCCTTTTTTAATTCCGGTGAGATTTATTAGTGTTCTAGCTAATCTAGGTTTTAATGAGACTGGAAAGAAGCCTGGACGTAAGTCTGGACGACGAATATGAAAAGGTTCTGTTCTTTCGAAAACTTTTTTCCCGCAAATAATTTTGTCTTTGATAAAAAAGAAATGGAATTCGGTTTTAGAATCTTTAAGTTTGACTTTGGGATTCTTTAGGCTTTTCCAAATAATTCCTGCGAGTTCTTTTTCTTTGGAAGCTTTGTTTGATCTTGCGCAGAAGTTTTCTTCATAATATTTTTCCCAGTTAATATTCGGGATTTTTGTATCAATAAAGATTTGTTCATAAACATTATTTGTACAAGCTAAACGTTTGTAATCTACTTTTTTGCAGATAAGAATATTCTCGTATAATTCATACTTATCAGTATTTGCTAAGCTTAATACTTCTTGGACTGAGAGTTTCAAGTTATCTTTTGAAAGTTCATAGATCATTTTATCTTCCTCAGGAAACCGTAAAGAACCATTAATTCTCGTTTTGTGAGGTTACTTTTTCCAATCAATTTTTTCCAAATTAATCTTTGAGTATTTTGTTTTGCTTCTGTTGCGAATTCTAATTTTTTAAGAGTTTCATTCACTAGTTTGAAAATTCTTTCTTTATCATCTTTTGTTGCATGCCTAATACTATCTCCAACTTTTTCTTTTTTTGAATTTTTAAAAAGTTCGTATAAAAGGATTGTTGTTGCATGAGAAACATTCATTGTTGGATATTTTTTTGAGGTTGGGATGGTTACAATAATATCACATTTGCCTAATTCTTCATTACGCATTCCGTCACCTTCTCTTCCAATAATTAGACCAACTTTACCTTTGAAAGTCATTTTTGATAATTGTTCGGGGGTTATTGGGTTTCTTTGAAGATTAAAATCAGTGCCTAATATTGCTGTAGTACCTATTAAAGTGTCATAATCGTCGTGATTTTTTATTATTTTGGCGTTCTTTAGGATTTCTTTTGCATGGGTTGCTCTATCTAAAGATTCTTTGCTTAGATGGTTGCATTTGGGATTAAGTAAAACTAAATGTGTAAATTCGAAGTTTTTCATGGCTCTTGCTATAGCACCTATATTCCCTGGAGTTTGAAACTCTTGAGCGATGATATCCATGAGTGTTTTGGGGTATAGTTAAGCTTAAATAACTTTTTGATTTTATTCTGTTGATGTTAGTAGACGTACATGCACACTTAACTTATGAAAAGTTCGATGAAGATTTGGATGAAGTAATTGGGAGATTCAAAGGAATTATTATTACCAATGGAACTTTTGTTGAAGATAATCGGAAGGTCTTGGAACTTGCTAAGAAATATTCTAATGTTAAACCAGCTTTAGGGATTTATCCTGAACATGTTCTTGAAATGAATGATGATGGACTTAAAGAAGAGTTGAAGTTTATTGAAGATAGTAAACCTGTTGCTATTGGTGAAGTTGGTTTAGATGGGACTTATGGTGACATGGATAAACAGGTTTTTTGGTTTAAAGAATTTATTAAATTATCAAATAAACTGGAAATTCCGATTATTGTACATACCCGGAAAGCTGAAGCAAAAGTTGTTGAAGTGTTAGAAGAGATGAAAGCGAAGAAAGTTGTGTTGCATTGTTTTAGCGGTAGTATGAAATTAGTTGAAAAAGCTGAAAAGTTAGGATATAATTTTTCTGTGCCAGTTATTATTACTTATTTGGATCATTTTAAAGAATTAGTGAAAAAGGTTTCTATTACAAAATTATTAACTGAGACTGATGCACCATTCTTGTCGAATGTAAAAGGTTCTAGAAATGAGCCAATGAATGTTGCGATTACTGTTAAAGAAATTGCGAAATTGAAAGGAATGGATTCTATTGAAGTTGAGAATTCTATCTTAATGAATTATAAAAAATTGTTCAACTAATTGGTTGATTTTTTTATCTAAGCCAGATTTATAAATCCATTTTGAGGATTTATTTTAATGTCCTATTTTAGAAATCTTTTGGTTAATACTTTATGCCCTACTCATGTTGAGCCTTTCTTTCAAATTGAATTACCTGGTGGAAAAAGATATTCTGGTTCTAATGATTTGGTTTTGGGTAGAAAACCGGACGTTCATCCAAATTATGGGATATTAAGATTGGATGCTGATACTATTTCTAGAGAACATGCTTTTTTACAAATTTGTGATGGGGCAATTGTTATTTCGGATCTTTGTAGTAGAAATGGAACTTATGTTGGTAATAAGCGTGTTGCTGCACCTCGGATATTGGTTCCGGGTGATGTTGTTACATTAGGTGGCCGTTTAGATTATGATCGGACTTGGGTAATTAGAGAAGGGGTTCCAATAAAATTTTTAGGTGCATATTTTTAAGCATTATAATCGTTATAGTTTTCATCTTCAAATAAGATATTCTTCTGGTCCTTTTTCTCTCTAAATGTTCTTGGGATGTAAACTTTTTCGTTAGTCAAGGGATTTACTTCTGTGTAATACATACAGGTTGATACAGTTCCAGGGGTTGGGGTGAAGATTTGTGTTAAATTAACTGTCAAATTATTTTTGTTACAAAATTCTTTTAGTTCTTCCATGTCCTGTGTAGTACATCCTGGGTGTGCTGCGACAAAGTAAGGAACTAAGGGTTTGTTATATTTTGAATATTCTTTTAAGAAGGATATGAATGCTTTTGGATTAGATTTGTTCATTGCTCTTAATACATTTTGAGAAATATGCTCCGGAGCAATCTTTAATCTTGTTGTATATTTCATAATCTCTCCTAATAGGTGAGGTTGTTCTTGGATGATATCGTGCCTGATTGCACTTCTTAGTTCTAAAATATTATCTTTTTTTATTTTTTCAATATCCTTTAATAAATATAAAAATTCGTTATTGATTATTCTGAATTTGCAGCCAATACAATTCTGGTTGCATTTTTCGGTTTTTGTGAAAATAGTAATTTCTTTTTCTAGGATTGGTGAATAAAGCTTATTTTCAACATTGTAAAGTTTACATTTGCAATTATACATATTTACCGTTGGTAAAGTTAGGTCACTAATGATTCTATCCTTTTCATAAATTGATTTAATCTCGTTTAGAATACTTTTTCTTGTTCTTGAAGACATTTGTTTACCCTGGACTAATGGGATTACACAAAAATTACATGAACCAAAACAACCACGACCAATAACGACTGAATTTTTCAGTTTTTGTGTGATTGATTTTAAATCATTTAAGTTCTTTGAATTTGGATGAAACTCTCTTTCATACGGGAATTCGTATAAACAATTCATCTCATCTTCTGTTAAATAATTTAAAGATTTATTATGCTGGATAAAGGATAAATCTGTTTTTTCGATTAAAGCTGATTCTGGATTTAGTGTTGTGATTCTTGTTAGTTTGTTAAAGTTATTTTTATCCTTTGTACAATCTTCATAAGAGGGAATTTCTAAACCTTCGATAGGTTTTTGGGTTCTGAAAGCTATGCCGTCGATTAAATTTAATTTTTCTTTAGGGATTTGCTCGAATACTTTTTTTGTTGGGTCAATCCTCATATTTTTTAGTTCATTCAAAATGTTTAATAGTGCACGTTCTGCATTTCCAAAAATAAGTATATCTGCTTTTGTATCGTCAATAATATTGTGTCTTAAAGCATTTGTTCTATAATCAAAGTGTGTGAATCTTCTGATTGTTGCTTCTAGACCACCTAAAATTGTTGTAGTTTTTTTGAAGAATGATTTTATCTTTTGGGTGTAAACCATTAATGCTCTTTCTGGGACTAAGACATTTTCACGTTTTTTTAGCATTGGTGTGTAATTAGCTAACATTGAATCTAGGAATCCTGAAGTGATGCAAAAGAAATATTTTGGGGTACCACAAACTTGGTAATCCTCATCTTTTATTGGTTGTGCGATGATTCCTACCTTGAATCCTTTAGAATCTAGTAATCTTGAGAGAATAGCAATGCCACTAAGAGGATGATCATAATATGGGTCTCCAGTAATGAATATTACATCAAATTGTTTGAAATTATTGTAATATTTTTTTCCTTCTTGGAGGCTTATTGGGAGGAATTTCATGCTTGAGTTGTATTTGGTTTAGGTTATAAGGGTTTTGGAGGGAATTATTAGAGTATAGAAATGCTTTTAATTTGAGATTTTAACAACATAGGTATGGAATTTTGGTTGGCACCTATGGAGGGTGTAACGGATTGTGCGTTTAGGACTCTTTGTTGTAAGTATGGTGCTGATTTGACTTTTGCACCAATGGCGAGAGTTGATTCAATTCTAAGGAATAGGAATGAAGCAAAAAAAATATTTGATTTGAATAATTCTACGCCAACAGCAATACAATTAATGTTAATTAAACTTGAGAGTGCTAAAGAGTTTGTTAAGAATTTTGAATCATTTAATATTAAACCTAAAATGATTGATATTAATGTCGGGTGCCCGGGGCCGGAAATTATTAAATCCGGTGGTGGGGCTGCGTTGATGAAACGGGTTACTAGGGTTCAAGAGTTAGTGAATGAATTGAAGAAAATTGGATTGCCTGTGTCTGTGAAATTAAGATTAGGGTTAAGTGAGTATGAGGCCGGGAAAAAAACATATTTGAATTTGATTAAGAATGTTGATGCAGATTTTTTTATTGTACATGCAAGGCATGCAAAGCAGGATTCTTCTGATGAGCCAGATTGGAATGTATTTGAAGAGTGTGTTGCAACTGGAAAAAGGATTGTTGCGAATGGTGGGATTCGTACAAAAGAGGATCTTAAACTTTTTGAGTATCTAGGAATGAAGGAAGTAATGATTGGTACTGCTGCATTAAAAAACCCGTCGGTGTTTAGGCATTTGAAAGGGGATGATTTTGAGAAGATGGAGAAAGTTAAATATGATTATTTGCGTTTGGCGGATGAATATGATTCTAAGTTTAAAGATGATGTGTTGAAAATCTTTGAGAAAGCTTATTAAATATTAGATTATTTTGTGGTTGTATGGATTACAAAGGTTTGGGTTTTAAGTCTGGGATTGAAATACATCAACAGTTAGAGACTCATAAATTATTTTGTAATTGTCCTTCTTTGGTTAATGATGATAGTAAAGTAGATATTTTTTTTGAAAGAAAATTGAGAGCTGCTGCTGGTGAGACTGGAAAGGTTGATCAAGCTGCGAAATTTGAGATGTCGAAATCAAAGACAATAAAATATGAGGGTTGTTCGACTTCTAGTTGTTTAGTAGAGATGGATGAAGAGCCACCACATGAAGTTAATCAGGATGCATTGAAGATTGTTTTAGAGGTTGCGTTGTTATTGAAGGCGAAAGTTTTGGATGAAATTCATTTTATGAGGAAGACTGTTGTTGATGGGAGTAATGTTTCTGGGTTTCAGCGGACTGCGTTGATTGCTGTTGATGGGTATGTTGAGACTTCAAAAGGGAAAATTAAGGTTGATACTATTTGTTTAGAAGAGGAAGCTGCAAAAAAATTAGAAGAAGGAACTGATTTTGTTAGGTTTAGACTAGATAGATTAGGTGTTCCTT
>JAGVZZ010000047.1 GCA_018302205.1 Candidatus Woesearchaeota archaeon
TTGCATCTTCATCCAAAGCTTCAGTTAGCATGTTACCAACTTTGTTTACTTCTTCTAAAGTTAAATCATCGCCACCAGCTACATGGATCAAAGCACCAGTTGCACCTTCATAGCTTACTTCTAATAATGGGTTTGATAATGCTCTTCTAACAGCTTCTTCAACTCTGTTTTGGGAATCGGATTCACCAATACCAACAACGGAAACATCACCATTGGACATGATTGCTTTTACATCCGCGTAATCTAAGTTTACTAAAGATGGAACTGCAATAATCTCAACGATTCCTTTGATCATTGTTGAAACTAATTCGTTAGCGACTGCAAATGCTTGTTGAATCGGTAAGTTCCCTGCAATCTTGACTAGTCTGTTGTTATCAATTACAATAACTGTATCACAAACGTCTCTTAATTGTTGTAAACCGTACTCTGCTTTTTCGATTCTTGCTCTTTCAATCTCGAATGGCATTGTAACCGCACCAATAACGATTGCCTTCTCTTCTTTTGCAATGGCAGCAACAACAGGAGCACAACCAGTACCAGTACCACCGCCCATTCCTGCAGCGATGAAGACCATGTCTGCACCTCTTAACATTTCTTTTAATTCGCCTAATTGTTCTCTAGCTGCTTCTCTTCCTCTTTCTGGGAATCCACCACAACCAAGACCTCTTGTTAAGTCTCTACCAATTAATAATTTTCTATCAGCTTCAACTAAGTCTAAGTGTTGTTTATCAGTGTTAATAGCTAAAATTTCTGCACCTTGAACCCCTTTTTTGAAGAGCCAGTTAGTTGCGTTTGTACCACCACCACCACATCCGATGACTTTGATATTCGCGTGTCCAACTACTTCATTATGACTTTGACTTGTAGTATCAGCACTTTTCAATGCGTTTTCTATTAATGAACCAAATACATTCATTTTTTATTGCCTCCCTTAATAATTTGTAAAACTGTTGCTGATGAGATTTATAAAGATTATTGTGATAGTACTTATTAAATTATATTCGTTGTGATACAAAAGGTTTTTTAAAAAAATTCTTAGAAAATCTTCTTTTTAGATTTGTAAAATAAAAAATAATTACATTGCGACGTAAGGTCCAATGTTTGATTCGTCATCTAATTCTTCTTTTTCTATTAATGGAAGATTCTCTATGAATTTCATAAACCTCTTTTTCATGTGTCTTTATAAAGAAAAGGGCTTTTTAAATATTTGTGTTGTTTTTAGTATATGATGGTGATGAATAATTGGAAAATCTATTTTTAATTTATATATGGAAGATTGATTTCACGACGGACAAACCACTCTCGAGAGTTTCTACTCTAAAACCAGTTAATTCTCTTATGAATGGATGATCATGAATGTTACCAGCAGGTTCGATGATTGTTACGATTGGTATTCTGTGTGCACTCGCCCAGCCATATTCAACCATTGTACCAATAGAAATATTTTTTGCACCCAAAAGATTAGCAAGCATAACATCACAAGTTCTTACATCGTATTCATCTCTAACAACGATTCCTCTTTCATCACAAATGGCTCTGACTAAATCACTATCATCGGGATTTAATTCACTCGCAAGTTTGGTTTTGCCACGTTGAGGAGAAACACCGGTGATTTTATATTTTACTAGCTCTGCAATTGCTTCTTCTCTCCAGTGATTTCGCTCAGAATAATTCAATCCAGTTACGGGACCGGCTAAGTAAACTTTTTGCATAAAGAAAAATCTAATTAAAGAATATATAAGATTTATTGAACTTCAATTCCACATTTGCATGGAAGCTTTGGAGTTGCAGATTTTAATGCCATTCTTGCATGAGGGATTCCTGCTTTTTCTACGTAAACGCAGAATATTGGGGTTCCATCTTTTAGTTGTGCTGCAAGACTTGTTGCTTTACCAAATGAACGCTGCATACCAGTCTGCATCCTATCTGCTCCAGCACCAGTAATCATCTTGTTTTCTCTTAAGATGTGATGTGGATAAGATCTAATTTGAAGATGATAATCTTTTCCTAATTTTTGAGTTAATCTTCTTACAACAGAAGTTCTTGCGGATTCAATAGCATTATGTCTAACTTGGACTCTTTCTTTTGATACTAAGAAAACTTTATATGGGAAAGTTCTTTTGTTATCCCCAAAATTGAATTTTTGAATCTTACAAACAGGTGTCGCTTTAACATAACCTTTTACTTTGTATCTAGATTTTCTTGTATATGCTCTTTTAACTTTTCTATAACATGAAAATTTTCTAATTGCTGCCATTTTTATTCAATCACCACTTTTTGTCCGAGACCTTGTCCAGGAATACCTCTTTCAAAGACTACTCTAATGCAGCCTTTATTACCATGAGTACTTTTTACTTCACCAAGAATGAATTTTCCAGTTTCAGTTGTGAATGTAACTTTTTTACCCATTAGTTTTAATGCTTTTTCTTTTGTGTCAATACTTTCTATACTGATAACTATGTGTTTTGTGTTTTGACCTGATCTGTTTCTTCTGTAGTTATTAATTATGCCTTCCATAATACCTCAACATCCTCACCAATTATTGTTTTTATTGATTCTAAAGTCCTAGTTTTTAGTACTTTCTCATGGGGCAATTTTATGCTCTTTATATACTTTTCGAACTCGTCAACTGTACTTTTCTTTATGTTTTCGAAGCCACCGTCGGGAGTTAAGTTTGCAATTAATATTTCATCCCTTTTTGTGGAATCTTTAATTATAAATACGACTTCTTTTAGAAAGATTATTTCTCCTTGTTTACCATTGTATCGAAAGTGAAGTTTGGTTTTATCTAATTGTAATGAACGCTTGTAATCCAGGGTATCCAATACTACTCGGATGAATTCTTTTGATTCTCTTCTAACTTTGTTTACTTCTTGTTTAGTTAATTTTTTGGAATCATAATCTTTTTTACCCTTTAAAATGGAATTTAAATCATTATGATACTTTAGAGGTAATTTTTCTTGTTCACAAGCATACTTCTTGAATAATTCAGAGATATTTGTAGTAGTAATATTCTTTGCACCAAGTTCAATTAATAACTCTCTTGTTAGATTCATAGTTGTAGTATAAATTTCTTGCATGATTGATTTTTCATTTCTGTCTTCAATTTCTTTGAATAATAATTTGATTCTTTCTAAGTAATCTTTACAATCTTTCAATAATTTATCAACATCTTTTCCTGAAACTTCTTTTAATTCACCATGCTCAATATCTTTGAAAGTTTTTCTAATATGTTCTAAAATAACTACATATTTTTTTTCTAATAATTTTTCTTTGTTAACATAAATTTCTTCCATTAATTTTACTGCTTCTTTTGGTGTTGGAGGTGGAATACCGTACAACATTAATGCTGCTTGTGTTGGATTCATTACTGCATAGAATAAATCTTCACCAACGACAGATAATAATTTTTGTTTTGTTCTTTCAATTAATTTGTCACCAACTTCCATGTTCATATCAATTGCTTCTGGAGAAGGTTTGATTCTGCCCATTTGTAATAATAATTTCCAAGGCATGAAGACTCCTCTATCAAATAATGGAACTCCGTCTCTTAACATTGTAAAAATGACTGGGTTTGCATCCTTGACACTTTCCCAGAAGTCTGTTAAGATATAAGTTTGAATGTGAAATTGTGCTTTGACACCAGTAATTTGTGAAGCATCATAACCCATGTTAATAATAATTGCTCTTAGTTTGTCTCTTAATTCAAAACGGGACATTTTTTTGACATCAGTATCATCAATAACAATTGCTACATCAATATCATTTGGATTTGCATCGCCTCTAAATAAACTGCCAACTGCGATATAACTAACAACGTATCTTTCGAATTTTTGGATAGCCATATTTTTATGTAATTCAGCGACTTTTAATGCGGATAATAAACCTTTATCATAAATCAATCCTGAATTTGCAACAGTTTGAATCAAATAGTTCTTTGCATCATAACAAGCTTCTTTTAGTTCAGAAATTAACATGACTTGAGGTTTGAAATCTGCATGATGAGTTTTTGCAAGTTCATTAGTTTCTTTTGTGCCTGAAACGATTAAATCATTTTTTGCATGAGGATCTAAATTTGCATCATCAAATAGGATAAAAATGTTAATATCATTTGGGTTTTGGACCTCATTTGGCATAGGTTGTGCACCAGCTGGTAATGGAGGATTTGGTAACTGAGGTAAAATAGAAATTCCGACTATGCTCGAATATTTTTTAAGACATTCTTCTTTAAATTTTTCTAATTCTGCCTTGATTGGTATAATCTTTTTTTCCATTTCTGGAGTCAATTTAGGTAACTCAACACCAGGTTTTATTTCAGAATTAGGAGATATTTTTTTATCTTTCATAATTGCTTTTAAAGATCCAGAGTACATTTATAAAGGTTTTGGTGAGTAAAAAATATTAAAGTAATCCCCTTTTACATAATTCATCGGTTTTGTCGATTAATATTTCCAAAGCCATTATTACATCTGGAGTTACTGGTTTACGAGAAAATATTGAATCATCTGTATGAATGAAGCTATCTCTATAAGTAGGACCTATATCGAATCTTCCATTGCCATTATATTCCTGGTTTGGATGAATTTCCGGAGGGGTATAATGAATTACCATTGATTGTGAAATAATATCATAATTAATAAAATTATCTAGATGCGTCAGATTGTCTTTCAGTTTCTAGTTTTTTACCAATAGCGTTACTATTTTGGTCTAAATTGTATGCTTTAATTATTTCTTCTGAAAGAGCATCTTCAATAGATTTTTTCTTACCATATGAGTTTGCATAAGAACCTTGGACCATTAATTTCAAGGCTATATCGATTCTTCTTTGAGGTGCACATTCAACTGCCTTAGGATATCTTGCTCCACCATATTCGATAGTAGTAATTTCTTCTCTTGGAGCAGCATTTTCTAATGCCTGAACAAATACTTCTATTGGATTTTTGTGAGTTTTTCTCTCAATTATCATGAAAGTTTTTTCAACAATATGATAAGTTGTGATTGCTTTACCCCCACATCTTCCTGATGAAATTTTATGTTTTTTACCCTTATGTCCGGGAATCATTAGTTTATTGATTAATCTTTCAACAATATTAGATTTTGATTTCCAAAATTGGGTACCAATATTTCTTCCACAAGTTCTTGGAACTATAATCGGTTTTAAGTTAATGTAATCTTGTAATCCAAGATCTGTTACTTTAATGTGGCCTGTGGTCCATTTATCGAATATTTTTAGTTCACTCATCTTCTACCCTTCTCTATCCTTCCTTTTAATAATGCATGAAGTGATTGATCGTTAACTTTGATAACTTGCCATCTTACACAAGGAATATCTCCTTTAGCTCGACCCATTTTACCACCAATACATTCGATAATAATTTCATCGTGCTCATCAATCATTTTGATTGCGCCCATTCCAGGTGCGAAAGCTGTTACTTTTTTTCCATTCTTGATTAATTGACATCTAACTGCTTTTCTCATTGCTGAGTTTGGCTGCTTAGCTTCTAATTGAATCTTTTCAAGAACAATTGCTTTAGCTTGATGTGATCCTTCTAAAGGATCTGATTTAACTCTTAAATTGAATATTCTTCTTTTGTAATATTTGTTAAGCATTAAGCTATCTTTTCTTCGCTTTCTTAACTTAGTTCCCGCGTTGATTCCATTACTTTTCTTACTCATTTTCTTGGTTAGAGAAATTCAGGAGTTTTTAAAGGTTTCTGTCAAAATTAAACTACTTTAATTTCTAATTTGAAGTATTTATTTAGAATCCCCTGAATTCTCTTTAAATTTGTTTTTTCTCGACCGAATATTTGGCCTTTTTCTTTATTGTCCTTTGTCTTAATTATAATTGTATTGCCAACCATTTCTATCTCTGTTTTGAGGGGATAAATTAGGTTGAATAAAAACCGTTTTGGATCTTCATTAAATTCAATTATTTTTATTCTTTTTTTTAATAACAGGTTTAATCTTTGAATTTTTTGACCATGATTTTCTAAAGCTTTTCTGAGATTTTCAGGTTGAACTACAAAAACTAAAAATTCTTCTTCGTTAAAACAATCTTTAACTTTGGCATTTGTATTTCTCTCAAACAAATTTATGTACCCGATTGTTTGTGCATCGTATTGAATCATTTTTTAGCAAGAAAGGACTGAGATTAAAAATTGTTTTTTACAAAGAATACCAATTTCAGCACTATTAATATCAAGTTCAAAGATTTCTAAATCTCCCTTTTTTTTATAACTTAAAAGAGTGTCCCTTGTTAAAGGTTTACAATCTTTTGCGATGAATATTGTTTGGACTTTTCCCTGTTTAATTTTTTTAACGGTTTCATCTGCACCTAAAGTTAATTTATTCTTATCTTTTAGGATTTGTTTTAATTTGTCTAAGCTCATTTTTTGCTCTCCTTTTCCTTATTTTTTGTTACCAGGCTTGGTAAACCAGTTCCTAATGGAATTGGCTGATTAATCATTACATTTTCAACCACAGAATTCAAGTAGTCTACTTCTCCTTTTAGACTTGCATTGATTAAATGTTTAATTGGAGTCTCGAATGATGCTCTTGCTAATACGGATTCTTTTCCTTCTGCAATACCACTTCTTGTAATACCTTTAATTTCACCAATATTGGTCATTAAATCTGAAATAAACATAATGTGTCTAATATCAACATCTAATCCCTGTTCTCTAAGAACTTTTGATGCTTCTTGAATAATCATTTGTCTTGCGGCTTCAATTCCTAAATTTTTTGATACCTCAAAAAGGTCGTTTGAAACAGTTCTTGTGAAATCAACTTCGGGGATTTTGAAAACATCTTTTAAATTTGATCCTGAAGCTAATAAAACAATTTCGTTATTATCCATTTTTGGAATTACTTCTTGAATACCGCTTAGTCCTTTAACTTTTACTTCTTTTAATTTTTGTTTAATATTGTATAATGCTGGTAAACCACCTTCTTTATTTTTTGGAATCAAGTAATGGCGGTTATCACTTTCTGCGTAATCTAAAGTTTTGAATGTATCTTTAATGCATTTTATGGTTTCTTCTTCATTTAATCCTAATTCTTTAAATCTTTTTTTGTTAAATACAAATTCAACTTGTAATTTTAATATGTTAATAGAAATTTCACTTAATATTTCATTAACTCTTATTTCTTTGATCTGCGCGATTATTTTTTCTAAGTATTTCTCATCCTTATTGTAAGGTTTATTTAAGAAAATGGTCATTAAAGGTGTACTAGGTTCTTTTCTAGCGTCGAAAATTTCAATAAGTCTTGGTAAACCTAGAGTTACGTTTACTTCAGCAACACCTGCAAAGTGGAATGTTCTCAGAGTCATCTGTGTACCGGGTTCTCCAAAAGATTCAGCAGTGACAATACCAATTGCTTCTCCAGATTGGATTTTAGAATAATCATATTTTTCTTGCAATTTAGTGAAAACTTTTTCTATTTGAGCTTTTGTTAACTTTCTACCTTTTGATTCATCAATTACTTTCTGAATTAAAGGTGCTGGAATTTTTCCTTCGTATTGTTTTGCAATTTCTTCTATCATTTTTTCTTTGTGACTTCGTCAATTAATTTTTTTACATCAATAGTTCCATTCTCACTTCTGGAAACATCAATTTGATCTTCTCCATATGAAAACTGAACAATTGTTTTACTTGCGTCTCTGACTGTACCATCGTATTCAACTTTTAAGTCTTGAAGTGCGTTAGCAAGTCTTCTGTATAAATATCCTGATTTTGGAGTTCTTAAAGCAGTATCCATTAATGAATCTCTACCGGTCATTGCGTGGAAGAAGAATTCAACTGGATTTAAACCGTTTTTGTAACAATGTCTTACAAACCCACGTGATTCTGGGCTCTTATCATGCTCTTTGAATAATGATAATGTTCTATTTTTGTATCCTCTTTCGATTCTTTTTCCTCTTAATGCTTGTTGACCTACAAGTACACTAGTCTGTGCTAAGTTTGTAATATTTCCTTTACCTGCACGGGACATAATGATTGCATTATTAGTTAATGAAACTGTTTTACTGATCATTTTACCGATTAAGTTTCTAGTTTCGTTTAATTTCTGCATAACCATTAATTCTAAAGTCTCTTCAATTGTTTTTCCAGAGAAATTTTTCAGTTTTCCAGATTTGTAATCGTCAATGATTATATTAACGGATTCAATTGCAGTTGTAACGATATCTTTTGCTTTTTCTCTAACATCTTCTGGAATGTCTGCATCTGAAGTTGTGATTGTAAAACCTCTTTTCATTAAGTATGCAATTCCTAATTTGAAAATCTTACCGAATAAATCTACACATACAGTTTCAGAATAACTTCTATGAATATCTCTTAATAAAGTCCCATTTCCTTCTCCAATTGTTTTTGGATCAATTTGTCCAGTTTTTAACTGACCATTTTCAATTACAACTTTATCATAAATGAAATCCATATCTTCTGGTAACAATGCGGAGAATACTTCTTTTCCTGGAACATTCTTTTTGAATTTTTGAATTTTTTCAGTATTAATAACTCCAATTGATAATAATAAACTAATTGCATCTTCTCTGGATAGGACAGTATTATCGTCGGTTAATAAATAGTTTCCAGTTACTGCATCTTCAATACAACCAATTACATTAAGACCGTGTTTTGGACTCATGATTTGTGTTTCAACTTCCATAAGAATTTCTGCTTCAGCTCTTGCTTCTTCAGTTTGTGGAATATGTAAGTTCATCTCATCTCCATCGAAATCTGCGTTGTAAGGGTTACAAACAGAAGGATTTAACCTAAAGGATCTTCCTGGAAGAACAACTATTTTATGACACATGATGGACATTCTGTGTAGAGATGGTTGTCTGTTGAAAATAGAAACATCACCATCGATTAAATGACGTTCAACAATTTGGCCAGCTTTTAATTCTTCTAAAATAACTTCTTGAGTTTCAGCAGAGATTTTTTTCTTTTTACTACCATCAAAAAGATAATTTGCTCCTGGGTATATTTTTGGACCATTTTTAATGAAAGTTTTTAACCATTCTAGATTCCATTCAGTTACTCTCTCTGGAACTGTTAATTCCATTGCAATAGCTAGAGGAACTCCAACTTCGTTAAGTTCTAATTTTGGATCCGGAGAGATTACAGTACGAGCAGCATAGTTTACTCTTTTTCCTGCTAAGTTGTGCCTGAATCTTCCTTCTTTACTTTTAATTCTTTCAGTAATTGTTTTCAAAGGTTGACCAGATCTATGTCTTGCAGGTGGAACTTGTGCAACTTCGTTATTGAAAAAGGTTGTAACATGATATTGTAATAAGTCCCATAAATCCTCGACGATAATTTCTGGCGCACCAGCGTTAATGTTTTCAAATAATCTTTGATTAATTCTAACAATATCACTTAATTTATGAGTTAAATCATCCTCTGCTCTTTCTCCAGACTCTAAGGTTATTGAAGGCCTCATTGTTACTGGTGGGATAGGGAATATGTTTAATACCATCCACTCAGGTCGAGCGAAATTTGGATTAACACCAATTAACATACAATCGGAATCAGAAATTTTTTCAAATCTCTCTAAAATCTCAATTGGAGTGATTCTTTTTGTATCTTCATAGAAGGTACTTGGTTTTTCAATTTTAACTGGAGTAATTTTTGCTTTACAATGAGGACATTTTTTAGTTGTCTTTGCAGTAGTTCTAACTAATTTGTTAACCTTTGGAATTAATTCTTGTTTACCTGATGCAATTAATTTGTCGACTCTAGCTTGATTTTTAATTATTTCTTCATCATCAAGAAGTAATCTACCACATTCGCCACAGGTACTTTGTAAAAAGATTAAAATTGCTTTTACATAACTAATGTGTAAAACTGGTCTTCCTAATTCGATATAACCAAAATGCCCATGACATTCTTTTAATTTTCCACTACAAGTCCTACATCTTAAACCAGGATCAATTACACCTAGACGAGTATCCATTAAACCACCCTCGACAGGATAACCTTCTTTATCATAAAGTTCTGGAGTAACTACTTTAACATGTGCCATTTTTTTAATTTGCTGCGGTGACAACAAACTAAAGCTAATACTTCCAACTTTTTTGTGTATGTTTTCCATTTTTAGTATTTACTCTTTAAGTTTATTTTTGGGTAGATGTTTAATGATCTTAATTCATCTAATAATAACTTGAAAGCATAACTCATTTCAACGGCATTTACTTCTGCATTCACACCACATTTTGGACATGAAGCTCTTTTCTTTACCCAGTCGAAGATTGCAACTGTACCACAATTTTCACAGACGTAGACGATAGTTTTATCAGAGTCGAATCTTTCTTTTAATAATAATGATGCACCATGTGCGACTAAACAATCTTTCTCCATCTCTCCTAATCTCAAACCTCCTCCGGCACTTCTACCTTCGATAGGTTGTCTGGTTAGTAATTGGATTTTACCTGAAGCTCTAGCGTGCATTTTGTTTGCAACCATATGCTTTAGTTTTAAGTAGTACATGTTACCAACGTAAATCATTGCTGGCATTTCTTCTCCAGTTATTCCATTGTACATCCTTTCGGTTCCATTTTCTCTGAAACCTAATGATAATAATTCTGATCTTAGATCTTTTTCTGCTTCTGCTGAGAAAGTAGTACCATCAATGTATCTTCCACCAAGTGCACCAACTTTACCACCAATAACTTCGATTAAGTGTGAAACAGTCATTCTTGATGGGATTGAGTGCGGAGAGAAGATCAAATCTGGAACAATACCTGATGCTGTAAAGGGTAAATCTGCTTGGGGCAAAATTCTACCGATAACTCCTTTTTGACCGTATCTTGATGCGAATTTATCTCCAGGCTCTGGAATTCTCATATCTCTTAATCTAATTTGAATTAATTTGTTACCTTCACCATTTTCAGTGATAATAACCAAGTCAACAACACCACGTTCACCATGTTTAATTGCAACGGAACTTTCTCTTCTAGTGTTTGCTGCTATACTAAATTCTTCCATTTCACCCAAGAACCTTGGAGGAGAAGTTTTTCCAATAATTACATCATTTTCTTTTAGTTTTGCTTCTGGATAAACAATTCCATCATCATCTAAAAGTTTATAATCCTCTTCTGACCGATATGCTTTTACTTCTTTGTCAGGGATTCCTATTTCATCAATCAAACCACCTTGATATCTGAGTTCATCAGCGTTGTATGGTCTGAAATAAAAAGATCTACCAAAACCTCTTTGGACTGAACCTTCATTTACAATTAATCCATCTTCAATGTTATAACCATCATAACTTAATAATGCAATAGTGATATTTTGCCCACAAGGGTGTTTATCATATTTTGAAAGATCGTGCATAAATGTTTTTACAATCGGCCTTTGAGGATATTGTAACACACTAATATCAGTATCCATTCTTAACAAATAATTACTTGCATACAAACCTAATGCTTGCTTTTGAGTTTTTGATCCTCTGTTTAATCTTGAACTCTGACCAAAGTTTGCATAAGGAACTAATGATGTTGTTAAACCTAAAATTGCAATTGGGTCAATTTCTAAGTGAGTGTGTTCTTTTGTTAAATCTTTTCCGTTTAATGCAATTAATGTATTTTCTTCTTCATTTGCATCTAAGTATTCTAAGACTCCTTGTTCGACCAAGTCCTGCCATCTTAAATCTTTAGATTCTAATTTTTTAACAATTTCTTCAGTTAGTAAGGATTGACCATTTTCTACGATGATTAATGGCCTTCTAACTCTTCCAGTTGCTGTAAGAATATTGATTTCGTCAAATTCGGAATCATAACTAGCATTTACCATTGTGCTAATTTTTTGTTTTCTTCTTTCTTCAATGAATGATCTTAAGAATTCTTTTGGATGATCTATAGTACCAATAAATTTCTCATCTAGAAATACGTTTGTGGTCATTTTACTAATTTCACTCCTAAGTTTTCTAATGTTTTTTTGAGTTTGTCCTCTGAGACATCTTCTTGGGTAATTTGACAAAGCATTGCTAAGTTCTTTCTTAATCCAATAGGAGTTCCTTCTGGTGTTTCAATTGGACATAATCTTCCCCAATGAGTACAATGAATTTCTCTTGCTTCGAAGTTTTCTTGTGTTGCTGAAAGTAATGAAACAACTCTTCCTAAGTGAGACATTGAATCCAAGAAATTGATTCTTGCAATATTTTGACTAATCCCTCTTCTACCACCAACCCAAGAACCAGTTGCAATTGCACTTTTTATTCTTGAAGTCAATAATTTATCTCTGATAATAATTTTTACAGATTGGAATTTTCCTCTCTTAACTAATCTTTGGAAGTTGTATAAAATATCATTAACTAAAACTCGCATGTTAACTTTGAATAAATCTGCGATCAAATCACCAGGGAGCTTTAATTTTTTATTTTTATAATGATCTTTATCTGTGTTTGTTTTACCATCGATAGAGATTTGTAAGAATTTTTTGATTAACTTACATAAATGGTATGCTTTGTGGATTCTATCCTTTGGAGTAATTCCAACATGAGGTAATAAATAATGATCTAATTGCTCGTTGGTTTTTTCAATCTTAACTTCTTTTGGTTGTGTTAAACCAATTTTTTTTGCAATACATTCAACAGCATCATCTGTATTTTTTATATCCGCAGAATTGTATAAATTAATGTAAACATCATCATATTCTTTCTCATCACAAATAGCTTCCATAATGTCTTGATCTTTTGTCATACCTAAAGCCTTGATGACTGCAATTAATGGGATTCTTTTGAATTTTGTAAATGATAAATAGAAAATACCATCTTTCATTTGTTCAATTGCATGAGGGATACTATATGGGCCCCTTTGTGAAAATATCTTTGCTGTGTATTTACTTGGACCGACTTTAGAGTGTTGGAAAAATACTTTATTTGGGAATAAATCTTCAACAGTAATAATTACCCTTTCATTTCCGTTAATTACAAAATACCCACCAGGATCTGTTGGGTCTTCACCGCGTTCAATTAATTCATCCTCAGTCATTTTGTACAAATGGCAATATTTGGATCTTAACATAATTGGAATCTTACCGATTTGTGAAATAAAAGATTCTCTTTGAACACCTTCAATATAAACTGAAACCTCTAAGAATATTGGAGCGGAGTAAGTTAGTTTTCTTAATCTTGCTTCAATTGGATAAATATTTCTTTTTGAACCATCAGCCTCAGTAATTTGAGGTTTTTCAATCCAAATCTTATTAAATTTAATTGTGAATTCTTGAACATCTGTTGGAAGAATTGTTGGAACAATATCCCCAATTTCATCAATAGTTTTTTGTAATTCTATATCAATAAATCTGTTAAAAGAAGCAATACTTGACTCAATAAAAGAATGGTCTTCAAAATATTTTTTAACCAATATGTGATCTTGCTTACCCATTGATTACCACCCTATAGAATTTTGTTCTACCTGCAGTTGGGCTAACTCTTTCGATTTCGATAATTTCACCAGGTTCTAAATTTAAATGTTTAATTGCTGCATCAGATTTTAGAATTTTTGGTAATTGGGATGAAATAATATTTAGGTCTGATAGTAATTTTTTAGATTCCTCAGGCGATAGCATTGTATGCTTAGGAACTAAGACATGTTGCGTAATATCTATATTTTTATCCATTTTCTAATATTTTTTTACTCCCCAACTTCCCCTTTTTGCAATTGTGATGAGCCGGACGGGATTTGAACCCGCGACCACCTGATTTCTCTCGAGTTTGATAAAAGTTTCACCATATTTCAGGTGCTCTACCAAACTGAGCCACCGGCCCTTACTACGCCCTGACCGGGATTCGAACCCGGGTCGTGGCCTCGGCCACATGATAGGCCGAACTACACTATCAGGGCATTAGCGACTACGCTTCTTCCTAAGATAGTGTTGACTAGAGTTTCAAGTGTCAAATTGTATGAAATCATGAATTTTTCTAGTGTGATTAGGAAGAAGGATGCTGTCATAGGGGTGATTGAAAAATCCGGAGTTTATAAAACTTTTGATTAAATTGCGATTTTGTAGAATAAATTCGACTAAATTGTTTATTCTATTTTAATTTTTTCACCATCTTTTAACACGTGAACAGTTTTATTTCTTACATATCCAATCTCTTCAGCAAGGTCTGCTAAAGGTGTTAATTTTGTAACATCCCCTTGAGCAGGGATGATGTGTTTTGGTTTTAATAAGTTGATTAAATCATGGTGATCTTCTCGGGCTAAATGCCCCGAAGTATGAATCTCTTTGAATAAACGTACACCTCTTTGTTTTAATTTTGCTTCAAGAGCTACACGGTTTGCAATATTAATTGGAGCAGGAATAACTTTACAAGAAAATATTACTTGATCACGAGGTGAAAATTCATAAGGCAAATCTTTTGTTGCTAACCTTTGTAATATTGATCCTGGTTCACCTTGATGCCCTGTACAAATGATTAGGTATTTAGAAGGATTTTTTTGAATTTCATGAAGCTTCTTTTTAACTTGGTCAGCATATTTTGTTATAAAAGCATCTTTCCTAAAATTGACTAAACCGATATTTTCAGCCGCTGTAATATAACGATCCATTGAACGGCCCATGATAATTATTTTTCGATTTAGTTTTGTTCCGAATTCTATTGCAGATTTTATTCTTGCTATATGAGAAGCGAAAGTTGTTACAATAATTAAATTATCTTTATTTTCTGTGCTTAGCATTACATCTTTAAGCATTTCTTTTGCAATCAATTCAGAAGGAGTTTTCATTTCTTCATGAGCATAGAGTGCATCACAAACCAATAGAATAACACCCCCCTCACCCAATTCTCTAAGACGTTTATAGTTGGTTTTAGGACCCATTATCGGGCTATTATCAAATTTGAAATCATTACCATATACAACAGCGCCTAAGGGAGTATGAAGAATGACGATATTCGCCATAGGTGTTGAATGAGGGATTGGTAAAAATTCTAAAGTTAAACTTTTAGTTAATTTGATAGAATCATTACCACTTATAATTTTTAATTTGTTTTTTGGTTTTATGCCTTCATCTTTTAAAATACTTTTTAGAACTTCGATAGTAAAAGGAGAACCATAAATTGGGCAGTTATATTCATCAGCCATGTATGAAACTCCACCGATGTGATCTAAGTGGCAATGGCCTAAAACAATTGCTTTAACTAGAGGTTTCCATTCATTGATTACTCTGTCATCTGGAATGACTCTTAGATTAATCAAATCATTTCTAGATAAATTCGTTTTTACAATTTCTTCATCTTGTAAGCGTATAACTTCAGGGAGATAAAAGCCCATATCAAATATAACTACTTCATTCCCAACTTTAACAGCGCACATGTTCATTCCAATTTCAGAATAACCACCAATTGCGCAAAATTCTATTTCCATTAGTTTGTGGTATAGAACGGATATTTAAATATTTATCTTAAAATCTATTTTTGTTATGTTGTTAATTGTATTCGAAGGTATTTCTAGGATATATTTAGCCTTTGATTTGGGTGTATGATGTCTAAAAGGTTTCAGGGTTTTAATCTCGATTATCCTTTTGTCTTTGTCTAACCAGATCACATCAATTGAATTAAGCATGAAAAAAGTATGGATGCTGGTTTTTAATCGAGATTCTTTTGAAGAAACTAATAATGCTGATTTTTTATAAGAGAATAGTAATCCCAAGGCTCTAGTTAATATATTATTACAAAGTTTTGCTTGAATAATTTGATTGTTAACTTTGATTGGGATTAACATAATACTGATTAGGGGTTTTGATTAATAAAGATTGAGTTCAGAAGTCTTTAAAAAGTTAGAAACAAAGGGATTAAACATGAGTGTAAAGCAGTTTAAAACAAGTCTTGAAAGGGTGAATGATATTCTAAGTAATAAAAGTACTTCTAAGTATGTGAGAGTTGAAGACCAATTAAAAATGCCTCTGAAGACTATTGAGGATTTAGTTTGGAAAGTTGCTTTTGATATTGATGATAAAGAATTGCGTTTGGAATTGATTACTTTGTTTGATAGTATGAAAAAAGAAAATGAAAAGTTAAAATATATCCGAGAAATGTTGAATGTAGTTAAGGAGATTAAACAAAAAGAGGTAAAGTTTTCTTTAACAAAAATTCCTGATGATGTGAAGAATGATGTGCTTGCTGATTTGAATGAATTAGAGAGATGTTATGATGCTGGATGTTATAGGAGTTGTATTATTCTTTGTGGGAGATTATTAGAAGTTGGTTTGCATAGAAAATATTTCGAAGCTACAGGGAATGATCTTTTGGAAAAAAGTCCAGGGATTGGATTAGGAAATTTGATTGCCAAGTTGAATGAGAAAGGGATTTTAGTTGATCCGGGTGTAATGCAGCAGGTACATTTAGTGAATAATGTCAGGATTTTTTCTGTGCATAAAAAGAAGGAGAGTTTTGTGACTTCTAAGAATCAAACCTCTGCGATTATTTTATTTACGTTAGATACTCTAGAGAAACTTTTTTAAGGCCTAGTGGTATAGAAGGGTTATGCCCAATGCTGTGACTCATGTAATTATTGCTATTCTAATAGTAGATTTATTTAGAAAATATGTTTTGAAAAAAAAGAATTTTCCGTTGTATTTAATTTTGATTGTGGGGATTGCAGGATTATTACCCGATTTAGATGTTTTATTTTATTGGGTGCTTAATGTAATTAGGGGTGTAGAAATCTCTGCAGTACATAGATTATTTTCACACACTTTATTGATACCATTTATTGCTTTTGTTATTGCAGTTGGTGTTTGGACTTTTTGGACAAGATTTGCGCATATATTGTTTGTATTTAGTGCTGGGTATACTACTCATTTAATATTAGATTCAATACTCACAGGTAAATTATCTTTGCTTTATCCATTAACAACAACACAATATGGATTGAATTTTATTCCTTTTGCAACTCTTTCTGGAACATTTTATATAGGGCTAGATGCGATAATATTAATTCTATGGTTGGTGTATGAGTATTTTTCTAAAAATATTAAGGATTATGTTTAGCTAAGAATAAGATATATTTTGGATTAGAGGAATATTATTAAATTGAATTGTTCTGCAAAGGTTTATGGAAGCAATTGGTAAAATCTATAGTCCATTTGGGATTAGGGCAGAAGAAAGGGGTGTTCTTGAGGCATTTCTTAGTGGTGCGAAATTTAGACTTTGGACAACAACAGAATTTCCAAATAGAACCATGATTTCTTTTGGTGCTAGAGATAGTCTTGATAATGAAAGATGTCTTCAAGGTTATATTGAAAGAGAAACTAATGGGGGCTTAACTCGTTGTTTAGTATATGCAACAGGTAGAAATTTAATTAGTTATATGGATAATTTAAGTTTAGATTGAACAATCCCCAGGGAGGATTTGAACTATATCATCAAGGGGATATTTAATGTTGTATTTTTCCATTAATTTCTTTTGGATTGATTTTGCAGTATCAGTTTTTTTACCTTCTTGTTTCAATTCAAAGTCTTTTTTTACCGGAGAACATTCTAAATAATTATCTTTGTTTACACCAATAAATAATTTTATTACTGGAGTTTGGTATTCTCTTTTCCCATAAATCATAAATGCCCCTTTAGGAAGAGTCAGGTCCTTTTTCACTTGGTCTTTTGTAATGTGGTAAACTTCTGCAGTTCTGAAACCTTGATTCCAAGCACGAGAAAATGAGGCAGTTGCAATTGACGCTTCTTCAATAGTTTGTTTAGGGATGGTTTTACCTTCGGCCTTGATTACAAAAAATGGAGAGCCCGCTAAATCTGTGTGAAAAACTAAATCTCTTTCATCAACATGTTTCTTGATTATAATTTCATTGGTTGTTGCGTCCCTTCCACCAATACAAAGAAAACCATCTGAAGAAGTAAACCAACGAAATTTCATAAACCATTTCTTTTCTGGTGCTTCAAGATATTTTTTTTGATTCTGTTTTTTTAATTCTTTATTTTCAATTTCTTTAATTTTCTTTTTTGATATTTCTAAAGCCTTTTTTAGACCTTCAAGTTTAGATTTTGCTTTCTTTGATTTTTGAAAATAGATGTTTGCATTATCTTCTAATGATTTTGTTGTGTCTAGGACTAATTGCATTAGGAAAAGAACATTCAAAAAGTTTATATAGTTTTTGAACAGGTTTTGTGATATGGGGATGAAGACAAACCTGGTTATCGATTTTATTATGTTTATTTTGATATTAATTGTAGCGTTCTCTGAAAGACATATTCACCAAGTAGCAGGATATTTGTTAATGGGATTTATTGGTTTGCATATAATTGTGCATTTGGAAATGATTGTTTGTTGGATTAAAAATTTCTTTAGAAAAAAGTCCAATATATGTGAATAAGAAACCTTTATAACCGAGTTATTTTCAAAAAAACTATGGATTCAGCTTTATTAAGAGAAATTGTTAAGGATTTTGATTTTGGAAACGGGTCATTATTTGAAAAGTATAAATCTGAACAGGAAGTTCAAAGATTATTTGCAGATTTTTCTATAGTCCGACCTTTTAATAAATATAGCACAAATACTCTTAGAGAAATTCTTAAAAGAGCTGTTTATATACAATTAGAAAATAGATGTAAAGTTGAATGTAAATTTTGCGGTTTTGATTTTAATCCAAAACAGGTGAAATATGAACAATTTGAAGTTGAGACATTAAGGGAATTAAAAAGAAGGAAGATTCGGAGATTAGAAGGATTATATGTTCAAGCTGAACCTTTTAATTTTAAAGGGCCTATTTACAAGGGTTCTAATGAGTGTTATAGTTATTTAGATATTCATAGAATGATTCCTTCAGAATCCCTAGTTTTTACCACTGTTCCAAAAGGGAGTGAAGAATTGGTTTTGGAAGCTATAAAGAGAGGGATTGTTTCTCGGGTTAGTTTGTCGGATATTAATAGAAAAAGATTAGAAAATAATGGTTTTTTAGAGAAAGCTAGAGCGATTAATCCTGATGTAATTCAAGAGGTTGATATAAGAACAATTGGAAGAGCTTTTAAGATGGGTTTAGGAAAAAAAACTTTGCTTGGACTTTGTGGTCTGGAAAAAGCAGGAGTTTTTATAGCACCCTATGGAATTTTTAATATGGTCCCAGGGTATGTTAATAGTGAGAATCCTGATGGAGTAGATATAATTGAAATCCCTGATGAATTTAATGAAGAGTTTCATGATGAGATTCCTCTTGCAGAAATTAGTCGTTATGGTCTTTTTGAAATAGATTCATCAATGGGATATTCTGTAGGAATATTTAATCCTAGAATACATGAAACTCAATGGTATAAATATGATTTTCAGGAGAAAAGATTCCATACACCTCATGATCCTTTCAAATATAAATGTAAACTTCTAATTAACTGATAGGATCTGTTCTTCTTTTTAATGAATTGATGGTAAGGAAAACTATTTAATGAGGGCATATTTTTTAGAGTTGATGATAACCCCTGAAGTTAAAGATGAATTATTGAAACAGCAATATCGAATAGTTGGAAATCATTCAGTTGTAAAAATTTGTGGGTGGACAAAAAAAAGTGTTAAAGGTGAAGGTGGGTGTTATAAACAAAAATTTTATGGGATAAATTCTCATCAATGTATGCAAATATCAACTTGTTTGTCTTGTGCAAATAGGTGTGTGTTTTGTTGGAGAGGGTATAAAGCTCCAGTTTCTAAAGAATGGGTCGGAGAAATTGATGATCCTGTTGAAATTATTGAAGGCTGTTTAAAGGAACAAAATAGTTTATTGAATGGTTTTGGAGGTTTAAATAATATTGAATTATATCGCGAGTCAAAAGAAGTTAGACATGCAGCTTTATCTTTGACTGGTGAGCCGATTCTTTATCCGCAGATTAATGAATTGATTGAAGAACTGCATAAAAGAAAAATATCTACATTCTTAGTGACCAATGCGCAACATCCTGAACATATAAAAGATTTGGCAAAAGTTACACAATTATATTTGAGTGTGGATGCTCCGAATAAAAAATTATTGAAAGAAATTGATGTTCCATTGTTTACAGATTATTGGGAAAGATTAGAAAAAAGTTTAGATTATTTTGCGAAAAGAAAAGAAAAAACTTGTATTAGGCTTTCTATGATTAAAGGGATGAATATGTGTAACCCTAAAGAATATGCTGAATTAATCAAAAAAGGCGATCCAGATTTTATTGAATGTAAAGGGTATATGTTTGTCGGGAGTTCAAGACAAAGATTATCATTAGAAAACATGCCATACCATGAAGAGGTTGTTGAGTTTAGTAAAGAATTAATCAAGTATTTACCAGATTATGAAATTGTTTCTGAACATATTGTTTCTAGAGCTGTATTATTTTCAAAGAAAACATTGAAACGTGATGGGAAATGGTTTATTGGAATTGATTTTGAAAAATTCTTTGAAGGAAAAGAAGATTATTCTTGTGTAATTAAGGAGGTTGGATTGAGTGGCTTAGGTACTCGAGATAAAATGAATGAAAAAATGGATTCCTCATTATGAATTTGATGATGTAACAAAAATTGATGAAAATCTCTTTAAAGATAAAGAGTTAATTATTTTTGATATTGATAATACTTTATTTTATCCTGAAACGACCCATATTAAACCGGAATTTAAAGAATGGTTTTTGAAGATAAATAAAAAATATAAATGTATTTGTTTTTCAAATAGTTTTACAATAGAAAAAAGAAAAAATGAGATTATTAAACAGATCGGCTGTGAATTATTTATGAGTAAACATAAAAAACCTTCAAAGAAATTATTTAATGAAATTTTAGAAAAATATTCAGTTCATAAAAATAAAGTGTTAGTTGTTGGGGATTTTAGATTCACTGATATTTGGTTTGGGAAAAGAAGTGGGGGGATTACAATCTTAGTAAAACCTTTTGGAAAAGAATCATTTAAAATTAGGTTATTAAGATTTTTAGAAAATATAATAATAAAATTAATTTAACCGCTTTTGAACAGCTTTCCAGTCTATATTTTTGAAAAATGTTTCTATATAATCAGCCTTTTTCAAACCATAATCTATCATAAAAGCGTGTTCAAATACATCCATGATCAAAAGAATATCGCTGTTTGCTAATAAGCCTAGATCATGTTCATTAACCCATACATTGAATAATTGTTTGCTCTCTTTATCCTGTACTAAAAGAACCCAACCAATTCCTCTCATTGAACCTAATGCTTTGAAATGTTTTTCCCAATTCTCAAATGAACCAAATGAACTTTTAATTAATTCAGAAAGTTTTGAGCTCGAATCAAAAGCATTTTTACCTAAGTTAGAGAAATATAATTCGTGCAAACGCATTCCATTGAATTCCCAAGCAAATCTTCTTGAAAGCTCGGCAAATTCTGGGGTTGAAGTTTTATTCTCTTTGATTAAAACAGAGATCGTATCCAAAAGTTTGTTTGTGTTTGTAACATAACCTTGATATAAAGTTAAATGATTCTTTAGTAATTGTTCTGAAAGGCCATTTATTTTTAATTCAAAGATTTTTGGTTCGAATTTCATTCTGTATGGATGCAGGTTACTGGGCAGACATCAACAGCCTCTTTTGCATCTTTAACCAAATCTGTTTCAACTTCAAATGCGTCTTTGCCTTTCCATTTCACTTTTTTAGAACCCTTAAGGTGGGCTTTGGTTTCTTTCATCTCAAATAACTTTGGAGAGGTTGATTCACAAGCACCACAGCCAATACATTCGTCTTGAACTTGAATTACTTTTATCTTTGCCATGAAAAACTTTTGGAGTTAAAGGTTTAAATAAGTTTTGAAGGAGTCGGGTGTATAATTTATAAAATAACTACTAAAGCATCAAAAAGCTTTTTAAGTAAAAAATGGACTGGTTTGGGATGCAGGTTAACTTGAACTTTGATACTGAAAAAGAGGATGTTAATAATTTAAAGAAACTTGTTGAGGCTTTACAGCAATTGATTGCTTCTAGAGAGGGTGTTCAATTTCAAGCTTCTCCTGTTACAGCAGTCCAAAGTTCACAGCCACAAAAAGCACCGACTTCACAAACCTCTGGAGGGTGTAGAGTGATTCCTTATGAGGATATGTCTGGGAAAATGACGAATATTTTTTCAGGAAGAAGAATTTAATTCTTATTAAGATTTTTTATTAATTAATGTAAATATTACTTTGAAATCTTCTAACATTTGATTGAAAAGAACGGGATTTCTTCCTGAATATAAATAATTTGCGGGATGAATTACTGGAACTACTGAGATATTATTATATTTGAAAACTTGGCCATGGATTGAGGTAACACCAGTTTTGTTTATGATTCTATCTGTTGCAAAATTGCCAATTGTAACAATTATCTCTGGTTGCATTATTGAGATCAAATGATCTAATCTTTTTCTGCAATTTTCTACTTCGTTCTTATCGGGATTACGATTCTTTTCTGGGCGACAAAGAATTGTGTTTGTGATAAATATATCTTCTCTGGATAAACCCACCTGATTTAGAAGTTGGGTTAGAATTTGGCCGGACATGCCACAAAATGGAATACCTTGTTTATCTTCGTTAGCACCTGGGGCTTCACCAATAAATAAAATTTTTGAATTTGGATTCCCAGAGCCGAAAACAACCTGGCTTCTGGATTTCATTAATTTAGGACAATTTTTACATTGTAAGTATTCTTGTTTAAGTGCTTCGAAATCCATGATTAAATTAGGAATTATTAGGTTTATATAATTTAGTAAGTTTTATTGATCCTAAATACCCCCCTGCTCTGCGGTGGGGTTCGTAATTAAGCCCCGGACATGACATTTGCCCGCGTAGACTATATAAATAAATTTTTCTTAGATTTT
>JAGVZZ010000048.1 GCA_018302205.1 Candidatus Woesearchaeota archaeon
AGCAAAATAGTAATACAGGGAGTAAAATACAAAGATTATGACTTAAAAAAAATTAGAAAAGTTCTATTTTTCTAAATAAAGGGGTTATTCAAAACCCTCAATAGAATCTTGATTTGGAATAAAACTTGATTTTCTTAAATTTTGTTCAACTAATTCTTCACAACTTTCTGATTGTAAACTATTACAAATTAATGGTGTTAATGCTCCTATTCCTATTACTGCAGCAAATCCAAATAAATTATCTTTTAGTCCCATTTTTAGATCCTCTTTAGATTTTTCCAGTTTAATTCAAACATTTGGTTTAATGCTTGAGCAAAGTAAGGTGTTTTAACCCAAATGCCCATATCATATGCTTCATGAACTTCGTTGTCATCTGAAAGCATGAATAATAATTCTTTGCCATCAACAATAATAAATCTTGCTTTTGTAGCTTCATCAGCGCTTCTAAATTCAACATTTTCACGAACATCTTTTGGAATGAATGAAGCTTCTTTGATTGGAGCGACAATTTTAATTTTTACTCCAGCTTTTGTTTTTTTCAATGAAGATTTTAAAACGTCAATTTTTCTTATTAAACCTTTGTCTGTAGTCATAATTGAAACTGATTTTTCTGCGTTTGTGATTATAGTTTTCAGATGGTCGTATAAGTTCTTTCGTCCTTTAATTACTCCAGAAAGTTCTGCTGGATCAATTTTATCAATACCCTGTTTGTATAATAATTCAATCTCTTGGTAAATTTCTGTGCTACCAACTTTTGAAAGCATTGCCATTTGAGTATCTGCTTCATCTTGAACTTTTTTCTTGATTCTTTTTAGAATTTCTTCGGGTTTAACTGCGATATATTTAATTGGTTTACCCAATTTCATGATAATGAAACCTTTCTTTTCTAGGTTTTCTAGAACATCATAACTTCTGCTTCTTGGTACGTTTGAAATATCTGCAAGCTCTCCTGCGGTTGCAACACCTCGAGATAATATTGCTGTCCAAACTTTTACTTCATATATGTTTAAATCGAATGAGGATCTTAATTTTTTTAGGAATTCTTCATTTACTATCATCTTTTACTCCTTCACCTCGGTAGTGAAAACTTACTTTTGTTTATAAACCTTTCCATTTTTTACTTTTATAAAGTAGTGAATTTAGGTTGAGAAATAATGCTTTGAAATGCTTCTAGCGACGATAGCTGCTATGAGAACAATTAGGCTACCTATACCCATAATTAATAGCATTTGGTCTATTCCTGAGAATAATGAATTGAATAGTAATATCTTTTTAAGCATAGTTTCTCCTAAGATAAATGGATTATAAGATAAGACATCTCTAATTTTTGAAGAAAGGGTTTCTAATGGAATTATTGTATTTGAGAAGAATAGGAGTACCATTCCTGTTGAAATTGAGGCTATTGTTACTGTTTGTTTTGTATTGAAGAGGTATCCTATGAGCATACCCAATAGTGTGAAGAATATTCCTATTGAAAGTAAAGCTAAACCAGTTAAAATTAATGCTTCTTGAGAGATAACTCCTTTTAGGAATATATAGAGGACACTTAAGATGATTACAATTTGTGCTGAAAGGACCAAGATATTGCTTAAGAATTCGCCCATAAGGAATAGTAAGCCATTAGTTGGTGTGATAAAATTTCTAAAGTAAGCTTTAGATTCTTTCTCTGCGATAATACCTGAGGAACTCATTAATAATGCTAGGAACATTATGATTATTGTTAACATTGTTGGTAAGATGAACATCAAGAAACTGTTTGTTGTGCTTGAAGATTCGATTTCGGTTCTTAATGGTGTAGCTATACTTCCAGCATTTGTTACTTGAATTGTTGCAATATTGTTTGTGATTGAGACTAAGTTTGTTTCTATTGAGTTTAATTTAGAAGTTTGTGCTGAGATATCAGAAGAAATTGTTGGTAAAGTTGTTGATAAGGTTTCAATAGAGTCTTTTGCACTAGTTAGTTTGGTAGTTACAAGAGAATAATTATTTTGTAAGGCAGTTATTTGGTCTTTTAATTTTGTAATTGTTGAACTTGAACTGTTACATGCTGAACTTAATGTTGAGAGGTAACCATTTATTGTGGTGCTGTTGTCTATTGAAGTATAATCTAGGTCTAAGGATTCTAAGGAATTAGAGGTTTCTTCTATTGATGATGTAATTTCAGAATTTTTAGATAATAATTCTGTGACTATTGATTTTGTTTGAGTTGATTTTGTGTTCGCTGTATCTAATACGATTAAGATGTTTGAAATCATATCTTCACTTAATGCTGAAGATTCAATAGAAACTTTTGTTGTGATTTGGCTTGCTATTAAATTAGCTATATTTAGTCTAGAATTGTCTACATAGATACTAATTATATTATCCCCGTCGTTACTTACTGCTAGATCTTCAGGAAAAATAATACAAACTTGGAAGTCACCAAATCTTGCTGAATCAATACAATCTGGTTCGGAATTTGCTTTTATAATATTATTATTGCTGGCTGAAAGATTGTTAATTAATGATTCTGTTAATTCAGAGTATGAATCTGAGTAGACAGCTATGTTTACATCAGCTAAAGTTGAAGTGTTGAATGCTATTGCAAGTAATGCTGTGATAATTAATGGCCCTAGAATGAATATTATAGCTGTGGTTTTGGTTCTAATGAGCAATTTTAAATTTTTTTCGAGCATGAAGTAAATTTTAGTAAATGGATTAATTGTAGGGCGCTCGTAAAGTTTTTCTTGCATTTGTTTTTGATGGTTAAATAATGGTTTCATCTTCTAGTCACGGATTCGAATACCTCTTCAATTGATGGTTTACTGACTTCTACATTCAATAATTGGTCATTTGTTGTTTTCAAATAATTTAAAATATAACTCAGAATATTTTCTGCTTCAGTGGTGTATAAAAATAATTCTTTGTTTTTTTGGGTAATATTTCGGGTGTTAAATCTTTTTAACATTGGAATTAGTTCTTCGTAGTTATGGCTTTTTGTTTCAATTTTCATTTCTTCATAAGTGGTATATTTTTCTTTGAGTTCGTTTGGGGTTCCGAATTCCCAAATTTTTCCTTTGTGAAGAATTGCCAAAGTATCGCACACTTTTTCTAATTCGCCTAACAAGTGAGAAGTGATTATTACTTTTGTTCCATTATCTTGAATTTCACGGATCATGGCCATGACCTTTTTTCGAAGAATTGGGTCTAGGTTTCCGGTTGGTTCGTCTAAAATTAAGACTTTAGGATTATGGATTAATGAACATGCGATATCTAATCTTCGGTACATTCCTGTTGATAGTTCTTTTGCATATTGGTTTCTTGAGTCAAGTAAATCAAATTGTTTGATTAATTCGTAAATTCTTTTTTCTAGTTCTCTTGATTGGATATTGTATAATTTACCAAAATATCTTAAATTTTCTTCAACAGTTAAATTTGGATAGACACTGCCTTCTTGAGTTGCAAAGCCAAATAACTGTTTGATTAGATGTTGGTTTTTGTGAATGTCAACAAAATTATAATAAACTTTCCCGGATGTTGGTTGCCAGAATCCGATTAAAATGTTTAATAGAGTTGTTTTACCTGAACCTGATAAACCCATAATCCCAAAAATTCCATCTTTAGGTATTGTTAATGATAATCCACTAAGAACAACGTGGTCACCAAATTTTTTTGTAATATTCTCTATTTGAATTAATACCTCTTTTTCCATTGGTGTGTTTATTAGGAAACTTGGTTTATATATCTTTTTGTTGTTTGTACAAAGTTTTTTAAATTCTTTATCCTAGTATTCTTTTAATGAAACATAATTTTAAGGTTATTAGTTTAATGATACTGCTTTTTTTAGTTGCCCAAATTGTTGGGTTAGTTGTTGTTGACTATTATAATAATAGTGATCTGCCTTTGGGAATTGAGAAACCAGAATTTGATCAACAAACTTCTTTTATACCATTATTCTTCTTTATGCTTGTTGCTACTTTTTTAATTTTGATGTTATTTAAGTTTAAATTATTTTGGTTGTGGAAATTTTGGTTCTTTCTATCTGTATTTATTACTTTGATTATTAGTTTGAATGTATTCTTTGGGATTATTTTTGCTTTGATATTTGCATTTATTTTAACTCTTTGGAGGATATTTATTCCAAATCCGATTGTGCATAATTTTTCAGAATTATTTATCTATGGTGCTATGGCCGCAATCTTTATTCCTGTTTTGAATTTATTATCTATATTTGTGTTATTGATTTTAATCTCAATTTATGATTATATTGCAGTTATAAAAACAAAGCATATGATTAAAATGGCAAAAACTCAAAGTAAAGCAAAATTGTTTGCGGGTTTAGCTGTGCCTTATGGAAAGAATCTGGCTATCCTTGGTGGCGGGGATATTGGGTTCCCATTATTATTTTCAGCTGTGGTTATGATGTATTTTGGTTTGGGGTTATTTGATTTTAGAACATATATTGTACCTTTATTTTCCGGATTAATGTTATTAGTATTGTTTGTTTATGGTGAAAAGAAAAAATATTATCCTGCGATGCCTTATATCACTTTAGGATGTGTTTTAGGTTTAGGAGTATTATTATTTTTTGTTTAATTCTTCTAATGCATGTTTTTTGAAATTATTTATGAATATATCTAAATCATTTGCGTTAATTACGGCACCACATGCATGAAGATGCCCTCCACCTGAACCTTGGATTCCTTCTAAGGATTTTTTTACTATTGGTGGTAAGTTTAATTTCCAGGATCTCATACTTATGCTAACTTTTTCGCCTTTCATACGAGCAATTATAATTATCCTGTTCGGGTTTCTATAAACTAATTCATTTGAAATAATTGAGGTAAAACTGTCTTCTGTTGAATGGTAGATATAAATTAAAAATTGTTCACCATCAATGTGTTTTGAAGCTTCTTCTATAGCTTTTTCATATTTAACATTCATCTTTTCATAGTGTTTGTAGATATATTTCCCTTGGGGTGTTGTTTGATTTAATATCTCATAAGGTGATTCTATTCTTGTTAAAATTTTAATGCATTGTTTTGTGATATCTGAACTGCCCTTTAAAGAAAATAAAAATGTTTTTGATAATCTTCCAAATGGTGAATTAAAGATTGCTTCTCCAGGATTATCAATATTAGTAAATATGTCTGGGAATTGTGTTTGTATTTCGTTTATGTAGTCTGGGATGTGCCAATCTGAGATAGTGCCAACAGCTGATAACCAAAGATCTGTTTTCATGGCTTTGTATGCCCAATATGCTGTTGAAAGTTCGTCTTCTGAATCTTGGAATTTTGGATTAAAATAATAAAAATTTTCTTTTGTAATATGATTTATTGGGTGATGATCTAAGTAAACAATCGGGATTCCTACTTCATCAAGGGCTTCATCTTCTAAAACGGGTTTATCTAAAATTACTAAAAGGTCATTTGTACGTTGGAGATTTTTCATAATTGTATCTTTGGTTGGTTTTCCTTTTAGTGCAATACCTTTACCTTTTTTTGTTGCACGCCAAAAAATTAGAAATGAACAAAGTCCATCAGGGTCATCATCAAATAAGTATAATGGATTATCTGCTTTAATTATCAAATCATGAAGTTTTTTTAGTTCTGTGTCTGGGATCATTTTTTCTTGTAAAAATCAGTAAAATTTGCTGGGGGTGAAATTGTAGCCGCCCGATACTGAAATTGTTGGGGTTTATTTTTTGTTGGTTTGACTGATATTACGTAGTATATTAATATTCCTATTATTACAATTCCGATGGTTACTAATGCTAATATAATTATTCCCGTTAATGCACTTTGTTTTTCTTGACAAGTACCGTTTGTGCAGATTGAGCCTGAAGGGCAAATAACATCTAATGTACATGTAGAACAAGTTTCACCGGATTCTGCAACACCATTACCACAAACTGCATTTTCTGAACTTTCTGATAAGATCGATCTAATTTCCTCTTCTGTTGTAATTAAATCTGAACCAACAATTATTGTCCAGATTTTGGAATCGGTTGTATTTCCGTTAGAGACTGTTGCAACTAATGAATATGTGCCTTCTTCTTCTGCTGTAAATTTATAACTGCTTGAAGTTGAGACATTATCTGAATTTAATGTCCAAAGATATGTTAATGTCCCCCCGTCTGTTGATGGAGTTATTTCAAATTCTTGTTCTTCACCGGTTTCTAAAGTCAGATTATCTTCTGGGGAGTATGATTCAATAGTTAAAACTGATTCTTCTGCTGAAGAAATATTGATTGTAAATGCATTACTTGTTGCTGTTAATGAGCCGTCTGTTGCTGTAATTGTGACTTGTTTTGTTCCAGAAAATGTTGGATGGGGGATAATGGTTATTGAGCTTGAAGAAGTTTTATTTATTGTAAATGATGTGGAATTTATGGTGTAATTTAATTCTGAATCAATGTCTGTAAAATATTGGTTGATATTTATTGTAAATGAAGTGTTAATTGTTGAAGATTGATTAAGGATATCTGTAATTAAATAGGGATTATCATTTACTTCTGTGATATTAACTAAAAATGGGTTGCTTGAGAATGAGACTGTATTAAAGTGTCCTGAAATAATTATGGTTTGTGTGCCTGTGTAGTTTGTTGAGGGTGTTATTAGTACTTCATTGTTGGAGTTAATGGATAGATTTATTGAATAATTCCCTTGGATTGTGTAATATCTTGCGTTTGTAAAATATGTATCTAAATCAAATGCTGTTGTTGCACTGGAATCTTCGGCTATTGTTTGGTTGGGAATAGTGCCTGCATAATTTAATGCATGAATTGTGAATGTATTGTCGCTTGTTGCTTCTGCTGTTGATGCATCAGAGAATGTTGCTAAACAATTCCAGAGATAGTTGCCTACAGAAAATGTTTCTGTGAATGATACGGTTTCAGTTCCAGTGCTATCAATTGCAACTTGGGACATTGAACCAGATTCATTAGTATAAAGCGCGATAGAAGTTACTGATAATGATGTATCTGAAGCTGTACAAGAAAAGGTTATGCTGGTTGCGTTAGTAATATTATTTTCAATTGGTGTATTTAATGTTACACTTCCTGAGATTGCAAATGGGATGAATAATAAAAATATCCCTAGAAGTAACACTTTTTTCATGTAATAGGGGGTCTTTATTGGATTTAAATACTTTTTTAGGAAAAAGATTATAAACTTGCTTTCTTTAGGATTTTTTATGGATTGGAGATTATTATTATTGATTTCGGTTGTATTAATTATTGTTGCTTATATTGAATTAAGTTATTTTAGTGTTAATGGGAAGAAGGTGAGTTTAATTTCTAAGTTAATATTGTTATTAATATTCCCAATTGTTTTGTTAATTGGGTTTGTTTTAGGTTCGGTATTTATAATTTTTATAATGGGTATATTTTTGATTTTATTGGTATTAGCTTTTGTTGTCTATTTGATTTCAAAATTTACTGGTAATAAGAATGATAAAATAATTTTAATTAAAAGAAAAAAATAATTTATTTTGCTAATCTATTATGTGCTCTTCTACTTGGTCTTAATTTTTCAGCACCGGTTCCTTTTCTTCTTAAACCTCTTGATTTTCTTGCAGCTGATGTTTGACCTCTGAAGACTCTATTGTCATTCTGTTTTGTAATCCAGTTAATAGTCTTATCCGAAATTATTTCAGGTGCATGTGTATCAACCAAAATGACTTCAAACCATTTATGAACACCATCTTCACCAACATAATATGAATTCAAAACTTGTAGGTTTTTGTGTTTTCTTTGAGCTTTTTGTTCTGCGATCCATTGATAACTCATACCAACGATTTTTAAACGTCTCATTGTTTTGGATCTTCTGCCTGAATGTCTGAATTCTCTGGTGTGTGCACCTTTTAGAACTCTAACTCTAGTTAAGAAGAAACCTTTTTTTGCACGATAACCTAATGATCTTGCACGATCCAACCTCGTTGGTCTTTTAATTTCTGTAAATACGTCTTGTCTACGCCATTCAATTAGCCTTTGTTTGTAGAGCTCACCTAAATTGGCTTTAGGACTTTTCCATAGCTCTTTGATTGCTTTATACATTCCCATTTTTAGTTTTTCCTAGGATTCAGGTTGCAAAGCCTACATTTCCTTTCATTCTTGGGATTTTTATGAGTTTTTAAAGGTTTTGTTAGAAGAAAATAATAAAAAAGAAAAAATTAATCCTTATATAAGTAGTAAATTGTGTATAGAGCGGCTAATCCAACTAATACATAGACTATGTTTTGCAATAATGGAATTGATCCGAATATGTAGCTTACCAAGTCAAAGCTGAATAAACCAACAAGACCCCAGTTTAAGCCACCAACAATTAGCAAAACAAATGCAATCCAATCTAAAACACTTTTCTTTTTCTTTGCCATAATGACACCTCCTTTTGGTTTATAATGACTATTTTAGTATATATAGTTTTTTGTTTCTATGAAAACTTATAAGTTCATCAATATTTTATTTTTTGATGGATTGTTTCAGGTGTCAGGGTAAGAATTTTTCTAAACCTTTGAAGTGTGGTCATAGTTATTGTCCAATTTTTTCAAAGATGCCCCAATTTAAAATTTCGAAGTTGGAGAAGGAGAATTTTGTTGGGACTTCACCGAGTGTATTTGTGGGGAGATATAATTATCCGTCAATTAATGTTGGTATTCTTGCTTTACCTGATGTTGTTACAGATGAATCTAATCTTTATGATGCGCCAAAAGAATGGAGCCAAAGGAATTTTAAAATTAATGATGTTCTTGATTTTAGATCTGTACTGATTAATTCTAAATTTCAAAATAATGTTAAATCTATGTCAAGGTATGTTACTTTGTCTCAAGAAGTTGCGATGGCTTCAAGGCCTGTTGATATCGAGTATCTTCTGAATAAAAAACCGAAATATCGAGTGAAAACTTCGGATGTTGAAACTGTAATTGGTGCGAATGCTGAACTGAAAAGGGCAATGTTAATGTCAAATCCGCATGTAGATTCTAGGGTTGATAAAGTTGTTTCTGATACGGATAGGAAAGCTAATGACTCTTTAAATTATTTGTATAAGAAAGGGTTTGATGAAACTTTTTTAACTAGAATTTTGTCTATTGGGACTTTGGGTGTGAAACCACAAAGGAAGTTGGTTCCAACTCGTTGGTCGATAACTGCTGTTGATGATTCTTTAGGGAAGAATATTCTTGAGGATGTTAAAGATTTTAAAGAGGCAGATTATAGTTTGTTTTTTGGTGGGTATATGGGGAATTATTTTTTGGTAATGTTTTTCCCGCGTGTTTGGTCCTATGAACTTTTTGAAATGTATATGCCTACGAGTTTATTGAATATGAGTAATGAAGTTAAGTATTCAACTGACTATGAATTTTTTGATGGAAGAAAATCTTATGCAAATAATTGCGTTGGGGGTTATTATGCTTCTCGGTTAGCTGTGCTTGAAAAATTGAAAGGTATGAAGAAACAAGCGACTGTGTTAGTATTAAGATTTATTACAGACGAGTATACTACTCCTTTAGGTGTTTGGGTTGTTAGAGAAGCTGTTCGTAAAGCTATGGGCTCTTGCGAAATATTTGGTTCTGAAAATGAAATGATCGAGTATGCACAAAGGTTAACTTCTATGCATTTTCATTATAATGTGGATAATATTTTGATTAAAAGTCAAGTTTTAGAACGTTGTAGAACTCAGAAAACCTTGAAGGATTTCTTTAAGTTTTAAAAAGGTTTAAAGGTGGTACATCGCTGCGCCACCAGTAAACACAGGGAGGGATTGCCTTAATGAACTACTTTTTGGGAGTAATAGCAGGTTTATAAATCTTTTGTTCTGTATTCCCTAAAGAGTAGGGACAGTTGTTTAATTTTTAAAATTTTACAAGAATTTAGAAATAAAAAAATTAAATTAATCTTATAGAATCTAAGTTCCTAGGTACGGTAGTTTCCATTCGTAATAATTTATGGACTGTTGAAGCAAATTCTAAACATTTGCTATTTTCTCCGTGTTGGATCAATATTCTTTTTGGTCTTGGGTCTAAGTTTTTCAAGAAGGACATTAATTGTGGTCTTGAACTATGACCAGAGAAACCTTTGATTGTTAAAATTTCTGCTCTAACAGTTGTTATTCCAGTTTTATTATCACCCACGGAGAAGCTGATTTCTTTTTCTCCATTTTGGATTCTTCTTCCAAGTGAACCTTCACCTTGATAACAGGTTAAAATTACTGTATTTTTTGCATTCTCCGAAAGTGTTTTGAAATATTCTAATGAAGCTCCGCCTGTAAGCATTCCTGAGGTTGCCATGATTACACAGGGATCTGCAGAGTGTATTATTTGTTCCATTTCTTTTTGGCTACCAACTTTTTTGAATGTGTCTGATAAGAATGGATTATTGTCATCATAGAAAATTTGTTTTCTAACTGCAGCATTAAAGAATTCAGGATATGCAGTATGAATTGCGTTTACATCCCAGACCATACCTTGTAAAAGAATGGGTATTTTTGGGATAGTACCTTCTTTAACTGCTCTATCAATCATTAACATAATTTCTTGGGAACGACCTACACCTAATATTGGCATTAAGACTTTACCACCACGTTCAATTGTCTTTTTAATTGTGGCCATTAAAAGATCATCACTTTCTTTTCTTGAAGCAATAATATCATTATTTCCACCATAAGTACTTTCAATGATAACGGTTTCTAATCTTGGATAACGAGTTACTGCTTTTGGTAGTAAGTTTGAAGTTTCATACAATAAGTCTGCGGTGTATAAGATATTGTGTAAACCATTACCAATATGTAAGTGGGGCATTGCACCACCTAAAATATGGCCTGAGTTGTAGAATGTGAGTCTAATATCTGGAGTGATGTCAGTAACTTCTTCCATATTAATACAAACAGTTTGTTTGACCATTTGTTTTACATCAGCAACTTCATATGCTGGTTTTTTTGCATTTTTGAAACCAATAGAAATGAAATCTAAAGCTAATAAAGACATAATATCTCTAGTTGGTTCTGTACAGTATACTGGGCCTTTAAAACCATATTTCACTAATAATGGAACCATTGCACTGTGATCTAAGTGTGCGTGGGAAATAATGACTGCGTCTAGTTCGTTAATTCTGAACTCTGGGCAATCAAAGTAAGGATAAGCTTCATCTTCACTTGCTGCGGGATTTAATCCACAATCTAATAATATTCTAGATTCTGGAGTTTGAACTAAAAAGCAAGATCTACCAACTTGTCTTCCTGCACCTAATGTTGTAATTCTAACCCATTCTTCTTTTCTTCCTTTAGTCCAACCATTATAGATTCTTTTTCCAACTTCATTAAGGAATTTTTTTCTATAGTCGTTATTCTCATAAAGAACACCCCGAATGTTTTCAATTATTTTTGATCTGATTGCAGGTTTTCTTCTAATCAATGGGACCCAAAGGGTTTTTTCTTTGATTTCTTTTAATAATTCTCCAGATCTGCCTATCGCAGCTCCAGGATTTCCGGCTTCAATTATTACTGTACTCCTTTGTGGATCAAAAATGATCTGATCAATGTTTGATTCTTCAGGGAGTGTTTTTTTGATTAAAGCTTCAGTTTTTTCCATATCTAAACATAGAGCTGGGTCTGGTCTGAGTTCAATTCTTTTTTTAAATTCTGAAACTAATTTTTTGATCTCGCCTTTGTTATCTATAAAAAAATCTGCGTTCTTTGTGTATAAGATAATGTTTGCGGCTTCAAAGTTAGAACTAGTTATGTCTGTGTCTTTTGGTAATTTATTTACTACTTCATTTAATATATCTGCCATTTTTTCTAATTTTTGAGAATTTGGTATTTTATTTAATAATGGTCTTTACTTCTTTCTCAATTGCGTATTCAGTTCCTTTCGGAGTGATTACCATTACATCAATACCATTTCCAGTTGCTGCATCTCTGCTCATAGCTGCAGTGAGTGCTCGAACTGCTAATTCTTTTCCTTCCTCTAATGAGAGGTCTTTTTTATACAAAGTTTCCATTACTCCTAATGCTACTGAACTTCCAGAGCCATCAGAAGCGTAATCTTCAACAGGCATAATACTACCGTCGAATGAAATCTCATATAATGAATATCCTGTTTTATCATAGCCACCAAATAGGAATCCTACAATTCCTGGAATCATACTTGGTCTTCTGATATTAGTATAAGCTAAGTTTGCTAATAGACTTGCAGCTTCTTTAACAGTTGGTTCTTTACCTTTTCTGATTTTTAGTAACATGATTTGTGCTCTTATGATTTTTGTGAAAAGTTGAATATCTGAAACAAGACCTGCTGTGGTAATAACCATATGATCACTAACTGGTAAAACCTTTGTTGTTTTTTTGTTTGCAATTAAGAATCCAGCTGTTGCTCTTCTATCTGCAGCCATAGCTATACCATCTTTACAGACTATTCCTACTGTTGTTGTACCTTTTTTTGGATATGCTTCCATTTTCTCATTCACCTCAAATCTTTCAGAAATAACTTTTCTTTAAATTAATGATTGATTAATAATTTATATAGTTTGTGGTGAGTGATTTTGGATAAAGTTTAAATAGGTATTATAATTTTTTTTAAATATGGTTGTTCAAAGTATTTCAGATATACTAGTCCAGTTTTATAATTTCGAACTTTTGAGTCATAATATTTGTTAATTCAGGTTTATATTGGGCCATATTTTTAAAGTAGTTATCAACTT
>JAGVZZ010000006.1 GCA_018302205.1 Candidatus Woesearchaeota archaeon
GATATTTGCGCCCTTTCAAATTTTTCACCTTTTTTCATAACAATATAAAAGTGGAACTAGTATTTAATAGTTCGCAAAATCATAACTGGATTAGTATATATCACCGCCCATCTTCGGATGTTGGTATTTATGGGCTTCCACCCGTTGGTTATATTCTAGTAATTTTCCCTTCAATTTTCTTACTAAATCTGCGTCTTTGGGTAATGTTAATATATCTGCTTCCATAAATAAAAGAAATTAGATTTTAACTTTATAAGATTTATTATCAATTAACATATACTTTTAGGTTTGAGATTTTGAAGCTTTCTAATGGTTCAATCGTGATTGTGTTTGCACCATCATCAACATAGGATGAAATCTTTCGTTCATAGCTCATTGCATCAGTATTAAAGTCAAAGGAATAATCTTGGACGTACACTGTTGCTTCTTTGTCGGTAGTATCATCATCAAAGGTTAATTTCAAGTAAATATCCTTGTCACCAGAAGCGATCTCTTGGTACATATCATTATCCAAGTCAAAGGAAAATGAAGGATAATCTTGTGCACGGGTCTTTTCTGTGATTTGGATCTCTTCAAGATTATAATCACCTTTTGTAATCTCAAACTTCAATGTGTTACTAGTAGCCAAATAATTATCATCCAATAAAAGTTCTCTTTTGTTCAAGTATTCACAGAAGATTGTGTCACTAAATACTTCTCTGTTGTTCAAAGAAATAGTTAGTATTCCTCTATCATTAGAGTTACAAGTAACAAAATAGTTTAATACAACTGAAGATATATCCTCAGGGTTATCAATTGAAAATGTTCTAGTTGTGGATTTATCTTCGACCAAGTAATCTTGGATTAATTGAAGGTCTTGTAAGATATAGTAATTAGGCGAGAAAACGTTCCAGGAGAAGTCTGTTGAGAATTCTAATACATTACCTTCTGAGACCAAAGCATCGGTTGGTAAAGCTAAAGGAAGGTCAGCAGAATTAAGTTCGCTGTCATAGACTAACTGATCATTTAATTTGATTCTTAAGTTTCCTTTGTATTCAGAAGCGAAGAATAATAGTTCTAAGTTTTCTAATTCTTCTAAGTTATCAATATCAAATTGGATACTTTTGTAATTATTACCAATAATACTTTTTGAAATTGTGATAGAAGTAGCCAGGGCTTTAGTGTTTGACTCAGAAGTGGAATATAATCTGATCGGTTCTAATGATCTAGTATGAGAAGAGCTTTTTGAAGGGCTGACTGAACCAGGAGATTCGGAAAGTAAAACTTCGCCATCAACATCAGAATCATCAGTAATGCTGGTTGTATCATCGTCCAATAATTCGTTCCTTGCATCCTCAGGCAGTAATATTACATAACCAACCATACCAATAGCAAGAATCAAAACAATTAATGTGACTTCAACCGCAGACTGTGCCTTCCCTCTCATAATGTATTAGAATTAACTTTATTAATATATAAACTTTTTCAATCTTAAGAATGAAAGTCATATTCAAAGATTTAAAGAAAGGAGAGCTCAAAGTTCTGGTACAGAGTTTAGATGATTTATGGTACCTAGCACAAATTATAGAAGAGGAAGATAGAGTTTCGGGAATAACTTTTAGGAAAATTAAGGTTGGAAGCGATGAAAATGCTAAAGTTGTTAGGAAAAGTGTGCATCTAGAGATAGAAGTTGAGAAAATTGATTTTAGTATGTATGGTGATTCATTAAGGGTTTCTGGGAAAGTCAAAAAAGGGCCGGAAGATGTGCCATTAGGTTCTTATCATACAATTGATGTGGAAGTGGATAGTATAATCCTGATTACTAAAGATAACTGGGCAAACTATCAATTACAAAAAATAAAAGATTCACAAGAGCACGGAGAAAAAGTATTGATAGTAACATTAGAAAGAGATGAAGCTACATATGCTTTGTTAACTAATTCAGGATATAAGGTAATTGCTGAAATTGAAGGTGAAGTTGAAAAGAAGGGCATTGAAGATAAAAAAGATAAGGAATTCTTTTTTGAAGTTGCTAAAAACATTGAAGAATATGCAACAAGATATAGTACGCCGAATATAATAGTGGCAAGCCCAGCATTCTGGAAAGAAGATTTGTATAAAGTCATTAAGAAGAAATATCCAGCTATTGCAAGCAGAGTAACATTAGCAACCTGTAATACTACTGGTGTGAATGCGATTGAAGAAGTTTTGAAAAGGGATGAAGTTAAACAAGTACTGAAAAGAGATCGGACAACCAGAGAATCTAATCTTGTAGAAGAATTATTCAAAGAAATCGCAAAGAATGCGAATGCGGCATATGGATGGATAGAAGTGAAACAAGTTGCTGAAGCACATGCAGTCAAGATATTATTAGTTACAGACGATTATATCCGAGAGAAAAGGGAAAAGAAGCAATTCAAAGAATTAGATAATGTTATGAAAGAAGTAGATAGGAACCAAGGAGAAGTACATATTATTTCTACAGAGCATGATGCTGGAAAAAAATTAAATGGGCTTGGTGGTATCGGAGCTATCTTGAGATATAAGTTATATTAATTTGAATAAGAACTTTAATAATCTTGGTTGAGCAAGAATAATACCAAAAGCGAATTTCGTCGGATAATCTCTGCTTTTTGTTTCTAAAATCTTTTTTACTTTAGGATTAGAGCATAAAACAATCAAATCATTATAATCTTTAGCTGAGAATTTGTCTAAAGCCCTTCGGATTAATAAGCTAACATAAAGATCGCGATTAACTTGCTTTTTACAAAGCTCAGGATATTTAGTATAATTTTCTGAGAGAAGCTTCGCTGCTTTGAGTCCGTGAATGATTCCTCCGAATGAAGTTGCTTTGACTTGAGTTGCAGCATCACCAACGATAGAGACATTTCCTCTCTGTAAAATTTGTTTGGGATTAAAAATGGGGATTAAACCAGTCTCTTGAGAAATTATCTTTGCATTAGGGCATCTTTTTGAAATTAATTTATTCAAGTGAGTTGTTGGATTTTTATGGGCTACGACACCAATACGAGCAGTATTTTCATCGACGGGGACTAACCAACCAAACATACCAATACCTAACCAGAACTCTACTAAATCTTTTTCACATTTGGTTTTTACTGTGAATTGATGGCCAGTAACAAATTTTCTATCACACCAGAGCCCATTATTCTTTGCGACTTTTGAAAAAGGGCCATCAGCGCCGATAATCTTATCAGTTTTAATCCGAACACCATTAACAATAATTTGTTTATCATCATTAGATTCATACTTCGAACCTAAATGATACTTAGCACCATGCGATTTAGCAAGCTCCGCTAGATACTGATCAAACTTTATTCTATCGATAACGAAATCAGATTTTTTGAATTTAACTAAGATTGAATTTCCATTAGGAGAATAAATTTTTGCTCTATTAATTTTATTGATTAAAAAGGATTTATCGACGGGAACAAAGTCTTGGAGTTCATGAGTGATTATCCCTGTACATTGAACAGGGCTACCAATTTCTTTATGTTCTTCAAAAACTTGAACCTCATAATTTTTTTTTGCAAGCAAATAAGCAAGGTAATTTCCCGTCGGGCCAGCACCAATTATTGAAATCATAGGAAAAAATAAGTTAATTGAGTTTAAAAAAATTTGGAATCGAAAAAATTAAAAAAAAGAAAAGTATATAAACAAAATATATATAGTAAATTTATAAATAATCATAAAAAAAGAGGGGTGAATATCAATGGCAGCAAAGAAAAAAGCTAAAAAGAAAAAAAGAAATTAATTCTTTTTATTTTTTTACGATATATTTTTAAGTTCTAAGTGATTCTAAGGTTTATGGTCGAAATTTTGTTTGGGATTTTATTGTTTTTAGGGTTGATTTGGGCTGGTTATTTTGATTTAAAGAGTAGAGAAATACCAGATTTGTTAAGTTACTCTATAATTTTTGGTTGTTTGGGAATTAGTTTAATTTATTCTTTGTTTACATCGTTTCATTTCTTTTTATTCTCTGCACTTGGAGGAATAATTGTATTTTGTTTAGGATATATCTTTTATTATTTCAAACAAATTGGAGGGGGAGATGTAAAAATATTTACTGCCATAGGCATTGCTGTAAGTAATTTCTACGTCGAAAAAATATCATTATTAATAATTTTTGGAGTTCTACTGCTTATTGTTGGTGGATTCTATTCATTAATCTGGGGGATAACATTATTTTTGAAAAATAGAAAGCAAGGTTTTGTTGAATTGAAAAAAAATCTTGAAGAGAATAAAAATGTTAGAATATTTCTAATTATTTTTTCATTAATATTAATTGTTATTGGGATTATCTTTGTGGATATAAGATGGATGATTCTATTGTTAGTGGTACTGTTCTATGGATTATTTTATTTGAATCTATTTGTAAGAGTAATAGAAAAATTACATTTTATTAAAAAGATTAAAGTATCAGAGTTAACAGAAGGAGATTGGCTAGCTAAGGATATTATGGTGAATAATGAGAAATTAATCTCAAAGAAAGAACCAGAATTAGAAAAAAAGCATATTGCACTCATGAAAAAATATAATATTCATGAAGTTTGGATAAGAATTGGAATTCCTTTCGTACCAGCTATACTAATTACATTCTTGATAACAGTAGTAATTTATGGTATTCTTGGGTGAGAATCAATATATGAGGATTTTTTTATTTCTTTAGGCTTCTCCTTTGGGATCTTTTTTTTGATTAAATCAAGGGCTGAGTCCATTTTGCTATCAGAGATTTTTTGATGATCCCAGCCAATAGAAACTTTATCTTTCTCATTCCTAGGGATGATATTTATTAGAATATGAGGTGAGGTCTGACCTGCTGAAGCACCATTATTTATTATAATATTTGTAGAATCACAAAGATTTGCTTCGATTAATGCTTTTGAAATTTTATTTGCTACTGAGAATAAATTTTGAGTGATACTCTCAGGAATTTCTTGTAATGAATCAAAATGATTTTTTGGGAATAAGATTGTATGACCTTCGTTTGCGGGATTAATATCTAAAACAGCTAAGACTTTATCATCTTCAAAAACTTTTCTTGTTGGAATCTTTCCTTCAACCATTAAACAAAAGGGACATTGTTGTTTACCCACTAACTGCTCACGTTCTTCTGGAGAAAGCTTTGAAATTATCTCTTTGAGCTTTTTTTGTTGATCTTCTGGAGAGAGTGAAATTAATTCTCCCTTGATTGCTTCAACTTGTTCTGGGGTTAACATAATAATTAAGAAAGATTAAAAGAATAAAAAGGTTTCTAACCAATAGCTCTTCTAAAGTCAACAACCCTTGCATTCTCAACTTCATCTAATTTCAATAAAGCCTCTTCAATAACATCAGTACCCAAACTTTCATCAATAATGAATATAACCTTTAATGCAATTAAACCGAATGCGATTGGTTCTTCAGAAACTCTAATCTCACCAACATCACCGTAAGTATCATTGATAACTTTTCTAACTTTAATTTCTAGGTCTTTCAAATCAATCTCTACAGACTCTGGCATGATTTGTACGGTTATTCCTGCTTTTACCATTTTAATTTGGGCCTTCAAAGCCGCACTTTGGGCATTCATATTTTGTAGCTAATTCTCTACTATGATACGACCTTATGATATCAGCTTGACCGCACTTTGGGCATTTGAAAATAACAGCACCTTTATCGTTTGTTAGCTCGGTCTTGCTTGCTGAGCATTTTAATACTTTTTCCATGGGAATTGAGGAAATTTAACTGTTTATATACTTTTTTATGGAGATTAATATTGACGCATAGATTTATAATTGATATTTTATTCTTAAAATTGTGCTCCTATAGTATAGCCTGGATAGTACGTGGCCCCGCGAAGGCTGAGACCAGGGTTCAAATCCCTGTGGGAGCGCTTAATTGTTCTCAAAATTCAATCTTACTTCATTAATCATCTCATCTATAGTTCCCAGATAAAGATACGTATCCATATACTTATCAAAATTTTCAAACACTCTACTATAACCTAAAAAATTTTCAGTTATAATAAAAGATTTTTCTGATCTTTTCATTTGTCGTTTGATTCTACTCCACAAATCAGTTTTAATATTTTTCCAAATTTCCAAACATCTGTTATTTATTGGATCTTCAATAAATGAATTTAATGGTCTTATATTCCCATATTGATTTATACCTTTGTTTACGGCAAATCCATCTCTCTCTGGATAAACTCTTGATGATAATTCTGGAACTACAAAAACTAAACCTTTTTTATTCGGATTAGTTAATAGCTCTGTAATAGTTTCTGTTGCTTCTCTGGGATGCAATGCATCTTCGTAGAGTCTATTCATTATTACATAACGCCTTCAAAATATTTACAAAATTCTGGAAATTTATCTATATAAGGAAGAGATGCACCAAAAGCATATTTAGTATTATTCCACAGGTATTTTCCAAAATAATTAGGCTCTTCTAAATTTATTCCACTTATTACATCTATTAACACAGGAGCTAAGATTAGTTCTGGAAAACTAAAAACTCTACCAACACTACTTAAAGTAGCACCTATAACTACAGGTACAGATTCTATAATAATTATACCTAAAATCTCTTCTAATCTTTGGGATTTCATATAATCTGCATTTCTCAAAGAACATATAAATCCTAGTTGTTAGTAAAAATAACAACATTTAAAAAGAATAAAACCCTCATATTAATATGGATTATCAATCAAAATTAAAAGAAATAGGCTTAACCGGAAATGAAGCAAAAGTTTATGAAATATTACTAACCACAGGATTAATATCTGCAAATGATCTTTCAAAAAAAATTAGTATTGATAGGACTCTTACATACACAATTTTAAATAATTTAATCGAAAAAGGATTAGTTAAATTTGTAAATAAAGAAAATAAAAAATACTTTGAAGCTAGTAACCCGGAAAATCTATTAAACTCAATTAAAGAAAAAGAAGCATTAATCCAAAATCTTATCCCTATTCTAAAGAATATAAAAAAAACAAAAGAAAATAATTTTGAAGTTAATGTTTATGAAGGAAAAGAAGGATTAAAAACTTTTATGAAAGAATTAATGAAATATAAAGAGATTTCTGGATTTGGAGGAACAGGAAGAGCTTATGATTTATTTTATGAATCCCCTTGGTTAATTAAAGAATTAGAACATCAGAAAGTTAAATTTAAACTAATTATGCCCAAACAATTTAAAGGTCATAAAATGGAAAATGCTAAATTTATGGAAATTAGATATTTAGATATAATCAGTGAAGCAACTACATCAATAGTTGGAGATATGGTCTCTATACATTTAATCAAAGAAAAACCTCATATTGTAATTATTAAAAATAAAGAAATTGCTGAAAGTTATAGGAATCATTTTAAGATTTTATGGAAATATGCTAAAAATTAAATATCTCATTCTCTAGTTAATTAAAGAACTAAACAAAAAGTTATTCATTTTTAGAAAAAGATAAAGATTACTTATTATAAACCTTGTAAAGTTACTTTTAAATATAACCTATTTAATGAAATTTTTATGGCCCAGAAAAAAAGTTATGATTTTACGAATAAGCATCTTTATCATAAAAGAATAAAAGAATTTGTTGAAAAAAGATTAAATAATTCATTAATTAGGGAAGGTGCTGCAATACATTTTGGTGCACACCAATTAATTGAAACTAAGAATGTTTTATTAGATTTAGGATTTTCTCCACAAAGAGTTTATTCTTTAGATTGGGATAAATCCTCATTAGAACAAGCAATTGAATTAAATGAAAGTGAGCATTTAGGAATCCCAAGAAAAAATTTTATTTATGGTGAAGATTGTGTTGTATTAGAAAAAATTGCTTCTGGTGAGATTAGACTAAATGGCCCATTGGTTTATGCTAATTTAGATTATCAAGGACCTATATCTATTAGAAAAAAATATACTTTAGCACTGCTTTTTGGTAAAGGTTTGTTAAAGTCAGGTGGTTTTTTGGGAACAAATTATCTTGCTGGTAGAGAGGGTGATAGTGGTCAAAGTTTTGGAAGAATGATTGATGATTATGAATTTATAAAAAATCAGGTAAGAAGATATGCTTTTTCTTCTCAAAATGAAGAAACTGAAAGTTTAATGGAAGCAAGAAGTGAAGCAATTTCACGGTTTATACAATGGTTAGCAGTTTCTGGGAGATCTTCTTTAGAAATAACTGAGGATAAAAGAAGTTTTTTAAGATTGAAGTCAGATGGTAGAAAACTTATTGAAGAATATGAACAAGCTTCAAATGGTTTTGAAAGATTTAAAGTATTATCTGGATATATATCAATTGATGAAGGATTTTATCCTTCGATTATGTCTGCTTTAAAAAAAGAGGGTTATTCTGATGATATTAGTAGAAATATTTTATTTAGAGATAGAGCTTTGCGATTAGGCTCCTATTTTTTTGGCGCTATTGAAAGAGGATATTATTTGAGTGATGTCAAAAATAGAATGATTTATGATTTTTGTACTTTATTGAATCTTCCTAAAGTTCCAGAAATGGGAAATGTTGCTCTTTCTTTTTCTGAAAGTGGAAATTTGATTAAGAGAGGTATTCCAAATGTGAATGATTTTAGAATAAAGGACCATAGAGCTGTTAAAAAATTTGTCAAGAACCACCGGTCATAGACCGGTGGCATGTTAACTACGTTAGATCAGCTCGCATAAATTTCTAATGTCTTTTGTTCTTTATCTTTTCCCAAACCATATTTCTGATTTCTAATGTATTTGATTATTCTAGCCATATCTTTTGGGCTTTCTAAATAATAACTTGGATTCCAAAAACCACTATTCCAAAATTTGCCTCCTTCATTTCTTGGCTTTTTTAATTCTGGAAATTTTTGAAATAACTTTTTAGCTGTATATCCTTTCAATAACTTTGCAATTTCAGGTCTTGATCGAAGACCCATATCAACAAGCATATGTACATGATTATTATCAAAACCCAGTTCACTAATTTTAATATTATATTTTTCACAAGCTTCTCTAAACAATTGTTTAGAATATTCTCTTATTTCCTTATTATCAAAAACAGGATGACAAAATTTTACTTTGAACATTCCATGCATCCAAGCCTCACCAACACAAGAGCTGTATCTAGGTAATTCGTAGTTTTTCATTTTTTCTCCTGAGCTCGAACGAAAATTTTTTAAGGTAGAAAAAGTTCACACTAATTTGATGGTTTGAGTGTGAGCTTCAGATTCGACAAGCTCACATTCTATATTATTCACATATAAAAAAAGCTATTCATGATTGACCACTGGTCAAAGACCAGTGGAATTAACAATTAAATGAAAATGATGTTCTTATGAGAAAAGTTAAATTAATGGGGATTTTAACAAAACTTGATTTGCCTAAAAGAATTCCTTTAAATAACTGAATTATTTAATTATTAAAAATTTTCTAATTAGTAAAAATCAATATTATGATGTTCTAAAACCCTATCAGGAATTATATTACCATGTTCTTGTCTTAATTTATCTACTATTGTTTCTAATCTTGGATTTTTTCCAACAAATAAATTCTCGTTTCTTCTAACAACAAAAACTGGAGAATATGTTTCCATAGTAATATGTGCTTTCAAAGCAGGAATACTACTTACACTAACTCCAAAAGTATCTGCAGCAAATTTATCACCATATCTATTTGCAGTCGCAGCAATAGCTGCTTTTTCATCAACAGTATAATCATTAGCTCTAAGTCCTGTCGATGATTTTTTTAATGGTTCAGCAACTTTTTCTGGAATAGAATCTTTATTTCTTGAAGGATGTCTGTTTGCAATATAAGCTGGTAAACTATTTACAAATTGTTGATCAACATTATATATTCCTAAAAAAGCTCTTGTTCTTCCAGTTTCTGGTAAACTAGGTAAAGCTTCATCAATAGCAGCAATTAATTCTGCACGTGAACGAATATATTTCTTTGCAACTTTAGGTTCAATAACTCCTGAAGAAACTTCATCAGTAATTTCCAATTCAAAATCTTCTAAAACTTGTGATGCATCAGCGATTCTTCCAACACCTAGATTACCCAAACTTAAACTATCAACAGAAGATAATACTTTTGGATTCCTTAACATTTGCTCTGAAGTTATATTAGCCCAGGATATCATTCTACGTAATGAATCACCAATGTGATGACTGACTTCAACATAAACCTGACAGTCTGATTTATATAAATTAATTAAAATTTCTTTCTCTGCTGGAGTTAAATCTTTAGACCTACCAACCTCACTATTAAATAATTCTAAAACCCTTCTTTGTTGATCTTCAACATTTGAAGAATTAGAATATATACTATTTAACTTTGCTGTTAATCCCAGATTCAATTCCAATCTTTTCTCTAAAACTTTAGGCGTTGCTCTTCTTGTAGCTTCATTTATTTTTGTTGCAACATTCTTTAATTTTGGATCTGCAATACCTCTTCTTAAATGAAAAAAGGAAGTATTCATAGGAGCACCACTTTGACTATTATAACTATATTCAGCATAATCTAAAATATCATAACCCAAAAAAAGATCATCAGTGGCTAATAATCTACCGCAACTTAAGGGATTTGTTTGAAATTGTTTTTCATTGCCAGATTCTTTCAAATATTTCAAAGCAACAGTTTCATATAAAATTTCAAAGCCACCAACTAATGAAGCCAAAACTAATAATAAAGGTTCTGACAAGAATTCATCATCACCAACTAAAAAAGGTTGAATTTGTTGTTTAACTAATTTCAAAGAAGAAACATTGTGCATAACAACAGGAATATGAGCCCAAGTATTTTCACAGTATTCAATAACCTCTTCAAAAGAAATAGTTTTAAGTACTGGGAATAAAGCACTCATATAAACTTCTTGCAATAATGCTCTTCTCATATCGCTTAAATGAAATTTGTTTCTTACAACTCCTTGACCTTTGAATTCTTCAGAAAATCTTAAAGCTGTATATCTTGCAATAGCTCCTAAATCATCTTTACTAGCTTCACGCCCACTAATAAAATAATTTAAAGCTCCTAAACGACTTGCCATAACATGATCAACCGAATAATTCAATAAACCTAATCTTCTTTGTAAATTAGAAGTTTCTCTTCGTGCTTGAACATTAATAACTAATCCGACTTCATCAGCTAAAACTTCATTTCGATAATCAAACAATTCTCTAATTGTTTTAATTACAGTTGGACCATAATTCCTATCAAAATCTAAAGAAACAATATCTATACCAGTAACTTCATCTCTTCTAAAAGTATCAACAACCCCTTCATTAAATAAATTAATCCTGGCTTTAGGATCTCTTCGATCATTTTCTGCTTTCACTAATTTAAAAGCATCTGAAGAACAATCAACACCATAAATATTTCTAGGTTGGATACCTAAAGGTAAAAATATTTCATCAACTTCAGCAAGTGTTGAACCTGTTAATAATAATGCTTCTAAATTTGGTCTCTTAAAACCTTCACCGTTTCTAGCTCTTCTTTTTGAAACTCTACTTGAAGGAAATATATTTTTCAATTGATTCAAAACCCATTTTCTTGCTTCAGATTTTGCAGGATCTTCTCTAAATTGATTATGATCATAAGTTACCATAAAAAAAACCTTTTTAGTTAATTTATAAAACTTTCCAAGGTAATTACTAGGTAACAATAACAAAATAAATAATTTTATTTAAAACCCCAGTTTGACAATTTACTAATTATTATAATGAAAAATATCGTTTGACAGAAGTCAAATTTTGAGATTCATTCTGTTCTAATATTATTTTTAGAGAATTAATTGTGTGTTCATCTAAGCCCAAATCAGTAGCAGTTCTTTTTAATGCAGAAACATCTTTTCTGA
>JAGVZZ010000007.1 GCA_018302205.1 Candidatus Woesearchaeota archaeon
GAAAGCTGGGTCTTGGAAGTCTATTGCTGAAGAAGCGCCTGAAGTTTACAAGGATATTGATGAAGTTGTTAGAGTTTGTGATGAAGTTGGAATTGGAAAACTTGTTGTTAAGTTGAAACCTTTAGGTGTGATTAAAGGATAGGTTTAAATATTATTTATTTTTTAATTATTTTTGTATGAATCGTTCAGATTTATGTAATTTATTGAATCAGGCAAATAGAGTAAGTAGGTTTGGTTATCATGATGAAAGAGCTGTTTTAGTTTTTATAATTGATGGTAGTTCTTATAGTTTTAGAAGAAGGAGTTTAGATGTGTTTGAAGAATATTGTGATGCGGATGATAATTATAGATTACAGTTGGCTATAGAACGAAATGATGAAGGTTGGAAAATGTTAAATTGTCCTATATATGAAAAATTGCCTATATCCAGATTATTAAATGTTTCTTCTGTTAATAAAAATTGGTACGTTTCTCCTGATCCTAGTTTTATTTTTGAATAGATTTATATATCTTTAATTTTTCTTTTAATTTTATGGTTTGGTTATATGCTTTGTTGAGTGTAGTTATTGTGAGTTTAGTTTCATTAATGGGAATTTTAACTTTGTCAATAAATCATAGAAAATTAGATCATAATAAATCATAGAAAATTAGATCATATTTTAATTTATTTTGTTAGTTTTTCAGTAGGTGCGTTATTTGGGGATGTTTTTATACATTTAATTCCAGAGATTGCTGAGAAAGGGTTTACGATTCAAGCGTCGTTGTTTATTTTATTTGGAATTTTGTTTTCGTTTATTGTAGAGAAGTTTTTTCATTGGAGACATTGTCATAAACCTCAGACAAAGGATCATGTGCATACTTTTGCAAAGATGAATTTAATTGGGGATACTTTTCATAATTTGATTGATGGATTAATTATAGGGGCAAGTTATTTGGTTAGTGTTCCTGTTGGTATTGCGTCTACTGTTGCAATTGTATTCCATGAGATACCTCAAGAGATTGGCGATTTTGGGGTTTTATTGAAAGGGGGTTATAGTAAAACTAGAGCTTTATTTTTGAATTTTGTTACTGCTTTAACCTCTGTAATTGGGGTTGTAATTGCTTTGATATTTGCTACAAAAATTAATGGTCTAGTTGATTTTTTAATTCCATTTGCTGCTGGGAGTTTTATTTATATTGCTGGTTCGGATTTGATTCCAGAGTTACATAAAGAAGATGCGCATGATGAGAGAAAAGCTTTGTTGCAAATGATTATGTTTGTTCTTGGGATTATGATTATGTGTGTATTATTACTTTTAGAATGATTAAAACATTTTGAATTTTTCTGGGGATACTGATTTGGATGTTTTTCTGCTCATAAAGAATATTGTTATCCCACCACCGATTAATAATACTGAAGCGATGATTGCGATTATTAACCATAAGCTTGAAGAAGTATTACTTGAAGATGATTTCTGTGCTGTTGAAATATCTAATTCAGATTCTTCTGGAGTTAGTGGAGCTAAAGAAGTTCCAGTTGTTGAGATGCCCATTTCCATGATATCGGAAGGAGTGGAATAAATATCTACAAATACTTGCATTGAACCATCATAATTTATACTGCTTGGTGTTGAGGATGATGAAAATGTTGAGGTCTTTCCATAATACCAAACATCTGTTTTACTGCCTAATTTGTTGTTATCCAAATCTTCTTTTCCGTCTGCTTCTTCAACATCAACAAGTTTGTGTTCAGCATTTGCGTTAACAGTATTACAATCGAATCTTGTTCCGTAACAGCCACTCCAACTTCCTGTTTCTTCAATGATTGATTCATCAACATGCCAAATTAATATTCCTGAGATATCATCACCGTTTATTAATTCTGTTTCATGACGATTTTCAATGAGGAATAATTCTGTTGAGGAGAATGGGACAGCATAATATCTTATCCCTTCACTTGAAAGGTCTTGTGAAATTGTATAATAGCCATCTTGGATTACTTCAGAGAATTGTTCGTCACCTAACCAGTTTAGGAATACTTTTGACCAAGGATCGAAGCTACCTGGGGGATCTAAATATGCACCATAAGCCATGATACTCCAGTCGCCAACACCTTTTGAAGAACCGTCGCTTGGATCAGTGTCATATAAATCTGGAAGACCCAAGTAATGGCCGAATTCGTGTGCAATAATTCCTATAGGGCTATCTTCGCTTACAGTTTCGTAATCAATGATTTTGACACCATCTACTGTAACTGGGCTAATTGAATAATAGTGTGACCAGATTTCTTCGTTGTTGCCGCCACCATTCTCATCAGGGGCACCAGCATGGACTACGAACAAACCGTCAACAATTCCGTCTTGGTTGTAATCGTATTGAGAAAAATCGATATCTGCATCAGCAGCATAAATAGCTTCTTTAATCATGTCTGCTACATTTGCTTCGTAGTTGTCTCCATAATAACCCATATCATTTTGTAAAGTATACCATTGAGGAAGAACTGTACCAGTTATTTCTAAGTTTCCATATGATTGTTCTTCATAATAACTTGCAAAACTATTACTTCCAAAAAATTCATTTTCTAATTCTGAGATTGAGGCTTTTGCTTGTTTATCTGGAAATTGAACTGGAATGACTACTGCCCCTAGTTGTTTTGATTCTTGGTTGACCTCATAAACTACTGCTCCTGTGATAATAATTGGTTTTGGTAATGGAAGTTTTGGTGGGGGGATTTGATAATTAATAATTGCATCTTTTAATTCTGGGTTGATATATACGGGATTACCTTCAGGATCTAATTTGTAACCAATTCCTAATTCTGCGTTTGCTCTTAGTCTGTCTAATGGGACTTGTCTTGTTGCCCAGTTTCCAACTGGTTTTGGAGGTAATGGACGAAGAGCTTTGAGATTATCTCCACAATAAATTTGATTTTTTGCATCTCCGGATGTAGTTTGGAGGGGGGTTAAATATGTTGCTTGAAGGTAACCATTTGCATCTGGTTGTGCAAAATATGGTTGTTTTATTCCATCCGTTTTTTGAAAAATTATAGGGCATCTATCTTCTTTGGTATAGACTTCTATATATGGGACTCCTCCAATTTGTGTGACTGAGGCTATTTCAGTGGTATATTCGACACCTTCATCTGTAAAGTCTAATGGAGGTGGACTTGCTGATGTTAAGGGTATTAATAATAGAAATATTAGTAATAGACCTCTTTTCATGGTATAATCAATAGGTCTTAGGGTTTTAAATATTTCTGTGGAAAAAGTTTATATATCTACTTTGTATAGGTGATTCTATGAGAACTATTCTTGTATTTTGTGCGCATTCTGATGATGAAGCTATTGGAATGGCGGGTACTATTGCAAAATATGTTTCTGAAAAAGTAAAAGTGATTAAAGTTGTTTTTTCTAGTGGGGAGAAGAGTAGTCCACATTTGAGAGAGGATTATGTAAAAAAAGAAAGGTCTAAAGAAACTGATAAGGCTTGTAATTTTATTGGGATTTGTGATAATATTAATCTTGGTTTGAAGGATGCTATGTTGAAGACTGAAATCAATAAATCTTTTGTTGAGAAAAGGGTTAAAGAATTAATTATGTTAAATCGACCTGAGAAGATTTTTATTCCGTCAGCAAAAGATCCACATCCGGATCATAGAGCGGTAAATAGGAGTGTTATGGGTGTTGTTAATTCTATGAAAAAACATTATTCTGTATATGCTTATGAGGTCTGGAATATTATCGATGAAACGCATCCACAAATTTATGTTGATATTTCTGAGTTTATGAATAAGAAAATGGAATATATTCGGATGTTTAAAAGTCAGTGGGTGTATATGTTTACGTTATATTTCCCTGCTTGGATTCGAGCTTTTTATTATGGACGAAAAAATAATTCAAAATATGCTGAGAGGTTTTACAAATTAAAATGAAAGTTTTGTTTGTAGTATCTGGAATTGGATATGGAGATGCTATGAGAGAGCATTGTAATATCAGTGCTTTGAAGCAAAAATATCCGTCTGCAAAAGTTATGGTTGCAGGTTATGATAATTCTTATAATTATTTCAAAGATAAATATGATACTATTAGGATTAGTGGATATAAGTTACCTGGGGAATCTATGAAGGTTAATGGGTTTAGTTTTGTATTAAAGAATTTTTTGTTGCCTTGGTATTGGTTCTTTGGAACTTTGAAAGTAAGATTAAAGGCGTATAATTTTGTCCCCGATGTTGTAATTTCTGATTTTGAGCCAGCTGGGATTTCTTTAGCGGAAGTTTTGGGGAAGAAATGTATTGTTGTTTTTGGGTTTGATCCTTTATTGTATAAGGAATATAAGAAAACTCACAAAGTTAATGCAATGATGAAAGTTCAGGCGGCTTATTTTGAGAAATTGTATAATCTTGCTGAGGTTGTTGTGATTCCAACATTCAAGAAAGATAAAGATCAGCATTTAATTTATACTTATGTCAATCCTGTTGTTAGGACTTTACCTAATGAATTGCCCTCAGAAAGTTATTTGATGAAATCTTTTGGGTTTAAGAAAAAACCGATTCTTTTAATTCTGGGTGGTTCCAATTTTGGGAAGATCTTAGCGAGGAATATCAATACAATCGCTGTAGAAAATAAAACTGAGGAGTTTATTATTTTTGGTGGTGATTTGGATTTTAAATTAAATGATAATGTTAAATATATTAAATTTACAGATGAGATTTTGAAGTATATGAAAGTAGCTAAAGCGGTTATAACCCTTGGTGGTCAAAAGACTTTGTCTGAGGCTATGGTGTATGGAAAAGCTGTTTTGTGTTTTCCTATCAAAAATCATGTTGAGCAGGTGTTGAATGCTTATGCTTTAGAAGATGCAATTATGGTTAGCCAAGATAGTTCTTTGTCTGTAGTAAGGAAAAATCTTAATTTGTTTTTGAAAAGGATCCCTGAATTGAATAAGGCTGTTGAAAGTAGAAATTTTAATGGGAATGGTTCTGAACAATTTTTGAAAGTATTTGATATTGTTACGAAGTAGTTTTGCGCATTTTTATTAGTTCGATAAATATTGGTGCAAAGGAGATTAAGATTATTGCAAGTATTACTAATGAAAAGTTTTCTTGAACAAATGCTAAATTTCCGAAGAAATATCCCCCCAAAAGGAATAATGAAGTCCAGACAATTCCACCTAAAATATTGTATTTAATGAATTCTGTATATTCCATTTTTCCTATGCCTGCTATGAATGGAGCAAAGGTTCTGATGATTGGAACAAATCTTGCTAAGAATATTGTTTTCTTTCCATGTTTATCATAAAAATCTTGAGTTCTTAATAAATATTTTTTATTTAGGAATATTGAACTTTCGCTTTTGAAAACTTTTGGACCGATATATCTTCCTATTGTGTAATTGACTGAATCACCAATGATTGCTGAGATAGATAATATTGCTAAAAGTATTGATATGTTTAATGCGCCCAATGCTGCAAATGAACCTGCTGCAAATAGTAATGAATCCCCAGGTAAAAATGGGGTTGCTACTAATCCTGTTTCTAAAAATATAATCAATGATAATATTGCATAAGTCCAAATATTATAAGTTTGGATTATGATACTTAAGTATTGGTCAATATGAAGTATGAAATTGATAAATTCGAACATTTACGTTTTGGTTTTTTTGGTTGTTTATAATTGTTGTGGATAAATTTATAAATAAGAATACGCTTGATTCAGTAGAGGTGATATTATGGAACAAAATGAAAGTAAAACTGATAGATTGATTCGGTTGTTTGTTGCTATTGTTTTAGGTTCTGTCGCATATCTTTATGGTTTATGGTGGTTATACATTGTTGCTTTAGTACCTTTGATAACAGGAATAACTGGATATTGCTTTTTGTATACTCTATTTAGGATTAATACAAATAAAAAACCTAAGAGTCTGGCTAAGAAGAAGAAAAGAAAATAATTTTTTTAAAATTTTATTTTTAATCCCGTAAAATATTGTGGTTCTTCTTTTTCTTTTATTAAACCAACATTAAGATTTATGCTTTGTGTTAATGCTGTTTCTAACATAAATCCAGTTTTAAATATTGGTTCTCTAAATGAAATATCTGTTAATAGTGTTGCTTGGAAATCGTTGAATCTGTAGGTGAATTCGAATGTTGCACTTTCATCTAATGGAATACTATATGCCACGCCTTTGAATGTGAATCGGTTGTAATTAAATCCATTTGAAAAAACTCTTTCTGGGACTAAACTTGGGAAGTGGTCCTCTTCTGAAATGATTGGTGCTGCTAATGTGTAAGTTGGTTGTGTTATTGTGTCTTCTGCCATTGCTGGGCTTGTTGTTAGTAAATGCATTAGTGTATAGATTGTTTTCATTTTTCCCTCCGGAATAAACTATAAGTTATTTATTCTGTGTTTAATCTGTTCCCTATAAAGTATATAATTTATGTAGTTAGATCAAACCAGTCTTTGCTTTTATGGCTTAATGATTCTAAGTTGAAGAATACAAATTTGTTTATGCCTTGTTTTTTTAAGAATTTAATGTCTTCTTTCATTTCTTTAATATTTTTGTAAATGGGTTCTGTATCAAATATTCCTGGACCGATTAATCCTATTGCAATATAATTATGTTTTGTAAATATTAGGAAAATTCTATAGTATAAGTTGTATATGGGTCTTAAAATCTTTGGGAAGAAAGTTGAATAATGCATGAAATTAAATTTTAATCTATTGTTCTCTATATATCCCCATTTTTTTAAAAGGAATTTTGGAAATGGAAAGGTTGATAGGATTATTTCTGTATCTTTGCTTAAATTTATAATTTTCTTTTTTAAATATTTTTTATTTTGTGAACTTCTAAATATGTTAATTATTAGCCATTTGAATGTTGAAGAGAAGGAATAATCTTTAGGCATTGGGGGTTCAATATCTAATTTGATTTTTAGGCCTCTATATTGTTCTAATTCGTCGATAGATTTTTTATCTGTGAATGAAGAAAACCAATAGCCTTTTTCTTGGGGTAATGTTGGCCAAGCATTGATTTCTATGTTTTTGCAGATTTGGTGTATTTTTAATTTCTTTTCTTCAAAATTTTCTCTAGAAGTGCAAGTGATATATGTTACTATTTTGTGATTTTTTGTCCAGTCATTAATTTTTTTCCAATTACACTTTTCTGGAAATTCGCACCAATATATATTCATGACATAACCTTTAGTGTATAGGTTTATTTAGTTTATTATAAAGCGCCAGAGGGGAGATTTGAACTCCCGGCCTACTGCTTTCACCAACTAGATAGGAGGTTCGACATATTATTCAGTCGCTCTATCCAAGCTGAGCTACTCTGGCAATTTTGTTTAAGTGTTTTTGGTTATTACTACCTATTTTCTCAAACCAAAGCCTAACCTGTTTATAACCCTTTAATTTGAGTCTAAATTCTTTTCTTTGTGGTTTAAATCCTTTATTTATTAATGCTTTTTCGATTTGATCTAATAATAATGGTGCTTTCATATGAAATTCTATTATGGGATATTTGTACTTTTTATTCTTATCCCAATAAATACTACCATCAGTATCAAATATTCCCTTAAAAATATACTTTTGTTGTTCCCAGGAGTTTAATTTATTAGAAATTGTTAAATTCATTTTCTTGCCTATAGGAAAATCTAAATTCTGATTAAGGTATTTTATTAGATATTTATGACAGAAAATAATTTCCTCAGCTTTACTATTTTTTTTTATTTTTGTTAGTCCTTTTTTATTGAATAAATCTTTAATTAGTCCTTTTAAATGAAGAATATAATCTTTGTCTGTAATTCTATTTTGACTAAAACCAATCCACCAAGTTTTACTTTTTCCATTTTTATCATTATATACGCTTAGCCATCCGTCCCCTAAAAGTGCTCCATAGAATTCTAAAAATTGTGTATTTAATTCAATATTAAAGTCTTGTTTAGCTTTATTATTTCTTATTAATAAGCTTTTTTTACCGCCATTACTTTGTCTTTTTCTTAATTCCTTTAAACCATATTTTTGTGTTATAATTTTATAAGTCTCTTTTCCACCCTTGATTTGTCCCCATTTTTCTTCTTGTTTATCTTTAATTTTTAGTTTTAATTCTGTGGGAATAATATTCTCTGGGAGATATCTATCTTTAGTATATATCCAATCGTTAATTTTACCAAAAGAAATATTCATCTCTAATGATAATTCTTTGAAATTATTAACTTTATATTTTTGTTTTAAATAATTAAATAGTTTTTTCTTATCTTTTTTTGTTAGAAGGATTTTCATATTTAATGTGGATATTTGTTAATTTTTAAATCTTTCTCAATACTATCTAAGGTGGTTAAGTCTTTTGATTTAATAATTACAGAAGATTTAAAAGTAGTTTAGATTAGATTTTTTATGTGAAAAGTGTTCAAGTATCGAAGAAAGAAGAATTAATGTTAAAGGGATTTAATAAAGTTCCAAATTGGTTGAAAAGGGTTATACTTAAACCAGTAAATAAATTAAGAATTTCTCAGGTTAAGAAATTTAAAACTCCTAAAATGATTATGTTTTATGTTACTGATAATTGTAATCTTAAATGCAGGCATTGTTTTTATTGGAAAAGTGTTGATAATCCAAATAAATTTATGAATTTGGAGCAGATTGAAAAGGTTGCTTTTTCTTTGGATAGATTAGATTTGCTTGGAATCACTGGTGGAGAGCCTTTTGTTAGAAATGATATAGTTGATATAGTAAAAGTTTTTGTTGAAAATAATAAAACTAAAAGAGTACATATTGCTTCAAATGGTTTTCTAGTTGATAAAATTGAAAATGATGTCAAAGAAATTTTAAAATATTTAGAAGATTCTAGATTGACTATACAATTTTCTTTGGATGGATTTGAAGAATTGCATGATCAATTAAGAGGAATTAAAGGGAGTTTTAGGAATGTTTGTGAGATAATTAATAGATTGAATTTTATTCAAGACTCGAGGTTGGCTGTTTCTGTGGCTACTGTTGTAATGAGGAAGAATTTTAGTCAAATGAGGGATTTTAAGAATTTTGTTAATAATGATTTGAAAGTTAATATTAAATTTAATGTTTTAAGGAAAATTGATTCAGTTAAAGGTGTACCTAAAGAATATTTAGCAGATTTTGATATTAGAGATGAGGACTTTGAAGTGCCTATGGTTGAGCAATTGGAAGAATTAATTAATATTATTGATGATGGGTCTATTTCTTCGAAAATTGAAAAGAAGAAGATTGAGTATAGTATTAGTATTCTAAAAGGGAGAAAAGCTGTTGAATGTTTAGCCGGGTGGAGGGATGCGGTTATATTCCCCAATGGTGATGTTAGTATTTGTGAGCCAATTTTGGCGTCTGTGAATTTGAAAACTTATGATTTTGATTTTGAAAAACTTTGGAACTCTGAGGAATTCGAAATAATTAAAAATAAATTTAGAGGTAAATGTTTTTGTATGAATTCTTGTAATTTGTTAAATGCGATGCAGTATGATACTAATACCTTGGCAAATCTATAAGTTTATATATCACTTTTTCTTGTTCATTAATATGAAAGAGGTTTATTTGAATAAAACTATTTATAGTGAATATTTTCAAGTTTCATTATTTACTTTGGTTTGTTTAGCTGTGCCAATGTTCTTAGGGCATTCACAAGTTTTTGTGGGTGTGATAATAAATATGTTTTTGGTTTTAGCTGCTTTGCGGTTGAATGGATATAAACTATTGCCGGTTATTATTGTGCCTTCTATTGGTGCTTATGTCGGTGGATTATTGTTTGGTGGAGCAAGTGTATATTTGTTATATTTCATCCCTTTCATTTGGTTAGCTAATGGAATCTTAGTTTATAGTTTTAAGAGAAATATTTCTGTTGTGAAGAAAGTATTTTTTGGATCTTTTTTTAAGGCGTTATTTTTGTTTGTTATTGCATTGAGCTTTTATTCTTTAGGTTTGATTCCGAGTATGTTTTTGATTGCTATGGGGCCTTTACAATTATTAACAGCTTTGATTGGAAGTTCTTTAGGTGTCGGTGTGAATAAAATTAAGCTTTAATGTAAATTTTTTTATTAGAATCTAATGCATAATGGAGTTGTTTACCCAGTTCAGATTTTCTATTAATTTTTATTTCGCCTTTCTTGCCAGAAGTGGAAGTAAATAGGAAATCCTCTTCAATAAAAACATCAACCATTTTTCCTGGAGTGTCAATTTTAAAGATTAGGCTATTACCACGTTCTGTTACATGAAAACCAACACGGCGTTTTTCTTCTCGAGATTGTTCGCCTAGAGTTTCTAAGTCAATACTGATCCCTAATTCTTTTTCAATTTTTATAATGTTTGAGCCTTTTGTGCCGATAATTCTTGCCCGTTCATTCTCAGGAACATAAACTTTAATCTTATGCGGGCTTAGGATCTCAACTTCGAATTTATCAGAATATTTTCGGAATTCTTTTTCGATTTGTTTTTTTGCGAGGGCGGAAGTCGGAGTTGAAGAAGAGGATTTTCCTACGGGGATTACTACTGTTTGCTCTCCATAAGAATAAATTTCGAACATTAGTTTTTCTGTTTGTAAATCTTTGACTTCGATTACTGGACGTGCTAAGTCTGCTTCTGTCATTCCAGATGGAACTTTAACAGTCATTTTTACGGTTAATACTTGGGAGATTGCTCCTTTGTTTATGAATATGATTGTATCTAAAACTGAAGGGATTACACCAACGTCCATTCTGCTGATGAATCTTTGGACTGCATCAATAGCTGTTGCTGCATGTAAAACTCCAATAACTGCTGAACCTCCTAAACGGATATCTGTGTATAATTTGAAATCGGGACTATCTCTCATTTCATCAAAAATAACATTATCTGGTCTTGATAAGAAAATAATGTCGTGTATTTCTTCTGAAGTTCCGAAGTTTTTAGAATATTGTGTGATCCCTGGACTTAGAATTAAATCTCTAGGTGATTCGATTGTTTTTGTGATTCTACCTTTCTTCAAATATTCTTCAGCTAGAGCTTGAGCGAATGTTGATTTACCAGAACCAACTTGACCGGCGATAATAATTCCTGAGGATCTTTCGTCAATTCTTTCTTTGATTTTTTCTGGGATATCATACTGTGTTATATCTAATTTTACAATTGGCCTAACTGCTGTAATCTCCCAGCCATCTGATACTGGAGGTTTTACTAAAACAATTCTGTAATCTCTGTATTGGACGATTGTTGTAGAAGGTCTTGTGATTTCGATGAATGCTTTTGGATCTTCTCGTGATTTTTCTAGAATTTCTTTTGCTAGGGTTTCTATCATTTTTTGGGTTAGTATTTCTGTTCCTAGTTTTTCTAGTTCCCAAGCACCAGGTTTTCCTCTTTTTGCAAATGGGTATGTATCTTCTTTCAAATGAACGGACATTGTTGTTTCATCAAAGAATTTTTCTATTCCGATTTTGTCTTGAGTTCTGCGTTCAATAAATATTACTTCTATATTCATTGCTTTTGCTGATTCTGATTGGACTCTATCGGCTGTGATTAATGTTGCAGATTCTGAGTAAGCTAAATCTCTGATTAAGGAATCTATTTCGCCTAATCTTGCATTTTTTATTTGTTCGATTTTTGGTCGTTCGCCAATTAATTTGATTGTAATGATTTCTTTTTTTGCTAATTTTTGTAATTCTTGAATTTCTTCTAAACCTATGATCCCTGTATCAATACCCTTGTTTGCTTGATGTTCTAATTCTGCGAGTACAGCCTTTGGTACTAGAATTTGACCAAATATTTTGTGTTCTTGAATTAATCTAGTAATTGCTCTTTCGATGACAACAGAAGTATCTGGTACGTATTTCATCCTAAATCATTTATTTTCTTTGTTTTTATTTGTTTGGGTGAGGAAAATATTATAAAGGATTTTGTGGTATAATTATTATGGTTATTTCATTAATTAGTTTTAAAGAAGTGATATTACCTTTATTATTGTCTATTATTGGAATTGTAATTTATTCTATCTTTGTATTTAATTTTTATAAGTTTTTAGCTTTAAAAAATATTTTTCATTTAGATTTAAGGCAGTATAATGATTTTAAAAGTTTTTTAGGAGATGTTTATGAAGTATTTTTGTATTCTTTAGAGTATCTTTTGATTTTGCCATTTTTTATTTTTGTTTGGTTT
>JAGVZZ010000008.1 GCA_018302205.1 Candidatus Woesearchaeota archaeon
TAATTGAGAACCTTCTATAGAAAGTCTAAGACCATCACGCTCTTTTTTTAAAAAATACAATCCTTGATTATTGATTCTTAATCCTGATAAATCCATTTTGGCAAAATCTTTACTCAAAAGAAAAATTTTGTTATCTGAGCCTTCAAAAAATAAACAATCAAGCTCAGCTTGAAAATCAAACTGATCTTTTAATTTATTAAAAAGTTCTTTACGGTCTCTGGTATTTAGAAAGTTTAATTTTTGCATGGAAGTTAAATGTATACAGATATATTTATATATTCCTATTCTAAATTCTAGGGTATGGAGCAAGATATCCGTAAATATGCTTTACAGAATGCTTTAAAATTTGAAGGTAAGGCAAATCCAGGATCAGTTATTGGGCAATTATTTTCTAGTAATCCTGAATTGAAAAAGAAGGCCGCAGAAATTTCTAAAAAAGTTCAGGAAGTTCTTACTAAAGTAAATAAGATGAGTTTAGAAGAGCAAAGAAAAGAATTGATGAGAATAGCTCCAGAATTACTTGAAGAGAAAGTAAAAGAAAAAAGAACTGAACTTAAAGAATTAGAAGGAGTTAAGGCTGGAAAAGTAATCATGAGGTTTGCGCCATCACCATCTGGACCGATGCATATTGGGCATGCTATGACGGGAGGATTAACAAGCCTTTATTGTAAAAAATATAATGGAAAATTTATTCTTAGGATTGAAGATACTAACTCTGATAATATTGATTTAGAGGCCTATAAAATGATTCCTCAAGAAGCAGAATGGATTTTTGGGAATGTTTCTGAAGTTTGGATACAATCAGATAGAATGCAAAAATATTATGATTATGCAAAAAAATTGATTGAAATTAATTCTTGTTATGTTTGTACTTGTAGTCAAGAAAAATTTAAAGAATATGTAACAAAAACTTTGAATTGCCCTTGTAGGAGTATAAGTGAAAAAGAAAACCTAGAAAGATGGGATATGATGTTTGATAAGAAAAAAGGATACAAAGAAGGAGATGCTGTTTTGAGGTTTAAATCCGGAATGCAAGATTGTAATCCTGCAATGAGAGATTTTCCATTAGTAAGAATAAATGATAGTAAACATCCTAGGCAAGGGATGAAATATAGAGTTTGGCCATTAATGAACCTGTGTGTAACAGTTGATGATATTGAAGCAGGTATGACACATATTATCAGAGCAAAAGACCATATGGATAATGCAAAGAGACAAGAAAAAATATATCAAGCTTTAGGGAAAAAATTTCCACAGACTTATTTTGTAGGGAGATATAATTTTGAAGGGATTGAGATTTCATGTTCAAAAACAAAAGAGAAAATAAAGAAAGGTGAATTCAAAGGATGGGATGATGTTAGAATACCTTTTTTAGCAGCATTAAAAAGAAGAGGAATTCAACCAGAAGCATTATTGAGGTTTACAAAAGAAGTTGGATTGTCACAAGTAGATAAAAAAATGGATGGAAAAGATTATTTTAAGATTATTTACTCATATAACCGAGAGATTATTGATTCAACTTCAAAGAGGTTCTTTTTTGTTAAAGGTGATTGTAAAATTAAAATTGAGAATGAAGTGAAAAGCGTAAATGTTCCTTTGCATCCAGAAAATAATAAAATGGGGATGAAGAAAATAAAAGTTGGAAAAGAATTCTATGTGTATGATGTAATCAAGAAAAATGAAACTTATAGATTTATGCATATGTTTAATTTTAAGAATGGGGAATTTATTTCTGAAGCCTATGATCCAAAAATGAAAGCAAAAATTATTCATGCAGTCCCTGTTGAAGATGCAGTTAATGTTCAAGTCTTGATGGAGAATGGAGAGATAATCAAAGGAAAAGGAGAAGGAGCATTAAAAGATTTGAAAGAGGGAGAGATAATCCAGTTTGAAAGAATGTTCTTTGCAATATTAGAAGATAAGAAGAAAATGTTGTTTGTTTATACACATGATTAAAAAATACCTTGTGAAGCCTTAAGGTCAGCTATTTTTTTTAATAATTTCTTTTTTTCACTAGGATCTACAATGTAACCAATACAATCTTTGGAGCCACATTTGCAAGGATGTTCAAGGCTCTCCTTATAAGAATAACAATAATTGATAGTAATCTCTTCACCGGATTTGATATTTTTTTTAGTAAAAATCCAAACCCTTCCATTTTTAACGTCAAACTCACAATTAGGACTACAAGAATTATTGATATATTTTGCAGGATTGTTTGGAACATCACCATCCAAGTCATATTTTTTATTTAAGTCAAATAAATATACTGCTCCTTTTGTTGGATCAATTTTAGAATTTTCTAAAGCCTTATTTGCTCTTCGAAGACCTTCCTCTTTTGTAATTTTTTCACCAATATATTCAAGGAGTTTAGTTCCTTTTTTTATGTCTTCTAAAGCAAAAACGCCTTTGCCATGAACTTTTGATTCTTTTACAATAATTTTGGAATTCATTCCAATTTTGTGTGAGGGCCTATTTTTAAATATTCCTAGTCTAAAAGATTAAATGAGTTCTAGAATTTCACCAATTTTTGTTTTACATTGAAATAGTTTTGCAGGCCTATGTGAAACGCCTTTGGTTATATCACCAGTTTCTTCTAACACTTCTAAGGAAATAATTTTTTTTCTGAAATTTCTTTTATCAAAAGTTTTGTTTAAAATTATTTCATAAATCTTTTGAAGTTGGGTTAATGTAAATTTTTTAGGAAGAAATTGGAATGCCACAGTGGTATATTCAAGTTTCCATTGAAGTCTTTTTAATGCATAATCTAAAATTTTAGAATGGTCAAAAGCGAGTTTTAGAGGTTTGTAAGCTAAGAACCAATCAGCATCAGAAACATCTGTTTTTGGATCAAGTTTTTGATCTTCAGATTTGATTAATGCAAAATATGCAACAGTAATAACTCTTCCTCTTGGATCCCTTTTTGTGTCTCCAAAAGTATATAGCTGTTCTAGATAAATATCCTTAACACCAGTTTCTTCTTCTAACTCCCTTTTTGCAGCTGAGTCTAAGTCTTCTTCAATATGAACAAATCCACCAGGTAATGCCCAACTACCTTTGTATGGTTGAATATTTCTTTTAATTAATAAGACCTTGAGATTATCATTCTGTATGCTAAATATAACTATATCAACGGTCACCATGGGTCTAGGATATTTGATTATATTAGCCATGATAGTGTATTAAGTACAGGAATTTATAAATGTTCAGTTCTACCAGGCCTATATTAATTTTTATTTAATATTAGTAATTCCTTAGCCATACTGGAGCTAATGTTCGATAATGTCTTGGGGCTTTTAAATGATTAATATCTGCCTGAAAAATTGTGAATATATCAGCATAAGCTTTTTGTGCTACACTATTTCTATCAAACTCTAGACCAAAATATTCTTCTCTAGGAATCATTGATTGAGATACTAAATCTATATTTGAACTATCAGTGATTGATACAGTAGTAAGTCGAGTATGACCAGAATAAACACGATAATCAGAACCAAGATAATCCTTTTTTTTTTGAAGATATTGAAGCCCAACAAAATTAGGATCCACTGAAAAGTTTATAATAATCGGCATATCATGTTCCCATTTGCCTATTATAAAGATTCCCTCATCTGATGAACGGTCCGTTACATAATAATCTAATTGGTTAAATCTACCTTCAAGATCCTTTCTAGATCTAACCCATTCTTCTTCTGCACTCATTTTATTCTCCTTGTTGTTTAAGTCACACTAACTTTGTAGCAGGTTGCTTTGTGTCAATCTTACAACAACTTAGTGTTTGAAACACACAAATGTATATAAACCTTTCGAAACGGAGGTGATAAGGTATATAAACGAGGAAAGTAAATCCAAATTATGCCCATAAAATTCTCAAAAATAGAACTAAGAGATTTAGGTAAAGCTTGGTTATTTATTTCAATAGCCTTTGGAATAGTACTATCAGGAGGAGTATTCGGGGCTTCATTGTTTAAGAGTTTTATCCTGGCAGCGTTAACAGTTGGAACCGGATTTTTGTTTCATGAATTGGGACATAAGATTGTAGCACAGAGGTATGGATGTTATGCAGAGTTTAGAGCAGATAATTTTATGTTGTTCTTAGCAGTATTAACTTCTTTTTTAGGATTAATACTTGCAGCACCTGGTGCAGTGATGATTAGTGGGCATATTAGTAAAGAAAGAAACGGAAAAATTTCAATTGCAGGGCCTTTAGTAAATATTGTTTTAGCATTGATATTCTTAGGATTAAGCTTTATTGTGACTACAGGATTTTTTCAAGAATTAGTAATGTTTGGATTTATGGTTAATTCTTGGTTAGCATTGTTTAATCTATTGCCATTCTGGATATTAGATGGAAAAAAGGTATTAGCATGGAATAAAGGGATTTATTTTCTAACTATGCTTGTAACAGTAGGATTATTTATCAGTGGAATTGTATTGTTTTAAATAAAAACTTTTTTAAATTGGAGAGAGTTAAATTATGGAATGGGTTTTATTGGTGCGATCAAAAGATTTTCTAGACTAAGAATTATAGTTGAACTTTTAATAAAAGAAGGTTTTGGGGATGTCATTGAAAGATTGCACTTTAATACACCTATGCACTTTGGAACAAAATTAGACATTAAAGGAAAAAAAGAAGTCGAAGGAACAACACCCCAGAGATTGAGAATTGTTTTTGAGGAGGCTGGAGGAGCTTTCGTAAAATTAGGGCAAATGCTTTCATTGCGTTCAGATTTAATCCCACAAGAGTATTGTGATGAATTTTCTAAATTACAAGATTCTGTTAAACCATTCCCAATGTATCAAGTTAGAAAGATAATTCAAGAAGAATTTGGGAAATCAATTAATAAAATATTTGATGAGTTTGATGAAACCCCTCTTGCAGCAGCTTCTGTAGGCCAAGTACATAGAGCAAAATTGAAAACAGGAGAAATTGTTGCAGTCAAAATACAAAGGCCAGATATTAAAAAAGTATTCGAATCAGATATTGATTTGATGTATTTTATTGCTGAGGAAGCTGAAAAACATTGGCCAGATTTTAAAGTGTTTAAGCCAAAAGAAATGGTTAAACAATTCCAAGAGTATACAATTAAAGAGATGGATTATCAAGCGGAAGCAAAAAATATTGATGTTTTTTATAATCATTATAAGTATCATACTCATATCAAAATTCCAAAAGTATTCTGGGATTATACTACTAAAAGAATATTGACTATGGAATATATTGATGGAAGAAAAATTTCTGTTATTGATGACTTGGGAGTTGAACAAAAGAAAAAGATTGCGATGTTAGTATACAAGAGTATGCTTACACAAGTATTAGAGATGAGAGTATTTCATGCTGACCCTCATCCAGGGAATATATTCTGGACAAAAGATGCAAAAGTTGCATTTTTAGATTTTGGGATTGTGGGAAGACTATCTCCAGATATGGCTGAAAATGTTGAATTGATGTTAATTGGTTTGGTTAAGGGAGATTTAGATTCATTATCTCAAGGGTTCATTGAGATGGGTGTTGTTGATGATATAGATGAGAATAAATTCAAAGAAGATTTATTTGAAGCATGGGCGGAGTTCAAAGGAAGTTCATTAAAACAAATGAATATGAAAAGATTTTTTATCAATACATTTGATTTGGCAAGAAAATATGAAATGAATTTACCAACAAATTTTGTATTATTAGCTAAAGCTGTAATTACTGCAGAAGCTTTTGGAAAACAATTATATCCCGATTCAAACTTCGTTGAAGTCTGTAGAGAAGAAGTAGATAGAATTGTAAAAAAAGAAAGACAACCAAAAGTAATTTATGATTCTTTGAAGAAAAATATTTTTGATATTGGATTAAATTTGAAACGATTCCCAAGTGATCTTAGAGGATTGATGAAAATCATTAGAAAAGGGACTAAAGTTAAATTAGAGGTCGACCATAAAGAACTTGGAGAGCTAAATCAAGAGTTAGATGTTTCAAGTAAGAGAGTCACATACGGATTAATAATTGGAGGACTATTAATTGCTACAGGATTATTTGTTGCAACCGGTTTAGAACCAAAGTATTATAATATACCTTTGCTTGCTATAATCAGTGGAAGCATTTCAATAATTATGATATTCATGATCATTATTTCAATGATAAAAAAAGGAGGGATGAGTCAATGAGCAAAATAAAAGAGCTTGGACTTGTTGGAATTGGGGCTATTGCAACAGTTAAAGAGAAAGTTAGAAAATTAATTAGGAAAGGGGAAGAGAACGAAAAAGAGTTCATGGTTAATAAAGCGAAAATTGAAAGCAGTGCAAAAGCAGCAAGTAGGGAAGCTCTAGCAATATCTAGAAAGAGTTTGATTATGCTCGAAAAAGAGTTGAAAAAACTTGAAATGGCGGCTAGAAAAACCGAAAAAACTTTGAAAACTAAAGTCCAGAAAAAGAAAAGACTTTAATTTTTTTATATTTTTTATCTTAGGCCCCTAGAAAACTATATAAAGGGACACTTTTTTAGAGTTTTGAAACCGATGATATGTTGGAGGTTCAAATGGAAGAAAAACAATTAATAGAAAAAGCATATGAAGCTATTGAATTAGCAAAGACTTCTGGAAAAGTCAAAAAAGGAACTAACGAGACTACAAAAGCAATCGAGAAAGGTATTGCAAAATTAGTTGTTGTTGCAAAAGACACTACACCTGCTGAGATTATTATGCACTTAGGACCATTATGTAAAGAAAAGAAAGTACCTATGGTTACAGTACCTAGTAAGACAGAATTAGGAACAGCAGCTGGAATGCCAATCGCAACAAGTTCTGTGGCAATTATCCAAGAAGGCGAAGCAAAGAATATAATCAAACAGATAACTGAAAGCTTGAATGAATAAAAATGGCAGCACCAAAAAAAGAAAAGAAGGAAGAGAAGCAACCTGATCAAAAAGGTAATGCAGCTCCTACTGAACAAAAAGCAATAAAAGGTGTTTTGTTTAGTGATGCAGTGCCAGCTAGAGTTGAAGAGATTATTGGAAGAACTGGTACAAGAGGAGAAGTTATTCAAGTTAGATGTAAAATTTTAGAAGGAAGAGATGCAAACAAAGTACTTGCTAGAAATGTTAAAGGGCCAGTCAGATTGAAAGATATCTTGATGTTAAGAGAAACTGAAATTGAAGCAAGGAAATTAAGCAAGGGTAAGAGCTAAAATGGTAAAATGTACATTTTGTGGAACTGATATTAAACCTGGAACAGGGATGATTTTTGTTTACAAGACTGGAAAGATTGCAAACTTTTGCTCTAAAAAATGTGAAAAGCATGTGCTTAAATTAAAAAGAAAACCACAAAATATGAAGTGGGTAACAAGCGCATCTGCATCAAAAAAATAGTAAGCTTATTAAATTCTTTTATTCATTATATTTTTTATGAATGTTTTAGGAGGAGAGGTTAAAGTTTTAACGGAATTAAGAAGAATAATCACTTCTTTGAATGAAATTCAGGATTTAAAGTCTAGAACCAATGATATTTGTGAGAAATTAGGTTTGATACAGAGAGAAAGAGAATTTGTTTTAGAGTATGCAACACAATTGGAATTATTGCATTCAATCGTAAGAAAATTATTTTCTAGAAGGACAACAAGAGCATTTGATAATGAAGTTCAAGCACTGATGCTGAACTTTGTAGAAATTATTAGAGATTTACAAGAATATGCAAGTGTTTTGAATACAGAAATTGAAACCCGGAGATTAAATATGGGTGGTGAAAATAGCTCATTACAAAAATTAGTCAGAGCATTCAATTTAGAATCTGTAGAAAGTAATGAACTACTAAGAAAACTTGATTCTTTAGGTGGGAAACAAGAGGTTGAAGCGCATAGAAGAATTGAAAGTATACTTAGAAAATTTCAAGAAAGTTGGTTTAGTGCAAGAACTTTTATGTTGAAACCAATGTCTAGAGCATGTGTAGTAGTCGCTTTATTTGGTGCTGTAGCTTGTGGAGATTCAAATGTTGTTGAAGCACCAAGAGCACCACAACAAGAACAAGTTTCTCGGGATCATGAAATAATAAGAGCGCGACAACAAGAACAAGTTTCTCGGGATCATGAAATAATAAGAGCGCGACAACATGAACAAGTTTCTCAGAACTATCAAATAGTACAACAAGTGAATCAAGTCCAACTGGAAGAATTTTCTAGATTTAGACCAAAAAAAATTCTCATTTATTGCGCAAACCAAGGAGAGAAAGTTGCAGTTATTCAAACTTTGAAAGATAGAAATCAAATGCGAAAATCAACAGCTAAATTTAAGATTAAAGACGTGAACGGAATTTCTATAATTGATGATTGGGCAGTGAAAGATAGTTCAGGAAGAATAGAATATGTTAAGGTGAATATTGTTGTTCAAGGGCAAACAATTCCAACAGTAAGTGAGGGTTATCAATTAATTACACTTAGAGGGCATACACAGGATATGATGCCTTTGTTTGAAGATACCCAAAAATATGAAGCGTCAAAAGTTCTATATTTACTTGGAGGATGTGAAAGTGTTCAGTTTATACCACAAATAATAACAACTACAAGAGCAGTAATTGCTGATAACTATATCGGAGAAAGTGCAAATAATACTTACCTTTTAATTAGAGTTGTTGATCTTTCCAGAAAAGTTGATACTTGGGATTCTTTGAGTAGGACTATACTTTCTAATTCCGATAGGGCACAACTAAGAACATATTTCCCAGGGATGGAATATACAACACAACTTTTGCACCCTTAAATTTAAATATTAATAAATAATTTTTGATATTATTTGGAGGATAATAAAATGATAGAAAGAACTTTAGTTGTTTTAAAACCGGATTGCGTACAAAGAGGTTTTTCTGGAGAGATTATTACAAGATTTGAAAGAGTTGGCTATAAGATTGTTGGAATGAAAATGATCTGGCCTGAAGGGGATTTTTTCAAGAAGCATTATTATGATGTTGAAGAAAGGCATGGAACAGAGATTCTTATGGGGAATGTTAAAGCCATGACTTCTGGCCCTGTTATTGCATTCGTATTAGAAGGTGTAAATGTTATCGAGAATATTAGAAAAATGGTTGGACCCACTGAACCAAAGCAAGCACAACCAGGAACAATCAGAGGGGATTATGCACATTATACTTACGCTCTTGCCGATAAAAACAAAATTGCTGTAAGGAACATTATCCATGCATCCGCGAATACAAAAGATGCAGAACATGAAATTGGTTTATGGTTTAGTCAACATGAATTATTTAGTTATCAAACAGTCCATGAGAAATATACACTTTAATTAATTTTTTAATTTTTTATCTATTTGTCTAGCTTCAGATTCCATTTCATTAAAAGTTGCAATCAAGTCTTCTTTTATTCTCTTTAAAGATAATTCTAAATTTTTTTCACGAAGAATATATCTGTTTTCCTCAATAATTACTAAACCACAAGAGATTAGTTTATTCAAATGATGAATTACTGTTGCTCTGCTTAAATTTAGTTTGTAGGCCAGTTCATTAGAAGACATTGAACGTTTTGCTTGTAACAGAGCAATGAATAATCGGAAGCAGGATTTATCTTTGTCTCTTTGAGAAAATAAACCGAAAGATTCAGAGAACCATTGAACTTCAGAATTGAGATTATCTTCTGGAGAGCGAACTTTTACGATGGTTAAACGTTTGAATCTAGTAATCATACTAATAATTATTGGTTATAGATATAAAAAACTTATGGCTTAGTTGTAATAATAACTTTATCCTCATCCACATAGATAACATCCTCAAATTGGGCAATTTTTGAATGAGGAAGCTCTAAAAGAAGAGGATATTCAACAATATTTCCAGATTTTTTAAGGCCAAAGAAATCTAACCTTGAAATCTTTAAGTGTTCTAACACATATCTTTCACTAAAGGGGAAATATTTTCTTTTATCGAATATAGTTTTGTAACTATTTCTAACCCTTTGATCTCTAATCGGTGAGAGATTTTTTGCTAAAGCGTAAATGTAAGCATTCTGAGATGACTTAATCATACCAAGACCGTCGGTAATAAATATTTCAACCGCAAATGCTTCTCCTGTTTCAAGTTCATTATCTGAAGAATGATTATGGACTATTACAGATTTTCTTGAATGAAGTTCCCACTGGTCTAACTGGTGGCCCATGAGATTACGAATAATTTTGTACTTTGAATCTTTCATTATTTCATCTAACCTTTCACCAATAACAGAAATCTTCATGCCTGGTCTAAGGTCTTTCAATGCTTCCTTAAGTGCCTTGTCTGTAAACTCTACCATTTCATCATAATCTTTGTTCAGTGAAACAGTAAAAGCACCATCAGCTATGTAACCATCAATATGTAAACCAATATCAACCTTAATTAAATCGCCATTTGAAATCATTCTTTTATCGTCGATTAATGCAGTGTAATGGACTTCATTGTTGAGTTGGATATTTACAGGAAACGACAATGAAACTTCAGGATACTCTTGGATAAAGGATTCGATTTTCTTAGTTAGCTCTAAGATAGAAATTCCAGCTATAACTAAAGGTTTTGTCTTGTTACAAACCTCAGCATGAATCTTTCCTACTTTAATGTAAGTTTCCTTTGGAGTCATAAGTTTTGGTTATAATTTTAAAGATATAAAGGTTTCTAAGGAAAATAATATAAGTCCAAACCCTCTAAAAGATCGTATGAGAATCATTTCTTGGAATGTTAGTGGATTGAGGGCAGTTTTGAATAAAGGGTTTATGGAGTTTGTAAAAAAAGATAATCCAGACATAATTTGTTTGCAGGAGACTAAAGTCGACGAGAAATTTCAAATAAATATTCCTGGATATCTAAATTATATGAATAATGGCGAGAAGAAAGGTTACTCTGGTACGGCAATATTCACAAAGATTAAACCAACAAAATATTCGTTTGGAAAAGATAAAGAAGGAAGAGTGATTACCTTAGAATTCTCAAAATTCATTCTTGTGAATGTTTATACACCAAATAGTCAGAGAGGATTGACAAGATTGGATTATAGAATGGAATGGGATAAAGAATTTAGAGAGTATTTAACAAAATTTGAAAAGCCTATAATTGTTTGTGGAGATTTCAATGTTGCTCACAAAGAAATTGATCTGGCAAATCCAAAAGCGAACAGAAGGAATGCCGGTTTTACCGACGAAGAAAGAGAGAATTTTACAAAACTATTAGAGAGTGGATTTATTGATACATTTAGAGAATTTAATGACAAACCTGGGCAATATTCATTCTGGGTTTATTTTGCAAATGCACGTGCAAAGAATGTTGGTTGGAGAATAGATTATTTTTTAGTTTCAAAAAATTTAAAATCAAAATTGAAAGATGCATTTATTTTGAACAAAGTA
>JAGVZZ010000009.1 GCA_018302205.1 Candidatus Woesearchaeota archaeon
GCTCAGGTCGCATAACCTGGTATTGCGAGGGTCTCAAAAAGCTCCTAGACCAAGGGACTAAGAGCCATGAGGAAACCCTTATCCTCACCGGATCTCTGGGTTCAAATCCCAGCCTGAGCGTAATAAATCAAATAAAAATATAAAACTTTCGAATCTCATCAATTAACTTTAATTCAATTAAAAAGATTATCCTCGTTTAAATTTAGCAACTTCATCAATCAAATCAATATGCCCCATGAACTGTGCTCTACAACAATATCTTACTAAACCTAAATCATCCATAACTTTTTTTGGACTTTCACCCTGAGCAGTTCTTCTCTTGAACTCTTCCCATAAATGCCCAATAGGCTTACCACAAGACAAACATCTGATTGGAATTATCATACCTTATCGAAAATTTCATTGGTTTTTAAACCTTTTGGTCAACTAGTTTCGAAACACTTCCTTTAGCAAATCTTTCTAAATCATTTTTATCCAATAATTTTTCAATACTTAAGGCAGTAAAAGAACCAGTACCTGAAGCATAAAATGTTACACAAAAACTCTTTCGTCGCTTAAATTCAAAATCTAAAGAAAAACTCAAATCAGGATAAACTGTAAATCCCCCTAATCCATTTTTTGTTTCATAAACCCCAAAAATAACACCAGGCTTGGAATCTTTACCAACTCTAATTGATTTTTTATAATAATATTTAAACTTTCTGATTCAACAAAACTTCCCTAATTTTATTTCTTTTAACCTCTTCAAACCGTTTAGAATACCAATAAATATTCCCAAAGCATCCTTCAATATTCTTATTCAATTCTTTTGGCCCCAATTTAAGCAACAAATCAACTTTTCCAAGCAAAACTTTAGATATACTCTTAACTTTTAAATTCTTATACGCATAAATTTCTTGAATACTAATAGCTAATTCCTTCTCTAAAAAAGAAGATTCATACTTCTCCAAAAGTTTTTCAAATATTTTCTTCTGAAATCTATTCTTCAAAACAAATCTACAGGCGTTTGTCCTGTCCGGGGCTAATATCTTTGAATTTTATCATAACCCAAAACTAAAATATTTTTATTAGAAATTTCTTCTGCAATTTTCAATCCAACATTTATACCCGCAACAGCAGATCTTCCTAAATCTTCATAACCAATTCCATCCCAATCATCAATCAAAACTACTTTACTCATTAAACTATTAGCTTCAACTAAATGTGGAAATGAAATTTTTCTATCTAAACCATCTTGATTCATTAAACCTAGAAAATCACTTTTACCAACTTTTTGAGGCTTATAACCAACAATATTAATATTAGGATTCCTAATTCGAAAAAATCTACCTAAACCTACAACACTTGAACCATTTCCAATACCACAAACATAAACATCAACTTCAGTTACTTCAGAAACTTCTCTTGCAATAGTTTCTAATGCACTCAAAGTAACTTCATTATTTGTCCCTCTTTTACCAAAAGAATGATTCAAAAAGAAAGCATTATATTCCCTTATATTTTCAAAAATTCTGTCTTTAGTAAAACCAAAAACATCTTCTTCTCCAGGAGTAAGAATTACATTCCCACCTTGAAACTCAATTACTTCAATTCTCTTTTTTTTATAAGAATCATCAGGAATCATTACATAACAATTAAAACCTAAAAATTTACCGATACCCGCAAAAGAAACTCCTGCAGTACCAGAAGTTGTTTCAAGAACATTCATTCCAGGAATAAGTTTACCTTCAGATTCAAAATGCCTAAATAATTCTAAATAAACTCTATCATAATGACTTCCATAAGGATTATCACATTCTCTCTTAATTAGAATAACATTCTTATTTGGAACTTCTCCAGAATATCTAACTAATGGTGTTCTCCCAATTTTAATTTCTAATTCTTTGTAAAGCCTTACTCGTTTTTTTTCCATCTAACGCCTAGTTGATTTTAAAAAACAATCTTGATTCATTCCCGTTAATGAAGGAGGAGCTAATTTTAAAAATCTCTCTAAACCATTTCTAGGAAGTATCAATCTACTCTCCTTATAGATTCCAATTAAACCCTCTGAATCAGAAACGGATAATCTTTTCCTATGAAATTCAATATTTACACTAAGTTCTTCCAAAATATGTCTTAATCTTCTTTTATCAAATTTATGATTATAAGCTACAGCAATAGGAGAATCATTTAATTCTGAAACATCTGGATATCTAATATTCGTAGGCACAATACCATCTAAATATAAACCTCTCATAGGACGAGGTAATAACCTTCTTTGAATTCCTATAGCAATAGCCTCATCAATAAGATAACCGCTAGGAATTTGTTCTCCTGCCGAAAAAGCTTTCAACATAGTATTATAAGTACTAATTGCAGCTAAATCTGAAGATAAATTGATTTGTACTTCTTTCATATAAAAAATCAATAATAACTGTTATAATAACTGTTATTTAAACCTTTCGAAAGATTATTTCTTAAAAGTAGTAAAATAATATAAAAAATATCTTTTTACCTGTAAGATTTCTGTCTAGCAGCTCTCGGTTTAGAATCGTTAGGTTTAGATCTCTCAGCTCTTCTGATATCAGAAACTAAAAGATGCCTATCATAATCCAAAAACTTTTGCTTCAATGCTTTAGAACCACTGAATTCTACTAATGCTCTTGCAACAACTAATCTTATTGCATCAGCTTGTGAATGCCATCCACCGCCTTGAACAAAAACATCAATATCAACCTTACCTGTAAATTCATGTGCTAACATTAAAGGTTCTTTCACCATCATCTTAGCCAATTCAGGTCCATAAGTTTCTAAGTTCATAGAATTAATTCTAATAATCCCTTTACCTTCGCTTAAAGTTGCTCTAGCAATAGCCCTTTTTCTCTTTCCTGAAACATGTACGGTTTTCATTTTCCACCTACAAACTTGACAATATCTAATACAGTAACATACTTAGTATTTGGAACTTTATCAACACTTGCTCCAACAACAGTAACTAATTTTTTATCTTTCAAACTTTCTGGAACTCCTCTAAATGCTTTAACCCTTTCCATAGCTTCTCTTCCTCTAGCTCTTTTATGAGGCAACATATTAATCAAAGCTCTCTTGAAAATACCTCTAGGGGTTCTGTGAATAGAAATCCCGAATCTTGGTCCACCAATTTCTCTCAATCTTTTATATTTCCCAAAAACAACTTTCTTAGAACCAGTAACAATTGATTTCTCAATATTAACAACATTAACTTTATACCCTATCAAAGCTTTCTTAGCTACAAAAGTACACAACCTACCTAAGATTATTCCTTCTGCATCTACAAAAATTTCTTCTCTAACTTCACTCATTTCATTAACCTCACTTTGCTTCCTTTAGGATTCTTTGCAAATAATTCTTGAATAGTAAGCGCTTCTCCACCTGCAGCAATAATTTTTTGCTTAGCAACTTCAGAAAAGGCAAATGCACCAACAACAGTTTTTTTTCTAATATCACCAACAGATAATACCTTTCCAAGTACTAAAGCTATTTCTCCCTCTCTAACTACCTTTGTAATTTTTTCAAGATTAACTCTAGCATATCCCTTTGTAGGCTTATCAAATTCTTTTGCTACTCTTTTCCACATAGCTACTTTACTTTTATTCAATTTAGCTATTGTTTCCCTTGTTTGTAAATTTGTTTTCATTTTCGTTTTTTTATACTGCGGAGGAAGGGATTTGAACCCTCGCACCCACTTAGGGACTAGCCCCTCAAGCATACGCTCCATCCACATCCATGAATGGAATAGCGCATTTGACCATGCTCTGCCACCTCCGCATAAGCTTTATTTGAGCTTTTTAATTTCTTCGCTCAACTCATCAATTTGCTCATGCAGTGAATCAACCATACCCTCAACTATTTCAAGAGCAGTTAATTGCCCCCAAGGCTCGATTGTGACAATGAAATCCTTACCGCTTCCTTTTACCTCAATCTCATTTCCGGAAGCATCAACGCAAGCATTACATAAAACGCAAGCATCATTATTTTTTACTTTTAATTTTTTACCTTCTAATTCAAATACTTTTCTCGGACAAATTTCAACAATCTCCTCAACATTTTTAACATTCCCGATTTTAATACTTGGATTACCTTGGTAATACATTAAACCAGGACTATATTTAATATGATCTTTTCCAGTTGAAAGTATTGCATGCGCAACAACTCTCAATGATTGATTTTCTAATAATTTAACAATAGGTGTTTTTCCATGAACAGGAACAACTGCAGGATCTTTTGATATAAACATATCAGCAGTAACAATACATGGTCCTTGAGCTTCCAATGATAAATCCAAGGTACATCTAGCACAACCAGCACCTTTACATTTACATTTTTCTTTAACAAAATAACTCTCAATATCAGTTTTCAAAACAACTAAACCAATTCTTTGAGCAATTATTTCATCAAATAATGCAGATGAATTATCTAAAATTTCAACAGTATCAACAGCCATTGAAGGTAAATGATTAATAATTATTCTTCTAAAAGCATTAAGCTCAGCAGGGCTAATATCTTTAACTAAAAATCTAAACTCTCCCTTGTCCGAGGATAATAATTTCATTTCCATCTTAAACTCTTCTACCTCTCTTACCACCTTTCTTTCTACACTTATCGTGGGGGATAGTGGTTACATCATCAATGTTTCCAATTCTAAAACCCATTCTTGATAATGATCTAATCGCAGCTTGACTTCCAGGACCAGTATTACTTGGACCATTATGCCCACCAGGTGCTCTTACTCTAATGTGTAAAGCATTAATACCTTTATCTCTTGCACCTTCAGCAGCAATCTTAGCAGCAGACATAGCAGCAGTCGGAGATGACTCCATCCTGTGTGCCTTAACAACCATACCACCAGACGCTTTTGACAAAGTTTCTGCACCGGTTAAATCAGTAATATGAATAATTGTATTGTTATAGGATGAATAAATATGCGCAATACCCCATTTCAATTTTTCCATACTTTGTGGTCTTGGATTCATTTTTCTTCCTCTACAATCACTTCTTCTTCAACTTCAGCTTTATTAACTTTCTTCTCTTCTTCTTTAACTTTATCTTTATTTCTTTCAGGATGCTCGGGATCAGCCAAAGGTGAATTTCCACTATATGAAATCATTTCTTCAACATTTCCAGGAACCAAAAATGAAGGAACATTAACTTTCTGCCCATTAACTAAAATATGCCCATGTACAACAAACTGTCTAGCTTGTTTAATAGAATGTGCAAATCCTCGTCTAAAAACCATAGTTTGTAATCTTCTTTCAAGTAAATCTTTAACAGACAAACCTAAAACATCATCTACAGTTGCACCAGCAGGAACTAAACTCATTTTTTGCAATTTTTCCAAAAATAATTTTTCTTCAATCTCAGCTTGCGGACTTCTTCCAGCAATCAATGCTTTAGCTTGTTGCTTAAAATGACTTAGTTTAGAAGCAAATTTCCATAAATCTTTTTTATTTTTCAACCCATACTCTTCAACAAGAACTTTTTCTTCTTCTAATTGTGTTCTTCTCCAAGGATGTTGCGGTCTATTATATTTTTTCTTAGCTTTCTTCGGATCTCCCATTGTTATTCAGACCTATTTCTTTCCCCCGGTCTTAGCTTTCAGTTTTGAAACGCCCTTAGATCTCCCTTTTCTAAAGTGAGCTTTGGTACGTTGCCCCCTTACAGGTTGGCCAGCTGCATGTCTCATACCTTTGTAGGCTTTGACTTTTTGCAATCTCTTAATATCAAATTCAATTCTGAATTTTAAATCAGTAGTAAATATATGTAAATCTTCTCCAGTATCAAAATCATGTTGTCTATTCAATAACCAAGAATCTATTCCGCTTCCAGCTTTTAATTTTCCTTCAATATCTCTAACTTCAGGTTCAGTTAATTCACTCAATAACTTAGTTCCGTCAATATTATTTCTTACACAGAATGCATGTGACAAATTAGCACCAACACCCTTAATTTTTGTCAAACCATAACCTAATCTATAGTGACCTGGGATATCAGTATTTAGAATTCTAATTAACTGTTTAATTTTACTTTCAGCTTTATGATCTTTTTCCATTGTTCAAAGTGAAGCTAAAAAATCTAGTCTTTAAAAAGCTTTCTCTACCTCACAAATATTTTATACTTATCCTCGTTATTCAATTCCATTAGAATTCTTCTAACAACAATCTTTAAAGGATCAGGTATAGCACTAATTCTACTTTTTATATCCTCGAAACTCTCAAAAGGTTTCTCTTGTCGAGTCTCAATAATTACCCACATATGTTTTTTTCCAATTCCAGGTAACAATTCAATTTGATGCATTCTAGTACTTATTGGACCGCACTTATTAAAAAAATCCAAAAATCTTTGTGGATTTTCTTTTACAAGTTTCTCAATAACAAACTCTAATTCACCTTTAGCAGTTTGTGTTAATCTATCCATTCCAATCCTACCAGCAACATGATGAACTTTGTCCCTTTTTCCTTCACCAATATATAATTCCTCCATAGCTTGGATAGTAACATCTTTCTTCGGAATAATTTCAAGCAATGTAAAAAATTTCTTACTCATCACTTGAGCAATCGGTGTTTTTCTAAAACTAGGTCTATTGTCGAACGGATACCCATTTGGTAAAAAGTCTAAAACTACTACCAATTCTTCCTTCTCGTTGGGTTCCATTTTTTATTTTATTGCGGGATAACATCTAATATCTTCTTTAAATCATCATCTTTTATAGTCAAAGTCTCAGCTGAAAACAGCAATCTCAAACTATCTATGTCTTTTGGCATGATATCTATGATCTTCACGACATATCTGTCCTTTAACCGAGGTATATTCAAGTTCATAATCTTTTCGTATAATTCATGAGCTTCTTTAGTTGAACTTAAAGCAAAGAGTTCTAAATAAATATTGGCCTTTTCAGCTCTGTATGTCAAACCATCATCTTTAACAGCTTGAAATTTCTCTTTCAATTCAGCCAAAGTTATAGCTGCTTCCTCAACTAATTCAAACTCACTCATTGTAATTTCCTCATATGACTAGGATGTACTATGAATAATTTACACAATTTTCCGTCCATAACATGAATTTTATAGCAAGTTCCTTGGGTACCTACAACTAATCCTACATCCCCATGAAATCGAGGATGAAAAATCCCAGTATGTATAGCCGAATCCAATACTAAAGCTACTTTATCATTAACTTCAAATTTTTGTAAGTATCTTCTAATACTAATTTTACCTTTATCACTAACATTCTTTCTTAATTTATGCCTAGTTTTTCTTCTTAATCCACCGGTTCTTTGTGCCATTTCTCTCTAACTCCTGTTCACGTGTGAAACATCAAATATTTATAAGTCTTCCCAATTCGCTAAATTTCGCCCTTTAAATACCTTTGCCTCTTTTTTTCATCAAACTTCTCAATTGCATATCTAAGCATAGTTCTAGGCATTTTTTTATAATATTTTTTCAAAAAATCTTCTTCCACTTTCAAATCTCTTTTTCCGATCTCCCTTAACATCCAACCAACTGCCTTATGCATTAAATCATGTTCATCATGAAGTAATATTTCAGCTATTTTCAAAGCATCATTAAATTTATTATTCCGAATAAATGCAAAACATGATAACATAGCAACTCTTTTCTCCCATAAATTTTTTGATTTTACTAATTCATACAATACTTTCTTATCTTTATCCAATAAATAAACTCCAGGAATATTCGGTGCAGACACATCAACTAAATCCCAATTATTAATTCCTTTTAAATTATTCATATAACATTTGTAAATTTCATCAGGATTCTCTTTAAACTTCAAAGATAAAATAAACAAACCTATCATTCTTTGTTCATGAATTTTACTCCCCAATAACTTTTCAACATCAACTAAATCTAATTTTTGATATTTCTTAGAAATCTTTCTTAATTTTGGTACAACAATCCCATAAAAAATATCACCTTCACCATATTCACCTTTTCCAGTCTTAAAAAATCTTTGATAAATTTTAGCTTTCTCTTCACACTTCAAATTTTCAATTTTATTAATCAAATCTTTATACATCTTAAAAACAAATTAATTCAAATTAAAAAGTTTAACTGAATTCATCAGTAATATCATAAATAAAAGGTCTGGGGACATTAATAGTTGTTCCAACAGTTCTAATTAAAGACCCTACATCTTTTTGACATGCAATTTCCTCTAGAGTCATAGGTCTTTCAATACTTACTTTTTGTATCCTTTCAGAATGTCCACTTTGATCTTCAAAAATAACAACATCCCCTCTTTGATAACATGCAAAAGAATTATTACAAACTACTCCAACATGATAGTTGCCAGAATCGAACTTTCTTTTAGCAACATCATCAGTTAACCACCCCCTCATTCTCTCAAGACCCCGATTATATCTTTCTTGTTCATCTTCATATTTTAATGGAAACATAAAAAATAAAATCTAAAATGGATTTAAATAAATTATTATACTTTAATCTCTAATTTCTCACCTTGCACTAACACACTTCCAATGCCTTGCCCAACAAAATAAGAACTCATCATAGAAAATTTCTCCAAATTAGAAAACCAACTTTTTTTGTCTTTATAATCAATTTCACTTAATACATCCCCGGTCAAATTCTGCGCATAAGCAACAGCATCATCTTTACTTCCAATATAATCAATCAACCCATTATCAACACAATCCATCCCTAAATAAAAAATCCCATTAGACAAATCTTCAACTTCCTCAACACTCATTTCTCTTCCTTCAGCAACACTCTCAACAAAATATTCATGAACCTTATCTAAGCGATCCATCATCAATCCTTCTTCAACAGAAGTCATCTCTCTATATGGCGACCCAATATCTTTGTAATCACCAGTAACTAATCTTCTATAAGTAACATTATAATCATCTAACAACCCATCAAACTCTAAATAAGAACCAATAACTCCAATGCTTCCAACATAAGATAACTCATCAGCAAAAATAGCATCAGTTTGCGAAGCAATCCAATAAGCACCAGAGGTCCCAGATTCAGTAATCACAGAAACAATCGGCTTATCAACTTCTTTAATCGCATCAACAACAACCTTAGTCCCCATCACAGTCCCACCTGGAGAATTAATTTCTAATACAATCGCTTTCACAGAATTATCTTGATTTACACTTTCAATCTTTTCAGCAATACTCTCCCCAGAAACACTTTCTATAAAAAAACTAGAGCCACCATCATAAGTAATCATACCATCAATAGGAATAATCGCAACTTTCTTTTCCATAACCGAGGTATCATCAAATATCAAAAATGAGATTAAATAAGCCAAAGCCCAAATAATTAAGATAAAAATTAAAATTTTAAAATATTTATTCACCTTCAACCACCCCAACAACTTTAGTATTACTTATCTTTTCAAAGAACCTTAGATTTCCTTTACTAATAAGCATATATAGTACATCTAAGAATAAAATTACAGAGGACAACTTACTCAAATTTCTAATAAAAGCTTGTGAAACACTCATTTGTTTATCATTAACATTAACAGATTTAATTTTAAAAAATATTTTTCCAACACTCTGACCAAACTTCCATTCCAGAAAAGTCCAATAAACCATAGTCAGAACACCTACCATAATTGTAGCAACCCAAAATTCAGAACTCAAAACCAAATTAACAAAATCAGTAAAACTCTCACCAGTCTCTTTAATCATCAAAGGGCTAGCAATAATTATACTAATCAAAATCGCATCGATAACATAAGCAAAAATCCTTTTCCACAAAGGAACAACTTTCACCACTTTTTTCATTAGACCTTAAATGAAAAAGAATATATATAAACTTTTCCTCAGAATACACCCAGATGCAAGATTTTTACAAAGAACTATTCAAAGAAATCAAAAAAAGAAAAATAAAAACGATTGACGGAGTTCTAAAACTAAGAAGAGAACTCTGCCGAAAATATAGCCCTCAAATTTTCCCTTCTATGATTGGGATACTAATGCATGCAGATGAAAAACAATTCAAAGAACTAAAATTTCTAATTACAAAACCCGCTAGAACATTATCAGGGGTCACACCCATTGCAGTAATGACCAAACCAATCCCCTGCCCACACGGCAAATGTATCATGTGTCCAGGAGGACCAAATTCAATCTTTGGAGATGTACCACAAAGCTATACTGGTACTGAGCCTTCAACAATGCGTAGTGCAAGAAACTTCTATGATCCTTATCTAACTGTCTTCAATCGCCTAGAACAATATTTTTTATTGAATCAATCTTATGACAAAGTTGAATTAATAATTCAAGGTGGAACTTTTCCCAGTTATCCGATAAAATATCAAAATGAATTCATCACATATTCATTAAAAGCATTAAACGATTTTAATTTCACATTAACCCAATTCAAAAAATTCTTTGAACTTCCCTCCGACATTAACCCCGAAAGAACACAAAGAATTCAAAATAAAATTTTAAAATTAAAAGGCAAATCCACATTAGAAAAAGAAATCAAAAGAAACGAAAAATCCAAAATAAGATGTATAGGCCTAACAATAGAGACAAGACCAGACTACGCACAACTCAAACATGCAAATATTATGCTTAAACAAGGTTGTACAAGAGTAGAGTTAGGTGTACAAACAACAGACAATAAAGTTTTATCAATAATAAAAAGAGGCCATTCGGTTGAAGATACAAAAAAATCTTTTAGGATTTTAAAAGATCTCGGATTCAAAATCAACGCACATGTAATGCTAGGCCTACCAGAGGATAAAAATAATTTAATGGCTTTATTCTCAGACCCAGACTTTCGCCCAGACATGCTAAAAATATATCCATGTATAGTTATGCCAGGTACAGAATTAGCAGAGATGTACAAAAAAGGAAAATATATTCCATTCAAAACAAACGAAGCAATAAAGATTTTAGCTGAATTCAAAACTAAAGTTCCAGAGTATGTAAGAATAATGCGAATTCAAAGAGACATTCCAACCAAACATTCTCTCGCGGGTGTAGATAAAACTAACCTAAGACAATTACTTCAAAATTATATGAATGAACACAACATACATTGCAATTGTATTCGTTGTAACGAAATAAAAACCAAAATAAAAAATCCTAAACTTGAAATCATTGAATATGAAGCATCAAATGGAGAAGAATATTTCATTTCAATCAAACAAAAAAAAGAGATTATTGGTTTTTGTAGATTAAGATTTCCCTCAAAAAGCTATAGAAAAGAAATAACAAAAGATTCAGCAATAATTAGAGAACTCCATGTTTATGGTACAGCAATAGGCTTAGAAAAGGTTGGAGAAGTTCAACATAAAGGATTCGGGAAAATATTACTAAAAAGAGCAGAAAAGATCTGTAAACAAAATTCAAAGAAAAAACTTCTAGTTATCTCCGGGATAGGGGTAAGAAATTATTACAAAAAATTAGGCTACAAACAAGACGGCCCTTATGTTTCTAAAATTATCTCCTAAAAGCATAATACCCAACTAATATTCCAAAAACTAACAATAGATTAATCCAAGTAAAGAAAGGCACTTCTTCTTCAGCAACTTCATCAACAGAATTAGATGTACTTGCAGCATTCGTTGTAGAAGAACAACTTTTTTCAGTAGTCGGCAAATAATCATCGGTATAACAAATATCGCTATAAGGGATATATTGACATTGTGACAAATCTAAGGTTGAAATTCCATTACTACATTCAGACCATTCTACATTCGAACAATCCCATCCTTCTTCACAAGTTTCAACAACACTACTCTCTTCACAACTCCCTTCAACACAAGTTTCACCAGAATCACAATCATCATCAGTCAAACATCCACCAGAATACAATTCCATATAATCCTCAACATCAGAAACAGTAACACTTTCACCAGAACACGTAGCCCCAGCACCACAAACTAACAAAGTATCCCCAAGTACAGCAGTTTCATTTAATACTGCAATAAAATAATAATATTTATCTTCATCATAAACTGCACTCCAACTAGTATAACTTGCATCATAAGTATCATAATTCTTTATGGACGCAGAAGTAAAGCTTTCAATTAATTCATCAGTAACATAAACCCCACTATCATCAATCACAGAATACAAATAAAAATCTGCAGCATCAGTACCACAACTTCCATCACCATAAGCAACCAAATATACGGTATCACCATCAGAAGCAGAATTAATTGTTTCATTCCAAGTAGATTCCACCCAAACATTAGAAGTAATTTCAGAAACTAAACAATCTCCATCCGACAAAGTAGAAGCACCACAATCCTCATCAATTTCTCCATCACAATTATTATCAACTAAATCCCCACAAACTTCACTTTCATCAGGAGATATAAATGCAGAACTATCATCACAATCCCCAAACATTAAACTATCACAAACGGGATTAACAATTTGTCCATATATATCAAAATACCCATTTGTATCATCCAACCACATAACATACGAAGAACTTACAACCGGCACAATTTGATTTGGACCATCATCAGTTAATTGATAATAATCTCCAGTTTCAAAATCATAATATTCTAAATCATAATCATTCCCATCATCCTGCGCCCAAACAATTAGATCACTGGAAACTTTCGGATATTTTTCATTATAACTATCATCAGCCACAATCATAACTCCATCAGAAGAAATATCATACAAATAAATATCATAATTTCCTGCAAGATTAGATTGCCAGACGACATAATTCCCAAAAATAGAAACTGCATGCTGATCTCCATCACTACCATCAATCAATTTGCTTTCACCTATACTAATCTGATACAAATAAACATCTTTTGTTCCACTAGAATCATCAACATAAACAACATAATCTCCATAAATCCTAGGTGAATATTGATTTCCATCTCCAGGAATAATCAAACTTTGTTCACCACTAACTAAATCTTTAAGATAAATATCCCAATCACCACCAACATTATCAGCCCACACAACATCATTCCCATACACATCTGGGTTTACTTGATGAGACTGTGATTCACTAACAAATGTAGTTGTTAAAGAATTAAAATCAAACACATAAATCTGCCAATAAGTTCCAGACAAATCTTGCCAAACAACATACGAACCATCAATTCTAGAATTAGAAATTACTTGCCCACTACTCAACAAATTATTTTGTGATGAAATCAAATCATAACCATAAACACCAGAATTAGAAATATATACTAAATAACTTTCATCCACATCCAAGCTTGCCTTATCATAAGAATCTACAACTAACGATTCAGGGTCATCACACCCAATATCTTCTAAACTACAACCCTCATCATAATACCCATCAGCGTCCGCATCAACACAATCAGCAACAGCAAACCCAGACTGAATTTGATTTCCAAACCCAAAACTAATAACCAAAACTAAAACTATAATCAGAACTGAGAAAACTCTATCTCTATTAATCACCTTCTTCTTCATTAACAAACAACATATAAGAGAGATTTATATAATTAACCCAACCGTTCAATCGCCACTGAGGCTTTTTTAATCAAACTTTTTTAAAAGTTATCAATACAAAGGTTAATAAAACATCAATATCACCAAAATTATGCAGGCTAGGTGGGTGGTTAGCCGTCACCTGTACCATAAATCGGCTATACGATGGACTGAAGT
>JAGVZZ010000010.1 GCA_018302205.1 Candidatus Woesearchaeota archaeon
AGGAATGGGTAAGTCATTATTGTATTTTTTAGGAATCAATATTTTTATGTCATTCATTGCATCGATAATTTTGTTGTTTGGTTCTATGCTATTAGAAACTAGTTTGTTTACAGATGGAAAAATCTTTGTTATGATTTCCAGTTTCTTGTTAGTGGATATTTTATTGATTTATTTCTTATTTTATGGTTTGATTATGGGTGCTGTCGGTGTTGTACTTGGTTGGAAAGTTTTTGGTTGGATAAAAACACTTGGAAGCAAGGTGTAAAATGGCTTATGAAATACCTTCACAATTAGAATATCAAGAAAAAATTATTTTTGGATTGACTTTCAAGCAGTCTATGTATGCAGTTATATTCGGAATAATTGATTTTATTTTATTCTTTAAGATAAATACTTCTATTGCTGTTAAATGTTCTTTAATGATTTTACCTACTTTTCTTGCTGGGGGATTTATCAGAAATCTTGAATGTTATACTTATGAATTTACCTGAAATAAATAAATTTACTTGTATTGAAGAGAAAGCTTTTCCTAATCACAAAGAAAGATGTGAACATCTGAGGGGAATTTATTCTTCCTGTAGTTCTATGAAAGAGTTTATGGAAAAAGCTATTACATTTTTGAATAAGGAAGGTGATCAGTTTCACGAGTTAGGTTGGGTTGACAAGGCTTAGGAAAGTTTTATTAAAAAGAATAACTGAATAAATTTTGATGATTTGTAAAGAACTTACTGACGAATTGATTCATGAAAGGATTTCTTTAATAATCTCTAATGTGAAAATTCAAATGCTACAAGGGATATTTTTAGAATATTTTTCTAAATTTAGTTTTGCTAAAGCAGAGGGCTTGGGAAAATGGTTTGTTGTTTCTAATAACTCTTTATTTAATCATGAATTAAACAATTTTGATTTTGTATACTATTTTTGTAAAGAAAATGCTTCAAAAGAGAATTTAGATTTTTATTTTGAAAATCTAGAATTAATTCATAAAATTTTAACTAATATTGCTAAAGATACTAATAATTATGTTCAAAAATTCTCTTCTGGAAATATTAAATTACACTCAAAAGTATTTATTATGTTTAATTTATATGATAGAAGTACAAATATTCATCCTGAGGCTATATTTAGAATAAATGCCCCCTATTGGTTATTTCCTATTATTAAAGCCAAAAAAGAAAGGAATAAACGATTCAAAGAATTATATTACCATTTAGTTAGTTCTTTAGTTCATGAATTAGAGCATGGAGCTATTGTTGATAGAAATTTAGAAGATGCATTTGATGATAATGAGCATGTCACAACATTTATCGAATATATATCTGCACCAATGTTAGTTAAAGTTCGACATGAAACTGAATATCTTCCTATGATTCAAAAGTATTTTGAAACTGGAGAAAAAGGGAAAAATTTCTTTCATGCATCAGCATTTTATATGTCTTTAATAATTTTTGTGGACTATTTATTATTAAATCAGAGATTTAAGGAGTCATCAATAATACAAGAGTTTCCAAATCTATCTTTTGAAAACCAGTTTGAATTTCTTGAAAAATTAAGATATTTACTTCGAATACAAAAATCTCAATTTTACGAATGTGCTTTAGAATGCAGAGAAGTAATTTATCGTATGAGAAATAAAAATACTTTTATTGAAAATTTTCAAAAAGCTGAAAATAGAATTAATATGAAAAAAAGATTTGTAGAATTTATGTAATTCTTCTTCTAGAAATAGCTAATTGTTCATCTAAATAATCAATAGCACGTAAAAATTCTCTTCTACCTTCATCACCTAGGCAATATTCTTCAGGTTTTGATCTATCTAAATCTAATTCTCTTTTATAGAGCCCTAATTTTTTTGTTATATAATCTCTCTTCAATTCAGGTTCAACTATTCCTAAAACTATTTCTTCAGCTTGTCTAACTCTTCCTTCTAAGCCTAAATCTAATTCAATAAATTCTATATATTCTGCTAAAGCAAAATAATCTCTTATTGCAAAAGGTACTGATTCAGAAACCCCAATTACATATAATTTAGATTCTTGATTTGTAATTCTTAATATAAAATCTGATAGTTCTGGATTAATTTCCGACGGTAAAAAATAATAACCAAAATTTCTACATCCAATATTTCTCTCTCTAAAAGAATAATTTCTTTCTCTAAATAAAATTTCAATATTTCTAACTTGAGTTTCAGTAAAGTCTATCATATCATTTTCAGTTTGGTTCCGGTTTATAAAGGTTCATTTTTTCATTTTAATAGTTTCTATTCCTAAGAATCCCCAAGTTCAGGATAACTAACTAATTTATGAATCTTAGTCATCCAAAGCAAATCATACCTTGCAATAGAATCAGGAAATTCTTCCAAAATTTCAGAAATAAAATCCAAGATTTGATCTTTACTCTTAGAAAACAAAATAAATTTATGATCCCATTTGCCGATAATTGAATTAGCTAAGTAAGTTTTTTTATTCTTAGAAATAAAGTTAACAATTTTAGCTTTTTGATTAGAATCTCCATTAAGCCGTAAAAGTAAAAAATATTCATCAAATCCTAATTTTTTAAAATCAATTACTGGTGTGAAAGAATATAATACTCCTTCTTTGATCATCCTTATAATTCTAAACTTTATAGAATTTGAAGCAGAGCCTAATTTCTTTCCCAAAACTTTCAGAGGAATTCTTGAATCTTCTCTTAAAGCATTCAAAATCTTATAATCAGTTTCATTCAACTCAACGGATTCTTCTTTCATTAATCTATGTTTTAAGAAAATATCTTGAAAAGCATCTTTGTAGTTCTTCTTGGGCGACTTATAATCTAAATTTTCTAAAAAGAATAATCTTGAAGCAAACCTATTTTTAGCAGTTATAGTGAACTCAAAGTTATTGTCTAACTTGCATATCTGCCTGATGAACTCAAATACTTCCCAAGAATGAAATCTATCCTTAGCACAAAATATAATGTGAAGATTAAACCACCCTTCGGTCTCAGCTACCATTAAAGTATCTGGATGAGAAACCAATTCTTCAATAATATTATCCTTTTCATTCTTTGGAGATTGCAGATTGATAAATAGCTCATATTGAGTATTCATTCCAACAAGAGGCTTGAAAATATGTGCCGTAAAACCTTTCAAAACTCCTAGTTTTTGCATTCTTTTTATCTTATGTGCAGTCATCTCTCTTGATAGCTGAATATTCTTTCCAATAGTGCAGTATGAGAATCTGGCGTTTTCCATCAATTCGTATAGGATTTTCTTATCTTTGACATCTAATTTGATATTTTTCATCTTAATTGTTTCCAGAAATTAGCATTTTCTATATAAATGTTGCTATAACGTAAAACTTCACGATAAGAGTATTTATATTTAGATATTTGAATATCTACTTTGAGGTGAAAGGAATGCCTCATGCGATATATACAAGCCTTCAAGGAGAAAGAAATTATTCTGGGAAAGGTTTCTTATCATAATGCTTCTCAGGCTTGGACAATCATTCGTTTCAAAAAAGAATTCTTACTTCAATTTCCAGATCTTAGAAATAAAAAGGGAGATTTTCATTATGAATTAATTCCATTTTTGTATTGGGATGAATTAATGGATTATCTTCAAAGAGAAAGGGCAAAAGGCAAAGTTCCGCCGAATTTGCTTTGGTTGAAAGGAAATATAAAATAAAAAAATTAGCTCTTCTTCAAATTTTTAATTTCAATTTCTAATTGAGCCAATCTTTGAATCAATGCATTTTGAGCTAATAATTCCTGTTCATTTGTAATTTTTTGTATTTTTTCTCTGTCTAAAGGTCTATGGCACCCATTACATAACTCTTCAGTATATCCATTCACTTGATGACAAAAAGAACAAACTTTTTGTTGAGGTAAAAATTTTTTCTCATTTTCATCTTTTGGTTGAACTAAACCCTTTTGAATTAATGAACGCCTTAAAGCTTCATTTCTTGTTCCCAAATCATAAGTTGCTAATTGTTTACCATTAGCCCAACCGGCTTTTGCAATAATAATTTTATCTGGAACTCCATTCATTCGATCAATAGTAATTCCCATTCTCTTCAAAGAATAACAAGTAACTTTTTTGTCAATGTTCAATTCCCTACATGCAGTTCTTAATTTATGATTTATTGCATCAGGGGTTAATTGTTTATATTTTCCATTATTTGCTTCAACAAGAAAGAAAAATGAATCTGGATTTTTTTTCAATGGATGAGCTTTATACCATTTCAAAATATATGGGTAAGATAAATTTTCAAATTGAATAACTTTAGTTCCTTCTTTACCATGTTCACAAACATAAGCTAAACCATAATTATCAAAAAACTCAAAATTTCTAAGTTTTAAATAAAGTAATTCCTGTGGTCTAGTGTAAGTTTCATGAACTGATGTAAGGAAAGCTTGCATTTTTGGATCGTTGTCAAAATGCTGAATTATTTTTTCAAATTCTTCAATAGTATATTTTTCATTTCGCATTTTTTCTTTACTTTTATCAACTCTGGCAGAAAGATGTCTAACTGCATAAGGAGTTAATGTTTCATCAATCCTTCCTCTTTCATCTAATTCAGGAAATAAAACTCTCCAAACTGCTTTAATATCCCTAATAAAAGATCTTTTACTAGTTGGAGATTTATTTTTTTGATGCATAAATGCAACTATCAAATTTAGATCTTCTCTATCGCAATCAACAAGATCTTTTTCAATTGCATGAACAATACATTTTAAACATTGAAAAACTCTTACCCTTCTTACAAAGCTTAAATCCTTCGCTTCAAAATGTTTAACAAGTTTATAGAAATACTTAAGATTTTTAGAGTTTTTACAATAATAGACTCCTTTTGAACCTTGAATAGGTTTCTTGATTAAAGATTCAATATTTTCTACAAAAGATTCATATCTTCTTTTGTTATTGTATATATCATTTTCAGCCATCTTCCCTCCATTTAAATCAAGAAATATAAACCACTATGTAAGACATATTTGGTAGGGATAAAGAGTTAAAATATGGTGCGCGAGCCGTGTATCATAGCTCCATTTAGAAGCGCCAACAATCTTGGTATTACCTAACTTTAAATAGTAGATAGCGACGAGATTTATATGCTTTTCGGAAAAAAAGATTTTTCTCGAAATAAACTAAATAAGTTTACAAGAAAACTAAAGAGAAAATTCTTAAACAAAATCCGAAGCTGAAGAATATTAGAGCTTTGTACTTCTTTTTTCAAAAATTCTTTCTATATTTTTAGGGACAAGATCCACTTTAAACTTTTCAGTATTTTGCAGAATAGTTATCTTTATTTGTGGGTCTACTTTTTCAAGACTTTTGATAAACTCAAATAATTCTTCTTGATCTTTGGGTAAAAAGTGCATAGAAAAACCAATCAAATTTTCAAATACAAATCCGGAATAATGATTTTGTTTTATGGCCCTCAAAACCTTTTCCTTCATCAAAGGCTTAGTTTCAATATCCAATAAATAAGTAATAAACCCTATCTTAAATAAGTTTATACTATACCTAAACTTCTGTATAATATTAGAAGCTTCAATTTTCTTCATTCTCTGTTTTATAGTTTGTCTATCAATATTTGTTTTTTTCTGTAGGTCTAATAGTGATAAAGTTGGATCTCTAGAAAGTTCTTTTAGAATAGAATAATCTTTCTCATCTAGTCTAATCTTTATATCCTTCTTCTCTGATAGAGGCTTAATATCTAAATGGAAGGGATTATAATTATCAGCATAAACATGAATAATTGGCTTAATTAAAAAATGAGTATTCCCCAGATTTTTTTTACAAAAAGTTTCAATGTCCTCAGTAATCAAATTTAATACCCATTGAAATTCACCAATAGATTGCAAAATAAAATAAATCGATTCATTATAAAAGAGGTTTTCTATTTCCTCTTCGTTAAGCTTAGGAATAAAAATCATATATGAAGAGATTTCTAATAGGGGGAAATTAAGAAACATGGCTGGACTAAGAATCTCTTTTTTTAACCTTTCAACTTTATATTTAACTCTTTGGGGTGAAAGTTTTAATTCCTTAGCCAAGTTAGTCAAAGGAATGCGCGAGTTTTGACTAAGATAGAACATTATCTTCTTGTCATAAAGATCTAGTTTTATTCTTTCTCCTCGCTTTGTGGATATTACAGCCATATCAATAATAATTGTAGACTAATATATAAATATTTCCACAATTTTAAAGAAAATAATGAGTAAGATTTATATTTTGTTTAATGGTAAATTATTACATGGCTGGAGCAATAGCAGGAACATCAATTTTGGATATTAAAGGACATGGTAAAAGAAGAAGGAAAAGTAAAGAGACTAAGACTAATAACATTAACTGTAAATAATATTTGCAACCTAAATTGTCCACATTGTTATTTGCAGTTAAAAGATCCTTTTATTTACATAGAGAGGTCTATAATCCAAAAAGTTCTAAACTCAAAATTTGAACATGTGGCAATAGTCGGTAAAGAACCATTAGTTAATGAAAAATCAATTAACTTACTATTAGAATTTGCAAAGAATGTTAAATCACTAGGAAGAACTATTAGTATAATAACAAATGGAAAAAATTTAGATAAGATTGGTCCAGAATTATTAGAGAACATTGATTATATCGATATTAGTTTTGATGGTGGAAAGAAGACCTATAATAAGATAAGAAAGGGTAGTAATTTTGAAAAGCTTAAAAGAGATATACAGAGACTATATTATGATTATAACTATCATAAGATTAATGCCCTTCATACAATTCATAGTCAAAATATTGAGGACATTGAAGATCTTATGTCAATTACAGAGATAATACCCTTTAAAACTATTCTATTTTCTCCGTATTTAGAAACTGAGAACTATGGTAAGAACTCTGTTTCCAGGTTAGATCTAAAAAAATTAATTAAGAGACTATTTTCAAATAAAAAGTTTTTAGAAATAAAACAAACAATCTTAAATGTGGATATTTTTCATTTAGAACAAGCAAATCTTAGTGTTGAAGATCTTATAGATTTTATTGAAAATAATAATTTTAAAGATAAGATTATAGTTTATGATAAAGATCTGTTATATGAAGGAGTTATTAGAGTAACTCATTCAGGAATGGCTTTAACACCAAGACAATCATTAAATCCAAAAAAATATTCTAAAGGACTGAAATTAGAGGATTTTTCTAACGTAAATGAGGTATGGAGAGAATTGGTTAAAAATTCAACTCTTTAATCAATTATAACCACAATAGTAAAAGTTAAGAATGCGCGAGCCGAGATTCGAACTCGGGTCTCAACCTTGGCAAGGTCAAATTATCCATGGACATTAAAGTTAACCACTAAACTACTCGCGCTTCTAAGACACTCAAAAAATCTAACATTTAAATAACTTTTGAATGCACCAGCCGGGATTTGAACCCGGGCCGAAAGCTTGGGAAGCTCTAATCATACCCCTAGACTACTGGTGCATAGAATAAAAAAATTCTACAATCCTTAAAAACTTTTCCAACAAATATATTAACCATAAAATAAACCCAATTTCATGGCTGATTGGAAAGAAGCATTTCTCAAAAGATATTCTGAATTAACGGATATAGACAAATTCACAGAATCTTCATTAAAACCACTAAGAAAAACAATCAGAGTAAACACATTAAAGACTTCAGTTAACGAAATAAAATCCAGATTCGACCTCAAAGCAATACCTTGGTGCAAAGAAGGTTTCTTCATAAACAAATTATCCGTGGGTAATACAAAAGAACATTACTTGGGTTATATTTATCTTCAAGGCGCAGCCTCAATGATCCCTCCTCTAGTATTAAACCCAAAACCAGGAGATATGGTCCTGGACAATTGTGCTTCTCCAGGTTCAAAAACAACTCAAATGGCAGCAATGATGGATAACAAAGGTTTGATTATAGCAAACGACAACAAAATTGACCGACTAAAACCATTAACATTAAACCTCCAAAGATGCGGAGTAACAAATACAGTCATTACAAGAATGGAAGGTCACTGGTTCAAAAACAAATTTAACAAAATTCTTTTGGACGCACCCTGTTCAGGCATCGGTACAATCAGAAAATCCTACAAAACAATAAAGATGTGGAACCCACAAACAATAAAACATATGTCCTCATTACAAAAAAAATTAATCATGAACGCATTCGAAATTTTAGAGGAAGGCGGAACATTAGTTTATTCAACTTGTACCTTGGAGCCTCATGAAGATGAAGCTGTTGTAGACTATTTACTAAAAAGATATGATAATGCCAAACTCGAAAAATTCTCATTAGACTTAAAACGCGGCTCAATAGCAGAAGAATTTGAAGGTGAAACCTATTCGTCTGAAGTTAAAAAATGTTTAAAATTATGGCCCCAAGATAACGATACAGAAGGCTTCTTTGTTGCTAAAATTAAAAAAGATTAAAACAATAAAAACAACAAATTACTAAAACCACCTAAAACTAATGACCATTTCAATCCAATAAACAACACAATTATTAACGCAAATAACTCCCCCATTCTCAACATAAATTCTCTAAAGAAAACAAACCCAGCAATTTCTTCTCTTTTTGCACGCGAATAAGTTTTTGCTAACAAAGGAACATCAACACCTGCACTAGTAATATGCTCAGCCAACCCAAAACCGAAAACGCTTAAAACACTCCAAGCAAAAATTCTAACCACCGAAAAAACACCATTTATCATTGCAAACATTTTAATCAATTTACCCTTCCTAAAATGATCTGATTTTTTTCCGATATAATAACCAAAAATCCCTACTATCAAAGTCCCTAATGTAGTCAAAAAACCTAAAGATACATAACTCTGAAGTATCAAAAATGCAAATATGGGCCAAAAGATTCCAGAGACAGTATATCTGACACCTTGAGCAAAATAGCCAAAAAAATATTTATAATGTTCCCTATTAAACATCTGCTTAAAATGAAAATCGGTTTTTATATACACATCATTAGATAAGAATAAAGGCAAAAATGAAACAATAAACAAACATAAAGCAATAATAAACAACAGATTAAAACCCCAAAAATAAATTACAAAAGCACCAAATATAGGCCCAATAACGGCACCAATAACACTTGAAAAACTAATCAACCCCGAAGCCTTCCCAGAAGATTTACGTTTTATATGCAAAGCAGCATCAACATGAAATGCAATCCAAAAGAGCCCAAAACTTAAACCCTGGAAAAAACCAATAAGCCAGTAATAATTATTCATAGAATCAATAAAAAATAACATTATGAAACTAGGAATCAGAATAAAATAACTAAGAATTATCGAATGTTTAATCCCAAACTTAGAAACAATTTTCAAAGCCATTAAACATGAAACAATAAAAGCTAAACTCATAATTGTATAAAACCAAACCACCTGATCAAAAGCATAACCTTTTTCCACATACAAAAACAACGGTAAAAAGATACCAATCATTGAAAATCCTAAAGCCCTAAACATTAAAAGAAAATACATCTGAAACATATCTGAACTTTTCGTATGTAAAAATCTTTGATTATAACCATTGAGCATATACTACCAATAGAAATTCAATTTAAATAACTTTCCACAAACCTTTTAATTAAACAAATACTCCTAAGAACAAATGAAAGAAATATTAAAGTTAATCCAACCTTCAAATATCGAACAAAAAGAAATTAAAATAATTATTAAAGAAATTTCATCACAGATTAATATCCCAAATACAAAAGTTATTCTCGGAGGTTCTTCAGCAAAAAACACTTTTCTAAAAAACAATCATGATATTGATATTTACGTAAAATTTGATTCTAAAGTCTATCACGAGAAAGATATTTCAAAAATACTAAAAAAAAGTTTAAAGAATGCAACAGAAGTCCATGGTAGCAGAGATTATTTTCATATCCAAAAAGGAAAATATATTGTAGAAATAATCCCAATAATGGATATAACAAATCCGGACAAAGCAGAAAACATTACAGACATCTCACCTTTTCATACAAAATTTGTTTTAGAGAACAAAAAATATAGAGACGATATTCTACTCGCAAAAGCTTTCGCTAAAGCAAACGGATTTTATGGCGCAGAATCATACATCCAAGGATTTTCAGGTTATGCAATGGAAGTTTTAACAATCCACTATAAAGGATTTAACAACTTAATTAAAAATGCCACTAACTGGAAAACTCCAACAATTATTGACCTCAAAAATTACCATAAGGGCCATGTTAAACTAAACGAAGCAAAAATGGTTTCTCCAATAATATTAATAGACCCAGTTCAAGCTTCAAGAAATGTCACAGCTGTTGTTTCAAACGAAAAATTTAATCTATTCATAAACAAAGCAAAAGAATATCTCAAGAGACCCAATAAAGAATTTTTCTTAAAAGAAGATTTTTCATTAGACAAAATAATCAAAGAGAATAAAGACCATTTAATAGTTATAGACATCAAACCTTTGGAAGGAAAAAAAGATATTGTCGGTTCAAAGTTACTGAAATGCTTTGAATACATAAAAGCTAAACTCCAAAAGAATGATTTCAAATTAATAGAAGCCAATTGGCACTGGAATAACCAAGCAATATTCTATTTCAAATTCCCAAAAGAAGAACTTTCAAAAACAATCAAACATTACGGCCCCCCAACTACAAATAAACTAGCCTTAGGGGCATTCAAGAAAACTTGGCCTAAATACCCTTTAAAGACTGAAAACAACAAATCCTATGTAATTATCCCAAGGGAATATACCACCCCAGAACCATTAATTAAAGAGTTAATTAACTCTTCTTACTGCAAAGAAAGGGTTAAAAAAATCTATTTACAAAAAATCAAGACCTTTTCAATTCAGGATTAATCCGTTCTAATTCAACCATAGCTGAAAAAAATCCAGAGCCCTCAGCCTCTCTCAAGCTTGATAATTCTGGATTCAAATAATACCTACTTTTTGCCTCACAAGCCTCTTTCCATTTTGCTTTTAACTCAGAATAAACTTCTTTCAAGGAACTCCCCTCTTCTCTTAATATACAACTAGCATTAAAATAACTTTGATTTTTTGCTAATAATAATCCTCTTTTCCCAGAAGTACCAACATAATATCTATCAGCCTCTCTTCCATTTTTTCGAGACTCTTCTTCCAATTTAAGTATAATATACTAATCCAGTTATGATTTTGCGAACTATTAAATACTAGTTCCACTTTTATATTGTTATGAAAAAAGGTGAAAAATTTGAAAGGGCGCAAATATC
>JAGVZZ010000011.1 GCA_018302205.1 Candidatus Woesearchaeota archaeon
CATATGGAACAAGAAATCAATAATATTTATCAGATTCCAACTCCAAAAAGTCAGGAAAATTTAAAATTTATTCAGGATAAAATAGCAAAGATTGAAGCGGATTTAAAAAGATCCAAATTAATTTATTATGATACTTTAGAGATAGGTCATTATTTAACTGAAGCAGATGCATTTAGAGAAAAAGGTGATAAGTCCTTAGAAAAAAAAGATTATAAAACCGCATTAAGATATTATAATGATAGTAAAGGTCCAATTGATAAGGCCATCAATTATGCAGGTATGACCGATGAAATTATAAAAGCAAAATTGATTAGTGCTTTAAATCAATATAAACAAGAACTAGATAAAAAGATCAATTCTTTAAAAGATTGAAAACCCAGAATGGATAATTCAGGAAGATTAGTTTATTTCTCATAAATCCTTTTAAACCTTAAATTTGTATTTATTATAATGGCAAATTATTCCTTTGATATGTTATGGGCATTAAGGTACTTGGATGATCTAGAGAAGTTTGTTGATGGAAGTCAATTGTTCATGGCAAAGGCAACAATACAACGGGTTAAAGAAACATTAGAAACTTATGGTCGCCAAGGTTTTGAATCAAACTTCGAGAAGATTAGGTTGATTGAGAATGCTTTGGAGTCTGGTCAAGATCCAAAAGATACAATCATTTCATTAAAGTTAGATATTAATAAGAGAATGAAAATTTAATTTAATTATATTCTCCAACGTACAAATCCTTTTAAATTAAATTTTTACATATTAGTAGATGGCAGATTCAATGAAAGACCGTCTAGAGAGACTTAAGAATTCAACTTCCGATTTTACTTTTGAACCTAAAAAGGAAGAAAGGCTAATTACTCCTGAAAATCTTTATATGCGTAAGGTTGAGAAAGCTATCCAAACTGTTGAGTCTTTAAGGAATAAAATGCATTCTGGTACTGATCAATACTTAAGTTTGTTTCACGAATTAAAGATTGCTGAAGCAGAGTTTGTTGCTATGATTGATGACCCCGAAACAAAGTTCATGGACCTTCCAGATTTATTCTTATCAAGGGTTGATAATACTAAAAAGAAATTATTAACTAAAAAATTTTAAACCGTTTTTCTTATACTTACAATTCTTGCCCTTAGTAAAGGATCATAATCTAAAGTCAACTTTGCAAACGCTTGTATTAATTGTTGGAATAAACCAATTACTTGAATATTTCTTCCTTTAGATGCAAGACTCTTTTTGAATGCATTTAGGTTATCAAAGATTTTTTCAACTCGTTTTTTAATACTCACTTGAGCTGCTGTTCTTGGTTCCATTCAGTACAAAACTGTTGAAAATTGTGCTATAATGAAATCTATTACTTCAATTACATTACTTTAAGAAAATACCCTATGGCTTGCTTCTATTCCTCATGTTAATGGTTGGATAAGAATATTTATCTTACCTAGTGGACTTGTTTCATTAATATTCTCAAAATTTAAAACTTGCATTTAACTAGCTCCGGAACCATTCATCCATGCGGGTAAAGCTGGTCCAATAAGTAACCAAAGATATGGTGCTAATCCAACAACAGCTCCTATAATCAAAGTATGTAAGAATGATTCATGTGTTCCAACACCTCTAGCTCCTTTAAACAATTTAGATTTACTAAATGTAACTATTGCTACAACTACTATTAATGCAATTCTCATTACAATTTCATTAGAAAGAATATTTCCTTGTGCAAAGGACATGCTCATTAACCATTCTAGATGCATTGAAAATACTCCAGCAATCATTAACGGTACAAAGGACCCTAAACCATGTCCGATAACTTGATTCGCAGCGCCACTTTCATCTTTAATCATAAAGAACAAATCTATAGCACCTGCGATAATCCCAATAATAACCCCCGGGATAATTAGATTTAAATCAACGGCCATACAACCTTCTATGCCCATATCTTTTATAAATCTTTTTATACCATTATAACTCCCATACAAAAAGTATTTAAACTAAACCTCACCCCCAAACGCCATTAATTCCTAAGGAGGAAAACACAAAATGAAAAATTTAATAACAGACCCTTTATTGAAATTCGATGACGATGATTATGAAAGTGATGACTCTGATGATGATGATGATGACGGTTTTGATGGGGATGATTAATTCCCTTTTTTTTATATAAAATATATCACTACCGGAATGATCAAACATCCCATCATTTGACTTTTTGTTATTTGTTTTAATTCTACTAATATTCCCAAAGAAGTACTAATTACTAGTATAGTAACTCCCATCCATCCTGAAATGACCGCAACCAGAATTAATAATACAAACAAAACTCCAATACACAGTTTTTTGTAATCTATTTTTTCAATTAATTTGGTAAAACTTTTTGCAAGTTTTAATGTAATAATTGCTGCGATCCCTCCTGTGATCAAACACGAAAAAACCAGAACATAGAATTCTCTTTGCTTGACTTCTAATAATTTCATTACTACTACAATAGCCCCATTTCTTGCCTTTTCTAATAAATAGAGGCTAACTAATGATAATAACATATTAACGGTTGACAATCCTCCAACGAGAATTATGAATGCTTTCTCTTCTAATTTTACTATCTTTGCTGATATTGCTGCAACTTGTGCCGTTCCAATTCCAGGCATGAAACTCGCAACCCATCCCATGATTACTGAGGTGAAGATTGCCTTTCCAGCCCCTTTAATTTCAACGTCTTGAAATTTTTGTTCAGGAATCTTCACATTTTCTTTGATACTATTTACCAACATTGAAATTCCAAATAATCCTGAGAATAATGGGAATAATGGTTCATTAACAGGTATTGCAAAAGTAACAATCCCTAGAACTCCAGAAATTAAAAAAATGATTAGCGCCCAAATTTTGTTTTTTTCATCCATTATCATAAATCCTGCGGTTAATATTAATAATAATGCAATTGAACTTTCAAGGAATGCATAAAGATTTTCGGTGAATAGTAAAAATATCGGAATTAAAATTACCGCAACAACCAATCCTCCTAATGCCCCTATTGTACTTAATTGTACTGCCTCGAATGCATTCCCTTGCAATAACATTCTATGTGAAGGTAATGCAGCTATTGCTTCCTCTTCGTCCGGAACTCCAAGAAATATTGACGGAATAATATCCAAAAATGTATGAGTTATCGCCATAGAAACAATTGTAATACATAATATTAATGGATCAACAATCTTTAGTAAGTAAGCTGAGATACTGAATAATAACACTGAGATTAAATTTACATGGATCCCAGGACTTAATCCCGTAAATATCCCAAAACAAATTCCCACTAAGATTCCAATAATGATTTCAATCATTATTTCTTTTGAAGAAAATTCTTTTATAATTTCATTCTCGCATTTTCCGAAAATCCTTCATATGACTATTAGCGGTTTAACGCTTTAACCTACACAATTCCAAATACCTTTATTTTCCTTTTTCGCTTCTTCTTCAAGAACTTTTAATTCATCATATCTCTTTGTAGTTTTATTAAATGCATCAAATACTCTTGCATACCCTTCTCTGACTAGAATCCCATTTACAAATTCATCTTCAACATAAATATACCGTAATTTTCTCCCATATGTATCTTCATCGATATAATCTTTTTCTAAAATAATTTTTTTATGCAATAGTAACTCTTTTGTTCTTTCGGCCGCTTCATCATGGTAACATTCTCCAATCTCCGGTGTATTTATCCCTGAAAATCTTATAGTCCCTAATTCGGTCTTTATAGTATCCCCATCAATTACTTCAAGAGCATGATAATTACATGAACTCAATAACAGAAACAAGATTAAAATTATATTTCGCATATTTTTTTTCTAACATTTAGAATTATAAATTATACTCTCAGAAAACCGAAAATTTTTCAAAACATGGATAATGCAGCAATTTTTCCTAAAAATGTAGGTTTATTCTCTATTCTAACTTTTTTCAATTCGTGGATTCTATCGTCAACGTTTGAAGAGGCAATGATCCTTCCATTTTCATAAACTCTCAGATCTCCTGTTTCTTCACTCAGTGTAACAACTTTTGTTCCTTCATTTTGATAAGAAGCTACTAAAGCTGATGTGTGCCTTGTTCCGACATCATTTGCAAATCCTAATAATCTTCCTGGACTTCCCAGGTCTCCATACTCTTTTTTCCTTTCTCTAATAATTTTTTTAGTATCTAATTTTGTTAATTGTGCTCCAACTCTCAAAACTTTTCCATCATTTCCCACAACAACAGCCCCATCACAATTTCCCATTTCAATGAGTAAGCCTTTCATTACTTCAGTAAATTTCTTCCCAATATATTTTTCAGCTATTCCAGTAACTCCTCCATGCAAATATTGTAAATTCTTCTCATTGAAGTCCAAGAGAATGATATAAGCAGGTTTCTTCGGTGTTTCAAATTGGACATAATCTACATATCTCCCTAAAATTCTACTCACAGAAGCAGCTGCATGAACAACATCATAGCTTAAACCATAATTATTATTTTTAATCTGGTCTATCTCTTCAATAGTTTTCAGGGTAATTCCTTTTATTTTTTTTTGTCCTAAAAGATTTTTATTCATAAATTTAACACCTTTTTTATTACTTAAAAGAGTTATGAAAAAATAATGTATATAAAACTTTCTTAGGTCATTTCATTATTTTAGGTAAATTTATATAGAAATAACTCCTGTATTTTAGAAAATGCCTAAAGATTATTCAAAAAAAGAATTACAATTAATTTATGAACTTTCAAACAACGCGAGGAGTCCTTTAAATCATATTGCAAAACGCCTTAAAGCTAGTCAGCAAGGGATTAATTATAGGATAAAACAATTTCAAGAGCAAGGGACTATTATGGGTTTTTTTACCATTTTTGATTATGCAAATTTGGATTTTGATTGTTTTAGGGTTTATTTTAGGTTAAATTATCAAAAAAAAGAACAATTTGAATCTATTATCCAGCATTTTCTTACTAACACTTTTGTTTTATCAGTAATACCTAGTGCGGGAAGATGGGACTTGATAGTATTGTTTGCTTCAAAGAATGCTTCAAAGTTTAATAAAATTTTACAAGTAATAATTGACAAATTCCCAAATATTTTCGAAAATATTGAAATCCTTACTACTATCTCTTCACATGAATTTGGGCGTAAATATCTTGTGGATTATTCTTCTCATATTGGAACAACGATTTATGGTGGTGACAAGATTGCTTCAAGTTTGGATTCAGTAGACAAGAAAATTATTTCGGAATTATATGAGTCACCACGTTCTTCTTATGTAAAAATTGCTTCGAGGTTAAAATTAAATCCTAAAACTATTATTAGTAAAATTAAATCTCTTGAAGCAAAAGGTGTTATCAAAGGCTATTCCTTAAATTTAGATTGTTACAAATTTGATTATCTCCCTTACAAAATATTAATCAAGTATCATCATCTTTCTAAAGAAGAAAATGAATTGTTAAAATTCTGTCATCAGCATAAAAATATAATCCGATTAAATAAAACTCTAGGTTTTTGGAATTTGGAGTTGGATATTGAAGTTCCAGACACTTTAGAATTAAATAATATTCTCTCGGAAATAAAACGAAAATATAATTCGGTTATTTTTGAAATTGAAATAGTTCAGTTACTTCGTGCCCCTAAGATTTCTTTTATTCCTAAGTCTTTTTTTCTGGAATGATAATTTGATCTGCAATTATTTCTAAATCCCCTTTATACTCTTCTACACTCCCAATAACTTCAATTATTCCTTCTACCTCTAAACTTTCTGTGAATACTGCTACTAATATTTCACCAGTTTCATCTTTTAACTTAAATGTTTTAACTGTACCAAAACTATTAAATTTACTTACTTCACCAACGATTTTTACATTCTTTCCTAGATAGCTTCCATCTATTTTACCAATTTCTATTGTTTTATAATCTAAAAAGTAAGATACCATAAATAATGAAATGATTCCTAATACTACTATACTCAGAGAAATATAAATTATATTCTGTTCTTTCATTTTTGTTCTTAAACTATATCTTTTTAAAAAGACTATTTGTCATTTATTGAAAATCCTTCGGACAAAAGTTTAATAAATCACTATAAAATATTCTAAATAATGGATTCCAATAATCGTTTTGAATTAATTACAAGAAATGCTGAAGAGGTCTTAACTTCAGCGGATTTAAAAAATCTAATAGATACAAATGAAAAATTAAAACATTATATAGGTTTTGAAATTTCTGGTAAGATTCATTTAGGGACCGGTCTAATGTCTGGTTCAAAGATTGCTGATTTTCAGAAAGCAAAGGTTTCTTGTTCTTGTTATTTAGCAACTTGGCATGCTTGGATAAACAATAAATTAGGTGGGGATTTTGAAGTAATTAAAAGGGTTGGCGATAATTATTTCAAAGAAGGTTTAAAAGTTAGCATAGACATTATGGGTGGTGATTCGGAGAAAGTAAAATTTGTTACTGGTGATGAACTCTATCATAATAATGATGATTATTGGAGAACTATGATTGAAGTAAGTAAAAATATTACTTTGAATCGTGCAATGAAATCAATTACAATCTTAGGTAGAAAAGAAGGAGAGGGTGTCAATTTTGCTCAATTAGTTTATCCTGCTATGCAGGTTGCGGATATATTTACACAGGGATTAAATATTGCTCATGCAGGCATGGATCAAAGAAAGGCCCATGTTATTGCTAGAGAAGTTGCTCACAAGTTAAATATTCAGCCTTTGATTAATAAAAACGGTCAGAGATATTCTCCAATTGCTGTTCATCATCATTTAATTTTAGGTTTACAGAAACCTGCAGTTTGGCCTGTACCTACAGAAAATATTCAAGAACTTTGGAGCACACAAAAAATGTCAAAATCAGTTCCTGGTTCTGCCGTGTTCATTTTAGATTCTGAGGAAGAAATACGTTCAAAGTTAGCTAAGGCTTTTTGTCCAGAAAAGAATGTTTTATTCAATCCTGTGCTAGATTGGACCAAGCATTTATTATTTGTTAAAGACAAATTCGAATTGAGTATTGAGCGTCCAGAAAAATTCGGGGGTAATATTTCATATTACACCTATTCAGATTTGGAAAAGGATTTTGAAGCAGGTAAAGTACATCCTTTAGATTTAAAGAAAGCCGTTGGAGAAGCGTTGGTAAAAACACTTGCTCCTGCTAGAAAACACTTTGATACTCCTAAGTTAAGAAAAGTTGTTGATGAGGTTAATAATCTAGTTATTACAAGATAGTTTTATAATTCTTCAAATTATACTTTTTATTATGAGAGCATTTATTGCAATAGATTTACCCAAGGGACTAAAAGATTATCTTTATGATTTAGAATTAAAAGTTAAAGAAGCAAAGATAACTTGGGTTTCAAAAAAAAATTTACATTTAACTTTAAAATTTCTTGGTGAGATCTCAGAATCTCAGTTAGAGGAAATAAAAAAATTAAAAACCAAACAGAAGAAATTTTCTCTCTCCTTAAGCCATATTGGTTTCTTTCCAAATGAAAAAGCTCCAAGAGTATTTTGGATTTCTTTAGACCCAGAGGATAAAATAATCACACTTCAACAGGAAATTGATCAACATCTTTTAGAAAAATTTCCTTCCGAACAAAAATTCCAATCACATATAACTTTGGGAAGAATAAAATCTATTAGAAGAAAAAAAGATTTCTTTGAATCCGTAAATAATATTATTCTTGAGAAAAATTCTTTCAAAGTTGATTCATTTCAAATAATAATTTCAACACTCACAAAAAATGGCCCTATCTATGAAACCGTCGGAAAAATTGATTTGTCCTAGCTGTAAAAAACCAAATTTGGTTTATGATCCTATTACTGGAATATATTTTTGTAAATCTTGTGGTTACCAAGGAACCTTTGTAATCATATCCTCTAAAGAATAAAAAAGTTTATATATAGACTACTCCTGTTAAGAAAAATAATTATGGAAGAAAACAATCAAAATCCATTTAGACCATTCAGGTCTTCTGATCAGTCACAACAAAGTTCTCCACAAGTTTCTCCAATTAAAGTTCAACAATCACAAAGAACTTCTGAGCACCCTACTCCTATTCCTAGTCATGTTAGGAAGAAAGATATTTTTCTAATGTCTTTTTTTGGTTTTATTGCAGCAGGTGTTATATTTTTACTTCTCTTAGTTATTACAGGGGTTCTAACTGGTTATATCTCAATTGATATGCCAGAACTTTCTGGGGAAGAAGAGGTGATTCCCGAGGAAACCCCTGTAATCTCCGAAGAGGTTGTTAATGAAACTGTTGTTGAAGAAGTAATAGAAGAGGAAGAAGTTCTTCCTTGTGACGAGGATATTACTCTAGAATTAGACGATGGTTACAAATATGGATTAAAAGTAATTACATTAAAGTTAGCCGGAGATTATTCTGCACAGATTTCCATTGGTGGCAAGTCTGGATTCATTGATGTAGGTAACACGGAATCAATTAATGGTTTGAAAATAACCTTAGTAGACTCTTCAGAGTCAGATCAGAATGCAATCATACAAGTTGCTTGTTAGTATAGAAAGGTATATTAATCTTTTTTTATTATTTATTTTATGGATTCATTAGACAAGGAAAATTTGAAACGTTTAATCAACAAATTAATTGCAGGAGCAGTATTTATAGTGGGTTTAGGTTCGATTTATACCCCTAGATATATTCAAGACCATTATAAAATTGGCCCCTTCCGCGATGGTGGAACAGTATTCTTATTAGAAAAGGGCCATTTAGATCAAGGATATTTCTATCTCAATGAGGCTAATAGATTACTCACTGCCGAGAATTATTCCCCAAAATCTTTTAAACAAACAATTGAAATAAAAAATGATCTTCTTCGTGCAAAGTCCCATTTTGAAAAATATTTGGGCGAATTTTCCCTGTTAGAAGGTTTAGTTTATAATTCTAAGGAATATAGTTACCATAAAATAAGAATTGAAAAAGAGATAGAGTCTTTGAATATTTTAATTGAAATTTTTGAAGAAAGAGAAAAATTATTAAGCCAACTTAACTCTTTATGATAGTTTCAAGTTCTTTTGTGAAAGCTTGGTTAAACCATTTTGAAGGAGATTGTTTTTTACTAAAATGCTGTTTATATTCGTCTGAGGTTAAACTAAATAATTTATTTACTCTGAGTGTGTATATACGATTTAATTCGTCTCTCCGGGTTGTTAAAAAAGTTTCTAAAATCTGATCGAGAATTACTTTGATACACCTGTTAACTTGTATGATTTTTTTTTCTGATAGAGAATCTATTGAAAGATTTGTTATTAAATACTTATAATCTTCAAGGTTAATATTAAAATTCTCATCCATTATTTCTTTAAGTCTTCTTTCGTGCGAAAGATAAGTTGTGTATTTCCAAAATAAAGTATCATAATTCCCTAGTATCCTACTACAAAATTGGTATATAATCTGTTTTTGTTGGTCTGAAAATTTTGTAAAATTTCTTTCGGAGGATTCTTGTCTAGTCTCTTTTTCTATCGCCTTTGCTAAATTCAATTCTTCTTCAAGATTGAATCGTATTGCCTCAAGTAGTTGAGGTAGATAGTCTCGAGCCTTTTGAGCTCCTCTAGGAGCTGATTGTATAGCTCTTAAAGTAGTAACTAGTTGTACAACATTAGCATCTAATGCTTTTATTTTTCTAGATAAGGATTCAGCCTCAGCTAAACTAGGAGTGCCATCACCTTTGATTTTTCTTAAAAAATTTAACATTACATCTCTTAATTATTATCTTACTTATATATTTTAGTATTTTTCATCTAATATTTTTCTTATATCCTCTGCTTTTTTCTTTCCAATCTTTTCAACTTTTTGCAGTTCTTCATTAGAAGTATTTATTACATTTTTTCTTAGCTATGCCCTATTGTTTTTTATAATTTCTTTTAATCTTTTTGTAAAGTATACTACAAAGAAATCTAAGGGGCATATCTCCCCTAATTTATAATTAGAATATTCCGTTCTTGTCAGACTAAAAAATGTATATAATCCTATCTGTTTGGCTTTCCTTGTTTCATCTATACGTTCGTCTAAAGAAGAATTAAGCATGGAATTAACAAGAATTGAACATAGATTTCTAATCTCCTCCACAATATCCGCTGTTTTTGAAATTATTCCCCGTTCTTTCAAAGGTCTTTGTATCCACATTATTTCAAATTCCTGAATAATAAATCTATTTTTTGTTTCACGAATAATATACTTTTTGTTTTCTAATTGATTACCTGCATCTCTATCCTGGATGACAGTAAAAAATACATCATCTAAATGTTTTAATATAGCCTTACAAAAACTCATGATATTTGCTTGGGTTTCTTCTGAAAAATCTTGATTATAATTACTTTTTGATGGTTCTTGCTTTGGATTATTAATTTTTTCAGTTCTTGCTCTGGTTTCCCCAACTACTAATTTCAAATCTCGTTCTATAGTCAAGGACTTAAATAATTGAGCAAATTATGACTAAAAAAATGTTTTCTCCAAAAATTTTCTAAATGTTCATATAATTCCTTCTTGGAATTG
>JAGVZZ010000012.1 GCA_018302205.1 Candidatus Woesearchaeota archaeon
ATATATAAATAGAAAATATAAAAATGAAAGAAATAAAGAATGGAAACCATACTGGAATCATCCTAGATTTTTCAAAAAAGAAGATTATTTAGCTATTCCAATAAATAAAACCCTAATAAAACAAAAATATAAAGAAATTGAAATAGATAAATGGACTGGTAAGAAAAAAGGATTTATAAAAGAAAAAATAAAAATTCCTTCAACAAAAGAATTTTTTAAATTAGTCGGATACTACTTAGCAGAAGGAAGTATATCAAATGGTCACTACTTAAATTTCTCATTTTCATCAAAAGAAATAGAATTAATTAATGATACCAAAAAATTATTAAAAAATACTTTTGGTATTACAAAAATTTCAGAGAATTATCATAATAATAGAACAAATTTGATAATAAACTCAACAAAGCTTTGTAGGATATTTGAAGTTTTTGGTAAAAAAGCAAATTTGAAAAATATTCCACAATGGATGATGTTAGAAGATCCAAAAAAACAAAATTATTTAATTGAAGGATATTATAAAGGTGATGGAAATTATTATAATAAAATAACTAAAAATAATATTCGCAAAGAAATAATTAGAATAAATTCAGTTTCTTATAAACTAATAAAACAATGTCAAGAAATATTATATAGATTAGGAATTGCAAATTTTATAAATGCAAGAAATAGAAAAAAAGAAGGAAGACAAACTATGTATACTCTTGGTATTACAGGGGATCATATGATAAAATTTGGAAGAATCGCTGGAATAAAAATTCAAAAAAAGTTAAATCATAAAAAAAGAGGAGGAAGAATAGAAATAACAGAAAACTTTATATTTGCCCCAATCAAATCAATAAAAACAAAAAAAGTAACAAATGAAATAGTTTATAATTTAAGTATTGAAAAAAATGAAACTTATTGTGTAAATGGAGTTATTGTTCATAATTGTTCTTCACCAAATTACACAGAAAATTCATTACATGCAGGATGTGTAGAAATTTATCAACATCCAAATTCAAAAATGCGTTATTCTTCAATCGAAAATTGGAGCAAAAATGTTTACAACTTGAACACAAAAAGATCAATAGTAAAAGAAAATTCAAAAATTGAATGGGTAACTGGAAACCTCGGTTCAAAAGTAGCAATGGTCTATCCTTCTTCAATATTAGCCGGAGAAAATGCAACCTCAGAATCATTAGGTATCGCATTCGCAAACAAAAACCAAAACCAAGATATCGGAGCAAAGGCAATTCATTTAGCACCAAACACATCTTCAATAATCAAATCCAAAAGTCTAAGCATAAACGGCGGAATTTCCACCTACAGAGGTTTAGTTTCAATCTCAAAGAATGCAAAGAACTCTAAATCAACCGTAAAATGCGACGCGCTTATACTCGACAAAAAATCAATCTCAAAAACTTATCCAACGATCAAACAAGAAAACAAAGAATCCGAATGCACACACGAAGCAACAGTCGGAAAGATTGGCGAGGAAGAAATATTCTACTTAATGTCTCGTGGTTTATCAGAAGAACAAGCAACCCATTTAATCGTCAACGGATTCATCAGCCCTATTGTCAAAGCACTCCCATTAGAATATGCTCTTGAACTAAACAAACTAATTGAAATGGAGATCGAAGAATGAAACTAAATATCAAAGAGGATATAGAACTAATCATAAACGAAAAACTCATTTCAATAATTACAAAACCGAATACAAACTCTAAAATTATCCTTTTGGAACCAAAAAAAGTCCAAATAAAATTAGGCACAAATTCAAAACTATCCCTATATACAATATTCAAAAATTCAAAAGTAATAAAACAAGTCGAACTAAGTAAAAATTCAGAATTAAAATGCTACGATTTGATTATTAATACAAGCCTTGAATCAAATATCTCCCTAGACGGAACAAATGCTTCTTTCATTAACAAAAGCTTATCCTATTCAACAAAAGATTCAGTAATTAACACAATCGTGAACCACAATTCTAAAGAAACCAGATCATCCATCTTAAACAAAAACTTAATTGGAAAAAATTCATTAGTAAAATGCTCTGGAAAAATACTAATCCCCCAAAAATCTATTAATTGTAAATCTAACTTAAAATCAGAATCATTGCTTTTGGATAACACCTCAAAATGTGACGCAACACCAATCCTAGAAATCTTTAACGACCAAGTATCCTGTTCACATAGTGCCTCAATTTCATACATCAATCAAGACAAATTATACTATCTTAATTCTCGAGGATTAAACGAGAAGAATGCAACAGAACTATTACTTGAAGCATTTGCCCAAACGATATTAATAGAAATGCCCGAACAAATAATTGAAAGATCAAAAGAGGTACTAAAATGAACTTCCCAATATTAAACCAAAAAATAAACAAGAACAGACTAGTCTACTTAGATAACGCCGCAACGACCCAAAAACCAATCGAGGTCATAACAGCAATCAAAGAATTCTATGAAAAAGATAACGCAAACGTCCATAGAGGTCTACACGAATTATCATTAAGATCAAGCATCCAATATGAAGATGCACATAAAACTATTGCAGAATTCATCAACGCTAACGAGGAAGAAATTATTTTCACTTCAGGAACAACAGAATCAATTAACCTATTAGCAAACTCTTTCGAACAAATCCTCAAACCAAATGACGAGATAATTGTTACAGAAATGGAACACCATAGTAACTTTGTCCCTTGGCAACAACTAGCAATCAGAAACAAATTAAAATTAAAAATAATCCCAATCAAAGAAGATTTATCTTTAGACTTAGAAGCCGCAAAGAAATTAATCACCAAAAAAACAAAGATGGTCGCAGTAACACACATTTCAAACGTACTTGGAACTATTAACCCAATCAAAGAAATAATCAAACTTGCTCACCAAAATAATGCTTTAACAATAATCGATGCTGCCCAATCAATTTCTCATCTAAAAATTAATGTAAAAAATTTAGACTGCGATTTCTTAGCATTTTCTGGTCACAAGATGTTCGGTCCGACTGGCATCGGAGTCCTATTCGGCAAAAAACATTTATTAGATAAACTACCCCCATCAAAATTCGGCGGTGGAATGATTAAAGAAGTCACAACCAAACATTCAACATGGAACGATTTACCTTGGAAATTCGAAGCTGGCACCCCAAATATCTCAGGTGCAATTGGCCTAACCAAAGCAATAGAATTCATCAACAAAATGGGCATTAACAATATTGAAAAGCACAACAACGAACTAACAAAATATGCAATTAGCAAATTAAAAACCCTAAAGAACATAAAAATTTACTCGACAAAAAATCAAGGCCCACTAATCTCTTTCACATTAAAAGATATTCACCCACACGATGTTTCTGAAATTCTCAACATAGACGGCATAGCAACCAGGGCAGGCAATCATTGTGCAATGCCATTAATGACCAAACTAAAGATCCAAGGAACAAACAGAATTTCATTCCAAATTTACAACACAAAAGAGGACATCGATATCCTAATCAAAGCTCTCACCAAAGTTCAAGAGGTTTTCAAATGATCGACAAAAACAAACTCACGGATAGAGCATTATCAGAAGAAGAAGAGATTTACAAAGAGAATATCTTAGACTATTACAAACATCCAAAAAATAAAAAAGAGCTTAAGACTAAAACCAAAGCTCACGATAAAAACACTCTTTGTGGCGACGAGATTACAATATATTTGAGAATAAAAGCCAACAAGATTCAGGAAGCCACCTTCACAGGCAATGGTTGCGCAATCAGCCAAGCATCAGCATCAATGCTTACAGAGAAACTAAAAGGATTAACATTAAAACAAGCTAAAGCAATCTCAAAAGACGACATTCTAAAAATGCTTGGAATCCCATTAAGTTTCATGCGAACAAAATGTGCATTATTATCATTAAAAGTATTAAACAAAGCACTTGAGGAGTCAAAATGAAAAAACTAGAAATAATTGATTTACACGTCGAAGTCGAAGGCAGAGAAATTCTTAAAGGAATTAATCTAACAATCCACCCTGGAAAAATTCACACAATCATGGGTCCAAACGGTTCAGGAAAAACAACCTTGGCAAATACATTAATGGGCCATCCACGATACAAGATTACAAAAGGCAAAATCATCCTTGATGGGATTGATATCACAAAAAAGCCAACTAATGAACGAGCCAAATTAGGTTTATTTTTATCATTCCAACACCCACATGAGATCCCAGGATTAAATATTACTAATTTCTTAAGAACCGCAGTAAACAATAATTCCGAAAAACCATACTCAGTCATAGATTTTTATAATTTACTAAAACAACAAATGTCAGAACTAAACATCGACCCTGCATTCGCAAAAAGAAACCTAAATGAAGGCTTCTCAGGCGGAGAAAAAAAGCGTATGGAAATATTACAATTAGTGTTATTACAACCAAAATATGCAGTACTTGATGAAACTGATTCAGGCGCAGATGTTGACGCAATCAAAATAATTTCAAAAGCCATCACCAACCAAGTCAAAAAGAACCTTGGAGTAATGTTAATTACCCATTACAACAAAATATTCAATTACATCAAACCTGATGAAGTCAGCATTTTAATGCATGGTAAAATTATTAAACAGGGCGGTTACGAACTTGCTCAAATAATTGAAAAGGACGGCTTTGAAAATCTAAAATGATCACACAAGAAAAACTAATAGACCTCTTGAAGAATTTTAAAGACCCAGAGATAGGAATCGATATCTGGACTCTAGGTTTAATTTACAAAATTGAACTAGATCATGATTATGTTAAAATCACAATGACCTTCACTACACCCTTCTGTCCTTATGGCCCGCATATGATTGAAGAATTAAAAAATCTAATCCAGAAAGAAGGCGTAAAAACTGTTGAAATTGAAGTCGTTTTTGACCCACCATGGGAACCTTCTGAAGAATTAAGAGAAATGCTCGGCCTATAATAAATCCTCATCAAAAACCACAGAAATCTTTTTAAAGAATCTGTCTATAAAAATCATCGAGGGAATAAAAAATGATGAACAACCTAAAGAGTTTTCTAAACAAGCTTATGCCTAGCTTATTCAAAACAAAAAAACACATAAAATTGGGTCTTTATGGTCCACCAAACGCAGGAAAGTCTACATTAGCAAACAAGATTTGCCAAGATTGGTTAGGTGAAGACACAAAAATGAGTTCAGTTTCAGAAATCCCTCACGAAACTAGAGAAGTAAAAGTTCAAGAAAATATTAGTATCAAAAAAAGAGGCAAACAACTAAGCTTCAATTTAATTGATACTCCAGGGATTGCAACAAAGATTGATTATGAAGATTTCTTAAAACATAAAATGAATAAAAAATTAGCAAAAGAAAGAGCAAAAGAAGCAACCAAAGGAGTTATTGAAGCAATCAAATGGCTTGATAACATGGATTGTGTAATCGTTGTCTTAGATTCAACAATGAATCCTTATTCACAAGTAAACATTACTATCATTGGTAATTTAGCCGCAAGAAATATTCCAGTTTTGATCGCAGCAAACAAAACAGATTTAAAGAAAGCCAACATTAAAGGCATTGAAGCAGCGTTTCCGCAATATCCTGTTGTAGGGATATCCGCTCATAAAGGCACTAATGTAGATGAGCTTTACGAGACTTTGTTCAGTATAATAAAGAGGTAAAAGATGTTAACATTTCAATACGTTCCATTTAACGAGATACAAAACCTTTCATCAGAGAGAAGAATATCAAAAATTCTAGGTATTGTAAAAAGGAACAAAATTGTTTTAATGCAAGGCAGATTAAAATCGAATGAAGAAACCGCATTAATTGAAAGAACAATGCAAGAAGTTTCAAAAGAATTCAAAGGGATAGAATTATGTACTATATATCCAAATAGCGAAAAGAATAAAACCGCTCAATTTAAACAAATGATCCTAAAGGTAGTTATGGGTGACAGGGATGGCTTAACAATTATAGGCCCAGCAACTGTCGTTAAAGAAATAAAAAGAAACCCAGACAAGATAGAATTATTTACCTATAACAAAAGGAACTAAAAATGCCACACCAATGCGTACGCTGTTCTAAGATTTATCCAACAGGATGTAAAGAATTACTTACTGGCTGTACTTGTGGTGGGAAATTCTTTTTCTTCGTAAAAGAAGAACAACTAAAAAAAGTTGAAGAATTAATGCAAAGTTTGAGTTTTGAAGAAAAAACCCAAATGGAAAAAGATATTTTTGAAATTATAGATCAAACAAACTCCGAAGAACCAGTAATTCTAGACTTTGAAAGTATTAGGGTTACTGCCCCCGGAAAATATGAAATAGATTTAATCGATTTATTCAAAGGGAACCCATTAGTATTCCGTCTTGAAGAAGGTAAATATCTAATTGATATTCCAAGCACTTTCTCCAATGAAAAGAAACCAAAATCTAAATGAAAATACCAATTAAATATAAACCTTATATAATAGCAACAGGAATTCTTTTAGCACCATTAGCCGAGTTTATAACAAATAAAATTAATGAATATACTGGAACACACATACAACCAAGGTATGGTGATTTAACTCCTTTCATTAACGGAACATTAGGCTTAGCAATTATGTATTATTGGACTTCTGCTTTTGAGAATATCAAACCGCCACGATTCAAAAACTTTCTAAAAATACAAAGAGTCGTCTGGCCAGCAGCAGTAATAAATCGCAGAAAGCATCCTAAACGATGGTTAGATCTAAATCTAAAATTACATGAAATAACATACAGAGAAGAATTCCAAAGAGAAGGCCTATTAGGCAACTACCATATTGCTCAAGGAGATTTAGAATTAGGTGTACACTATTATCAAAGATTACTTGAAACAGACTGCAAACCCGAAGAAAATATATTATGGAAAGCAATCAACGGAATTTCTCGCCCAGTTGTAAGATTAATGTTTCACTCCGACCATTTAGAAGACCTTCTAGAAGTTGCCCAATATGAACTCCAAAGAAAAGATTACAAACAAATGAAAGATACTTGGAGAAAAATCAAAAGAATATATCCATCGGATAGAACTGAGATTCTCGAAGGGATATTCCTCACTTCAGCAGATTTACCAGAAACTCAAGAGCATTGGAAAGGATTAATAGCAAAACACAAATCAGAACTTCAATCATTAGGTGCCTCAAGAAACAAAGTTACAAAAATTCCCACTGATGAACATAAATCTGTATTAGTAATAAAACAGGGCTCAGGCCTTAGACAAGAATATGATGTCCTCAGAAAAATCTATGACAAACTTCCCCCAGAAGAAAGAATATCAGTATTACCCTTAGCAGTTTATAACGAAAAAGACGAAGATTGTTTAGTCACATTAAGAAAAGATTCCCCCGATTTAGATTTCATTATAGGTCTAACTACAGGTGATGAATCATTAGCTGCAGCAAAAAAAGCAATCACAAATCTAAGACGATTACATAAATTAGAAATCCCTGAACTACAACCATATAACTTAATTCCAGAATTACAAAGAAGACTAACAAAAAGATTCCCAGCAAAAGACCCTAGAAGATTTCTAGACGAATATGAAAGATTCAAACAAAAATTTGAAAAAAGGAGTTCACCCGTACATGGCGATGCTTACCCAACAAATGTCCTCAAGGACGGAACACTATTAGATTTAGAAAAAGCATCATTAGGAGACCCTTGGCTAGACTTAGAAACATTCACAACACATCCATTCTTAATCGGCATCCAAGACCAAATCCTTGCAGGTGTAGATTTAAATCCAGCAACCAGGCCCTTGTATGCAGTCCATGTCGCACTATGTCAAACAGGAAGTTTTTCTACAAAATCCATAACAAGATCCAGATACTTCTATGAATTAGCAAAAATGCGCCTAGAAGCATTAGGAGAAAGAGCTTTGCTCGACGCAACAAAAGATTATCTCGGTAGAACTATAGACGTTTGGTAGCAAGAATCCCATTCATCTCAAAAACAGTTTCTAAAATAAACCCTTGGTACCACAATAAATCACTCTTCTCAGGAACAAGACTCAACAATTCTTTTCTTTTCACACCAAAAAATTCATACCTTTCAAGATTAAAATCATAATATAATTCTCTTAACAAAATAAAATAATCACCTAAAGCCTTAAACAACTCTACATCCTTTTTTGTAAACCCAATCTTCCTATCAATCAACCGTCCAGCAATAGCTTTGTAATAATCACCTAACCGCTCTAATTGCTCAACAATATAATATACCGAACCAGAACTCAAAAGAATTTGCGTTTCGTCCTTATTCAAAACTCGACGACAAAAATCTGCTAACCGATTAATCTGATCATCTTTATCAATAATTTTCTTCAAAGCTTCAACATCTTTATTTTCCATGGCCTCAACCAAATCCTGGTTCATTGATTCAATAGAAAAGAACAACCTTTTCAACGACTTATCAAACTCTTCAGGTATAACTTCAGAGATACATTCAATCAACACATAATTCTCTCCTTGTTTTGTAACTTGAAACCCGACACAAGTCCTATGCAAAGTCTCCTCAATCTTTTGCAACTGTTCCTTTGTTTCAAACTTAACTTTAATCTTATCATACCCAGCTTTATACAATCCACCAACAGCTCTACCAAGCATGACATTCAACGCAGAAAAATCAACTTCTATCTCCCCACCATCAGAATTCCTTTCTGTACTAACAATAACCTGATTCCCTCGTTCTTCAACATCTAACTCTTCACCTTTCTGAATCCCATACTTTTTAATCCACGCAGAAGGCAAAGACAAAACATGAGTTTTTCCACCCATTAGAATCACATTCCTTTTCATAACCTAAAAAATAACTACTTAATATAAAAAATTAACTATGAAAAAAATATATATTCTACAACTTATCTTTTGCTTTTTTATACATCAAATTAAAATTCGGTTTTTTCCCAGTCCACAATTCAAACGCAACCAGGCCTTGATAGACTAACATATTCAACCCATCAATAGTTTTACACCCAGCTTCTTTGGCAAGCTTCAAAAATTTTGTTTCTATAGGATTATAGACTAAATCAAAAACAATAGAAAAATTTTGAATTTGTTTTTTTGTCGCGATTGAAACATTCAAACATGGATACATCCCAACTCGCGTTGAATTAATTAAAATATCCCCACTCAGATTATTTAATTCCTCTAACCCTCCATATTCCACATTAAACTCTTTAGCTAGTTTTCTTGCTTTGCTAACTGACCGATTTAGAATAATAATCTCAGCACCTTTCTTTTTTAATCCATAAACAATTCCTCTGGCTGAACCACCTGCGCCGAGGATTACAATCTTTTTCTTGGATAAACTCATATGCTTTTCTAAAGAATAAACCAACCCTAACCAATCCGTATTATATCCAATAAGTTTTCCTTTCACATTAACAATAGTATTCACAGCCCCAATCTTTTTTGCAACCGGATCAATCTTATCCAAATATTTTATAACCTTTTGTTTATAAGGACTTGTAACATTAACACCTTTAATATCTAAAGCAACGATTCCATCTAAAGCTTTCTTAACATTATTATTTTCTATTTCAAAACACACATAACAAGCATCTATTCCTAAATCTTTGAATGCAGCATTATGCATCGCGGGACTCATACTTTGTTCAACAGGCTTCCCAATCAATCCATAAACTTTAGTTTTTCCAGATAATTCTTTCATTTAATGACCATTTCCAATAATAGTTTATAATCTTTACTTTTAAAAAACTTAAACTTTCAAATATTTCAAAGGCCCAATAGGCTTAACAATTATAAGCTTACCAGTCCTATAACAATCTCCATCAACTAAATACCCCATTTCTCCTCTAGGCAAAACTGTAATTTCACGAACATCCCTTGTAACAAGATCTTCAATAGTACAAGACTTTGGCTCAAACCTTTTTTTAATCCCAAAAAGATTCCCTAACTGCCCAACAATTTCTCTAATATTTGTATCTTCAGAAAGAATACACCTAAAATCTTCACGTCCATTTGTCCCCATTGAATCTTTAACTTTAAAATGCAAAGGCCCAAAATCCACTTCAAGATCTAATGAGTTCGCAACCAAAAAAGTAAACAAATCACCCATATGCACACCATCAACATAAACATCCGCTTTCGCTTTTTCAAACAAACTATCAGTAAACCTGAATATACTTAGAAGCTATCCCCACCCCAGAGGGGTCTCGCTTCGCTCGCCTGCTACGCTTCGCTTCGCAGTGGGGCATTACACTTCTAA
>JAGVZZ010000013.1 GCA_018302205.1 Candidatus Woesearchaeota archaeon
TGTTATTCTTCATGCATTAACTGATGTTAGAGGTTTTGAGTGGGAAATCTCAGAGGCATTACAAGAGTTATATAAAACTTTGAAAGCCAAAGAGATTGTCAGTATTGAAGGAATATTAGGACAGACACAAGAAATGAATAGGTATTATTATAGTCAAAATCCAAATGCATTAAGAAAATTTTTGAAGGTGAAAGCAACTCCTTTGAAAGAGGGAATAGTTGCAGGAGTAACAGCGGCATTGTTATTGAAGAATAAAGAAATGAATATGTCCGGGTTGTTTGTTGAAACGCATTCTAAATTACCAGATAGTAAAGCTTCTGCAAAAATAATTGAAATGCTTGACGCATATTTAGATTTAAATGTTGATTACAAGCCTTTAGAAAAAGCGGCAGAAGATTTTGAAAATCAACTAAAAGGGTATGTAGATAAAATGCAGAAAACAGCACAAAAAACAGAAGAGAAATGTGCTAATTATATGGGCTAAATTTTTTTATTTTTTAAATTAAGAAAAAATATTTTTTATCTTTTCAAAGAAGGATTTCTTCAGAGGCTCTGGGATTATTCTTCTGCATTCTAAATAGAATCTCTTTTCATCAGCTTCACCCATAGAAAAAGTTTTTCTTGGGAGTGTACCATCAATTATTACAGTTTTGAATAAATCCGTTTTTTTCATTTTTGGTAGGAAGAAGCCAATACAGTTGGGTTTAGAAGCTAAAGTTTTAACTGCTTCAGAACCGTGGACATAATCTATCTTAATGTTCTTAGCTTTTATGTAGGCGTCTAAAAATAATTGTAAAGAACCCACAGCTAAATTATGTGGAGGATTTTGAATGATAATAACGCCCCACTGTGTACCAGATAAAAATGGAATTGATTGGATGCCTTCTTTTGTGGGAGTATATTTGTTCATCTCAGCTTCAGAATTGTACATCCTATAAGTCAAATTTCTTCCAAAGAAATTTTTTAAGTTGGTTAAAACTTTTGAAAGCTCAACATCGAATAAAACTCTATGAATTGGTTCAAAATTTAAACCTTCATCATGAACATTCACTAATTCTACCAAAGCATACCTTGCTGGATGAGTCATGATTCCTTCTTTGTCAATAGCATTCTGTTTTAGTTTTTCCCAGATTGCTTTTGCAGTAGCCAAAGAATGGTTACCATCACCAACAGCGTATAATAAAACGCCTTTGTTTGCAACATTATATTTATTTAAAAATAATTCTGGGTTTGAAAGTTTCTCTAATGCTTCAGAAACTTCTTTGATAGATTGTTCATCATCAACCTTATAACCTTTAATGTGGCCAGAGTTTTGCATTAAATCAAAATCATAAGCAACTTGAAGTTGTTTGTTGAATAATGGTTCAATGACTGTTTTCTCAGGATCATCAATCAAAACCATAATGTGTGGGACTTCGATAGAAGCATTCTCTCTTATTTTGATTCTTGGAGGTAAACGTTCTATGACTGTGCCCTCAGTTGCTCTAATTAAGGTTTGAGAACCTTTGTTGTAATCATATGCTTCTAAGTCCAAAGAAATAATTAAACCTTTCCTGGAAGGAGTTTTAGCAGTCTTTCTGTCAACCAAAATGAAGCCATTATGTTCTTTCAGAAGGTTTCGTTCAAAGTATAGTTGCATGTTTGAGTTAATATTTTGAATTCTAATATCGGGGTTCTTTTCTTCTAGGAAAGCCTCTGGAAAAATTAGACGGAAAGTAGAAGGATTTGAGGATACTAAGCGCTCAACTTGGAGCCAGTAATCTGGTTGAGAAGAAAATTGGTCACAGGCAACTACAGCCCATTTGGTTAGGTCTAGGCCTTCTGTAGGAAGAAGGATTTGGGGAACTTGTAAGGCAATTTTATCATTCATTTTGGCATCGCTTTTGAGTGAGAAAATAGGATATATAAAGATTTAGGAACCAGTATTCAATACTAAAGAAGGAATACAAGCATTTATAAAGAGGAAAAGATTATAGAAAATGTCAAAAAGCTTCTTTTTAAGTGCTTTTAGCAGTTAATTAGAAAAAATTGATAAACACGGAGAATAAAATGAGACAAGAAGGCAATAGAGGACCTAGAAGAGAAGGCGGTTTTAATAGAAGCAGCAACTTTGATTCAGGGCCAAGAGAAATGCATAAAGCTGTTTGTTCAGAATGTGGGCAAGAATGTGAAGTTCCTTTCAAACCTACTGAAGGTAAACCAGTTTTTTGTAGAACCTGTTATGCTAAACACAAACCTCAAAGATACTAAAATTTGGGGCTAAACTTAGATATAATTTTTTAAAATTTTTTTTTACTTTTTTTGAAAAATATAATAAAGAGATAAATATTCTAAAGATTATGTTTCCTTATAAAAAAAGCAAATTTCGAATGGATATTGTTTACCCTAACAAAATGTATGGGGGAGTTTATTCTTTAGGGCCATTAATTGTTTATAATTTAGTTAATACCAGAAAAGATTGGTATTGTGAAAGAGTTTTTTTAGATCCTGGAAAAATTACTGCACCACTTGCGGGATTTTCTTTACAATATGAAGATGATTTTGAGAATGCATTAAAAATGAGATGCAATGGGATTAATTTTGCTGGTGGGCCAGTAATAGAAATGTATTATGATAAGATTATCAAATATTTTGATTTCTTGATCCTTGGTGATGTCGAAGCAGTTTTGCCATTAGTTTTAGATGAATACGAAAAAGGTGTACCGGGATTTATTCAGAGAATTGAAAAAATAAAAGGTGTTTATACCGGAAAAGAAGTTACTCGAGGTAGAGTCAAAAGTTTAGATGATTTTTATCCAATTATACAACCATTTCCAAAGGATATTACCAAAGAATTTGTTTTCGGGAAATGTTTTATGTTGGAAATAGAAAGAGGGTGCCCTTTTGATTGTAAGTTCTGTTCATTGAAAAGATTTTATCCTGAAGTTAGATATAGAAGTTTTGAAGCTATTAAAAAAATTATTGATGAGGGATTAAAAGTAAATAAAGTATCAAGGGTTACAATATATTCACCATCATTTGCTCATCCTGAACGAAAAGAGATTCTTAATTATTTAATTCAAAAGAAAATTAGAGTAAGTGTGCCATCTATACGGGCAGAACTTATGGATAAAGAAACATTGAGTTTGTTGAAGAAATGCGGATTAGAATCATTAACAATTGCACCTGAGTGTGGACAATCATTAAGGATGAAAATGGGGAAAAAAGTTCTTGATGAAAGTTATTTGAGGTTCGTAAAATGGTGTAACGAAACTGGATTCAAAAAGTTGAAGATGTATCTAATGATCGGACTTCCAGGGATGACAAAGAATGATATGGAAGAGATGGTTAAGTTCTTGTTAACTATGAAAAAAGAGTTTAAAGGGCAGATTTATGTTTCAATAAATTATTTTGTACCAAAACCCGGAAGTGAGTTTGAGAATTATGAACTTGAAAAGAAAAAGATGAAGGCAATGGAAAAGTTCATTGAAAAAAGTTTGATTGCGTTCAAATTGAAAAAACCATCAATATCTACTGCATTTAGGGAATGGAAATTTTTAAAGTAAAAAAAATTAAATTAGAAAGGTCAAGTAAAATATATAGCATATAACAAAGATTAATCCTACTAATAATATTGAAGCTAGGAAACCTAGTCCGCCAAAAAAACCTTCCCTAACAGGGTCCTTGATTTGAATTGTATCCATTTTAGTAAAGAAATGTGGATTTATTTTATAAAAATTTAGGTTTTGATAAATAGGTAAAATTAGAATATACTAATGACTAATGCAGCAACAATAGGGATAAATAGGTTATCATCAATGAACGGGATCTTAATGTTCTCAAGCAATAATGATGAGATAGCACCTACAAATGCTGCAATGGCGCTTACAAAGATCATTGCTCCAAAGAAAGAGAATACTATTGCAAATAAAGTTCCTTCAATAGACTTAAGATGTTTGTAGCTTCTTCTAGAAAGGAGTTTACCAAATATATGAGATAAACCATCGCCTAATGAGAGAATCAAAATTGAAGCCAGAGCAGTTTCAAGAGGAAAAAAGTATACTACAATAATTGAACCAATCATGAAAAATATTGGGCCTTTACCAGGGAAAGTCCTCCGATAATCGGGACGTTCAAAGCGATCCATAACCCAGGAAGCAATGGGAATCTTAAAATGACAACAAAGTTTTGAAAGGGTTAAACCGGCAATCAAAATTGTAATCAAATGATAAATATTGAAAATATGAAAATAGAGCATGCTGACAATAAAGATTCCAAAAAATATGTGTAACAATTGTCTTCTAAGTTCTAATGATGTAATCATTGGTCTTAAAAGCGAGATGAGAGGTTTAAAAAGGTTATGAATTCTACAAAAAGGTTTATTAATTAAGTAACTTTAAGATTAAAACAATGGAAGTGCTTGGGAATTCGATTGAAATTGGAAAAAAAGTTGATATTATTGAAGATGGTTACAAAGTAAAGGCCAAGGGAACTTATAATCTTGAAGAATTTTATGTTGAATTAAAAAATTGGTTTGATCATATGGGTTATGCTTGGACTGAATTAGAATATAAACAAGTAATTAATCGTGATGGATCCAAAAACTTAGAGATATTATGGTTAGCTACAAAGAAGATTGATGATTATGTGAATTTTAAAATCAAATTAAACATGGGAATTACTGGAGTTAATGATACAGAAGTAAAATTAGAAACCGGTGCAACAGTAAAAAGACAAAAATGCACTCTAGAAATTAAAAGTGGGGCATGGATTGAAAAAGATATTGAAGTTTTCAAAGGAAAATTTTTAGGAAAATATCTGCCACAGTTATATGAAATTTTGATTAGGGATAGATTGAAGGATCAAAAGGAAACACTTTATTTAGAAGCACATAAATTGTATGATGAATTAAAAGCATTCATGATGATTTACAGATGAAAAAGACAAAATTTATTTGGTTATTTATTGGTTTACTAGCTTTGGATCAAGTTACAAAGTTTTTATTATTTCAAAAAGAAATTAATCTAATTGGAACTTTTTTAAGGATAGAATCTTCTATGAATACCGGTGTTGCGTTTGGATTAATGCAAGGTTTTAACTGGGTTTGGATTCTGATTTCGTTATTAGCAATAGTATTGGTTTGGGTTCTATTCAAGAAATATTTGTTAGGAGTTGTACTAGTTGAAGTAGGAATTATAGGAAATTTAATAGATAGAATATTTTTGGGGTTTGTTAGAGATTTTATTGGAGTTTATATTTGGCCAAATTTTAATATTGCTGATGCATGTAATACAATCGGAGTATTTATTTTAGCTTATTATTTAATTAAAGAAGATTAGTTGATATATCCACCTTTTTGTAGGGTCCAAAGTCTTCTGTATAAGCCTGATTGTTTAATTAATTCTTCATGCCTACCCATCTGAACAATTTTTCCTTTATCTAAAACAATAATCCTGTCTGCTTTCATGATTGTGGATAATCTGTGTGCAATTATTATTGAAGTTCTGTTTTGTAATAATTTGTCTAATGAAATTTGAATATCGGATTCGGTTTGTGAATCTAAAGCAGAAGTAGCTTCATCCAAGATTAATATTTTTTTATCAGCAAGTATTGCCCTAGCAATTGAAATCCTTTGACGTTCGCCACCAGAAAGCTTTGCACCCCTTTCACCAACAATGGTATTCTCATGAAGAGGAAACCGAGAAAGGGTTTTATCTAACTGAGAAAGTCTGATGGCTTTTTGAATCTCTGATTTTGATGCGCTACTATTTGAGAATGCGATATTATTAGAAATAGTATCATTGAATAAAACACATTCTTGGGGGACTATACTTAATTCGGATCTTAAAGAATCTTGTTTAAAATCGCGTATGGATTTGCCATCAATGAGTATCTCTCCAGATTGAATCTCGAAAAAACGATAAAGTAATTTGATTAAAGTCGTTTTGCCAGAACCAGAAGGGCCAACTATTGCAACACTCTCATTCTTCTTAATTGAAAGATTAAAATTTGAAAAAATCTTTCTGTTTCTAAAACTAAAATAAACATTCTTAAAATCAAGATTTCCCGATTTAATAATCAGTTCTTTAGAGTTGATTTTGTTTTTAATTTCATTTTTTATCTTATTATATTTGAACAGAGTCTCAAAATCTGCCATAGCGTGATAAAAGTGTTTTACACCATAAACAAAGTTATAGAGTAAATTAAAGATATTCCCATAAATAGTATAAATGAAAACTAAAACCCCAACTGAGATATTTCCAGCTAAAAAACTCTTAATTGAAAAAAAGAGTAGTGCTAAAGTTCCAATGGAAATGATTAAGCCCTGACCAGCACTCATCCATCTAAAATAATTCCAAAGTCTCAAGGCTGCAAATTTTGAATTAGAGCTGATTTTAGAAAATTTATATTTAATTGATGATTCTTTACCAAAATATTTGATAATATTAATATTTGAAAATGTGTCGCTAATCATAGATTTTTCAAGATCTTCTTGGGAATTTAATTTTAAATTTGATTCTTGTTGGATATTTTGGATGTAAAAACTATAAATCATAAATACAATTACTGTTAAAACCAGAATTGAAATCAGCATTCCAGGGCTATGTCTTTGATGGAATTTATGGGACAATACTGCTAAGTGGTTGAAGAATTTTTGTTTTAAATCTAGAATAGAATTAGCATCAAGTAGATTGATGTAATGAAGTGATAACCAACGGAATATTGCTTGACTTAGAGCGGTTATTACAAAGATAACTGCACAAATTAAAAAGAAGGAAATTAAGGATTCATAGGAAATCAGAGCACTAGTGTAATTAGTACTACGGTCTATAATCTCTTTAAAAATATAACTTTCAATGATAGAAGCAAATTCAATCAAAAGGGCGGTAATGAGTGTAAAAATGAGCAGGGCCTTGTAATCCCGGACAATCTCCCAATAGACTTTAAAGTTATATTTAAAGTTAATTTCACGCCTCTTTTTTGTTCTATCAAACACATGTGTTTAAGGGTGTAGATTCTTTAAAAACCTTCCCACAATATTTATAAAGTTTTGAACTATGAATTCTTTGATGGGAAAAGAGAGGAGTAGTGAAATATTTGTATCGCTTTTTGGTGTTCCAAAAGAAAAAACTGAAGAACAGGAAAAAGAAGAGCAAATAAAAAATAATCCTTTTATTACAAAAAGTTCCTTAGACCCGAAGAATGGTTCAAAAAGATTAAGTTTAATTATGGATAGTATGACTGAACCAATTGAAAAATATTATTTCTTTTTTACAAAATTTTTGAGTGTGCATGAATCTAGTAGTTTTGGAATTAATACAAAAAGTACTGATAAACAAGCAGGGCTAATAAAATTAAAAGATGTATTTGATGCATCAGTAAGTAGTTCTTTTCATGGGAATATTGGAACTAAAATTTCTGCAATCCAACAACAAGTTTCCAGTTATCTAACTCAAATTGGGCAACTAACTAAGACGATATTTCCAATGGTTAGAGAAATTAGAATGATGGATGAAAGAAGGGATTATTATAGGAAAAGTCTTTCAGCTGTAAAGGATGATTCAGAAGCAAGACAAAATGAAATAACATTGAAATCAATGTGGGTAGAAGTTGTTGAACAAGGAATGCAAAACCCAAATTCTGTTTATAGTCTTGCAACAAAGTTAGGGTTTGTAACTTTACCAGATTTATTTTTTGGAATAAATCCCCATGGAAAAACAATTGAAGAGCAACAAAAAAATTTAACCAAAGATATGGATGCAATGCAAAAAGAACATCAATTTACGCAGAAGTTAAGAGATATTCTAACTAAAAAACTAGTTCAATATTACACATGGAAATTAAAAACTAACAATGAGATGGAATACACTTGGAAGTTTAGAATAAAAAATCTAAAACAACATTATAATGTAATTAGATTATATGTTTCTTGGTTGAAGCCATTAATGACTACACTAAAAGCTTTACAAATGAAATCAAATATTTATGAGCCATCATTAGTTAGTTCTTTTGAAAGCAGTAAACTAGAACTAGAATTATTAGGAGTTACAAAGAGGGGGAAATACTACAATTCTTGTTTATTGATTAGGATAATTCAAATAACTAGACCCGATTTAACATATACTCAAGGTGGACAAAAACAAGTCCAACATTCTGGGGAAGTAAAAATTGAAATAGAACCTTATGTAGCAACAAATTTTGATATTGATTATTACAAAGAACAATGTGATAAAGAAATCTTAAGAGCAGTCTCAGGACAACAAATTGATTTTGCAGTTGATGTTCAAGAGATTCTAGATAGCTTAGGTGGTGATGTTGAAAAATATTTAGAAGAAGCAGAGCATGGGAAGAAAGAAGAGAAGAAAGAAGAAAAAAAGAAAGAGGTCGTTAGACAATCATTATTTGAACCATTTACATCATTAGGAGGAGCATATAAAATGTTTCTCCCATTTAGAGATAAAAAAATGGAAAAAGCCAGAGAGGAAGCTTATGATAGAGCTGATGAAAAAAAAGATATGGCAAAGGCAGCTAGTGCACATGCATGGTTAATTTATGATGTTTTCAAAAAAGTTAATGGACTAATTACTCCCTAAGAAGCAAAACTTAATAAAGTTTTTACGCGTATATTTTGTGATGGTTCAATTCAATACAAACTATTTTCATACTTTGGATAAACCCAGACCAAAAGAAGCATCAATTGGAGAGTTTGGGACTAGTGCGAAGATGGGGGATGTTCTTGATGCTCTTAAGAGTGAGATCAATGTTGGAGCAAAGCATGTTGAATTAGGTTTTGTAGGGAAAGAAAAAGGGAGTTTGTCACAAATGAATACAACCCCTGAAATGTTTGATAAATTAAAAAGAGAAGAAGTCCGACAACTTGCAAAAATTAATGGAGTTACTTTGAGTACACACGCAACATTAGCTATCGCAGGAATTTCTGGAATTACTGACCAAGGATTTTCAGAGAAAGCAAGAACTGGAAATTTGATGGAACTAAAGAGAACAATTGACTTCGCTGCAGATACTGCAAGAGGCGGTGCAATTGTTGTGCATACTAATGAGTTTCAAAGAGAAGTAAAAGATAAACAATTTGTCATGGGAACAAAGAAGGACGAGACAATATATTTAGCAGATAAAGAGAATGGGAAAATTTATGGGTTTAGAAAAGATGATTCAGTACACCTTCCTATCTGGAAAAAAGATAGTAAAGAAAATTTTATTGATGTTGATGGAAAACCTATTGAAAGTTTTCATGATTACTCAAAAAGAGTTTTAGATACTGATCCGAATACAAATAAACCAAAGTGGGAAGAGATTAATTATGGAATCTTTGCTGAAAGGATTGAAAAGTTGAACCAAGGAAAACCTAAAGAACGGCAGTTAAACCCGGAAAAAGAATTTTTAGTTTTACAGCAATTACAAAAAATTCAAGCAGAATCTCCAAGAGGAATGCAATACTTAGAAGGAGCTTCCGAAGCACAAAAAAAATATGATAAGATGGTAGGAGATGTTCAAGCATTTCAGGAATTAGAAAAAGGAAAAAAATATGATGATAAATTCTTATTGAGAATGTTAAGAAATGAATATGGGGATGGGATTATTGAGAAATATAAAGATAAAAAATTTACACCCTCAAAAATTCTTCAAGAAGAAGCTGAAAGACAAAAAGGCGAAGCTTCATATTATATGGAAGGTTATATTGGATTTGAAAGGCAAAAAAAGGAGATAGAAAAGTTGTATAATAAAATTGATAGTATTGAAGTTGTTGGGCTACAGAAGTCTGCTGAAACGCTTGCTGAAGCCGGAATATATGCTTATCAAATAGAGAAAGAAAAGAAGATTGATAAACCAATGTTCGTTGCACCAGAAAACATGATGGCAGAATGGGGATATGGATGTCACCCTGAAGAATTGAAAAAGATTGTAATAAAGTCCAGAGAAGAAATGGTTGAGTTGCTAATGAAGAGAAATATTGTTAAGGATAAAAAAGAGGCTGAGAAAATTGCAAGAGAACATATCAAAGCAACATTTGATATTGGGCATGCAAATACCTGGGCAAAATATTTTGATGCAGGAAATCCAAACTTAAGTTCTGATGAAAGAAAAGCAAAGTTTGATGAATGGTTAATTAATCAAGTAAAAGATCTTTCTAAGGCAGGAGTATTAGGACATATCCATTTATCAGATAATTTTGGTTATTATGATGAACACTTATCACCGGGAATGGGGAATGCACCAATGGAAAAATTTATGGAAGTGATTAGAAAGGATCCAAACTATGAAGGAAAAGTTATTGTTGAATGGGGTGCACAGCAATCACCAGATCAGAGATCAGAAGCAATGCTAGGCGCATGGGCAAAATTAGCAAGTTCACCAATATACAGAGTAGCAGGTTCAGGACCGAAGTGGAATGATATAGAGAATAGCGGATACTTTGGAAGAATGAGTTCACCTGCGAATATTGTTGGTAATTATGGTAGTTCAATGGGGAAAGATTGGGCACTTTGGAGTTACTCTGAAGCACCAATCGAATAAAAAGGAGGAAAAATGAAATTCGAAATAAAATATAATGAATCAAGAAGCAAGGGGAATTATGCACGAGAGGACTTTGAGTTAGCAAAAGTTTTTTCAAAAAAAGTTTATGATGAATTTGGTGAATTTATCAGAGCGATGATTTTATTTGGAAGTACAGCCAAAGGGCAGAAAAAAGCGGATGATGTTGATATTCTAATAATCTTAGATGATGTGAAAATTCAGTTTAATGAAGAAATTGTGCAAACATACAGGGTTATTTTGCAAAAGATTATTGCGAATACCAGTCCTAAAAAATTGCATGTACAATCAATGAAGTTTACAAGCTTCTGGGAGTATGTAAGAGCTGGTGATCCGGTCGCTACAAATATTTTAAGATATGGGATTGCATTAGTGGATACAGGATTCTTTGATCCGTTACAAATGTTGTTAGATCAAGGGCGAATAAGACCGACGCCAGAATCAATTGCAAATTATTTTGCTATGTCGCCTGCGAGCTTATCACAATCCAAAGCAAAGCTTATGGGGGCTGGTGTAGATTTGTATTGGTGCGTGATTAATTCAGCGCATGCAGCATTGATGCATCACGGAGAAGTGCCACCAAGTCCGGAACATGTTGTGGATGTAATGAAAGCGACGCTTGTTAAGGATAAGAAAATCTCAGCAGAATCTGTAAAGACTATGGATGAAATGTATAAGCTTTTCAAAAGTATTACTATCGGTGCTAAAAGAGAATTTACTGGGAAGGAATATGATCTTTATAGTAAAAAAGCTGAAAAGTTCATGAAAGAAATGGATAAGTATATTAGAAAAAAATAAAAAATTAAGGAGAAGTTGCTCTATTATTTCTTTCTAATTCTTCTACCATCATTCTATCGGTTTTTTCAGCGTCATGTTTACTAGCTAATTTAGCTCTAATACGATTCATGTAAACATTTTTAAGCCAGCTCATACGTGGTAAATCGTCCTTCTTAATATCCAAACCAAGTTCTTGGGCTCTTTTTAATACATAACCTCTAAATAATTCAAACTCAGATTCAGGGATTAATTGGACCGCATTTTGGAATTGCTCTTCAAAGAATTCTCCGTAACCTTTTTTTGTTCTTCCAATAAGTGGTGCAATTTCTTGAAAATCTATACTTTTTTTACCTTTATATCTTTCATCTGAAGGATCAAAGCCAATCATTTTTTGAATCGTTGATTCAATAATTCTTCTTTGATCAGGATCTTCAGGCATTTTACCGCCCATATGTTTCTCTCTGATATATACATCAGCTGCATTATATAATTTTTCAATTAAACCATCGCCTTGATTTCCAGCTTCAGGAACTTGACTTAAATGTGAACCATAAGCTATTACTAAAGCATTTTCTAATCCACGAACATGCTTTTCTTGACGATCAAAAATTATATCTTCAATAGTAGTATATTTTGTATAATTAGGTGCTGTTGATTGTGTTTGTGCCATTTTTTCTCCTTTTAGTTACTTTTAAGTGACTAAACTACTATTTAAACCTTGTGTTTTGGTTTAAACGGGCTATAACCCTTGAATTTAACATTTTAACGAATTAGAATGAAGTATTAAATTATAGTTAATAAGCATTATGTAAGTTATATAGATTATATGGAGCAGGACTTTAACCCTCTGAGGGATTCTAAGGAGGAGAGGTGAAATCAATGAATAAAAATGAAAATGTGATCCTATCTTTGCTGAGAGAAAATTCTAGAATGAGCTTAACTGAAATGAGTAAGTTTACAAAAATTCCTATTTCAACACTTTTTGAAAGATTGAAAGATTTTAATAATGGATTAATAAAAAAGCATACAACATTAGTTGACTTTTCAAGACTGGGGTATGAAGCAAGAGCGAGGGTTTTGTTCAAAGCGAAAAGGGGAGAATCAGTAAAGTTAAGAGAATTGCTTAATACTTCAAGGAATGTGAATGAGTTGTATAAGGTAAATAATGGGTTTGATTTTATGGTGGAGTTTATTTTCAAGAATATGAGAGAGCTTGAAGAGTATCTAGAAAAAATAGAAGTGATGTATCCGATAGATAAGCAACAAGTGTTTTACATGGTTGAAGAAATAAAAAAAGAAGAGTTCATGAGCAAACCAAAATTGGAGATGTTGAAAGAAACGAAAATTAATTAAATCAATAATTAAAAACAAAACGCATGGATTTAGGATATTTAACTAGGATTGTGTTTGGAACTGGGTCAATACCAGAAGGAAGAGTATTGGTTGATCCGCATGCACACTTTCATAGAGGATTAGAACCTAATGATATTGTTGAGGCTTTGTTGGATAAAGGAGTTTCAGCGCAAGCAATTTGTGATTATGGTTTAGAAAAGGGAAATCCAGAGCATGTAATTTCTTATGATGAATTTGTTGGAAGATTAAATTCTAATTCCGGATTAGAAATTATAAGTTCTAATGATACTATGACTAAAGTGAAAAGAAACAAGAATTATAGTAGATTGATACTTTTCTCTGGAATAGAAATGGAAGCAGAAGTTGAAGGAAGCCATGGAGGATTATTACACGCGAGGCATATGATGCATATTGTAGTTCACGGAATGAAACCAACTTATGATTATGCAGAAGAGATTTTGAAGAGAGCAAAAAATGAACATAAACCCGCAACTATTGCACACCCATTCACAATCCCGGCAAGAAAAGTTGAATTTGTTTATGCTAATGAAGAAGAAAGAGATACTGTTGTAAGATTAGCAAAAAAATATGGAGCTGCATTAGAGGCATTAAACGGAACAAATTCATTATGGATGACACCAACAAATTTCTGGGTTAGAGAAGTAGGATTAAGAAATAATTTAAAATTAGTTTATTCTTCTGATGCGCATGCGAGAGAGAGTTTAGAATTAACAAGAGAACAAGTTGGAATTGCAGGAACAACAATCGAAAAAAGATTTTTTGATAAAGCTTGGAATGAGGGTCGGTTTTGGGGAATGCATAATGCAATGAGATATAATGGGCAACCCTTTGGGGCTGTACAAAGTCCGGCTTTATTCTATAGAGTTATGATTGCACCAAGATTACAAAGAATGCTAAATGGGGAATGAAGACTTTAAAATATATTTTAGAAGGATATTTAACGTAACCACCAACTCATAACAATCGGCTACTTAAAATAAGTAGTAAACAATAAAAATACTTATAAATTGAGAGAAATAAATCAAAATAAGGAGTGATTGCTAAATGGAATGGTGGAAAATATTAATATTGATTGTATTGGGGTTTGTTATCATTGTATTGGCTGCTATGTATTTGTTTCAAGATAACGCAACGAAGTATTACAAGAAGGCAAGAAAATTACATTTCAAGGGCGAGAAAGCTTATCATTCTGGGAATTTTGATGCTTCTGAAAAAAATTATAAAAAAGCTGATGAGTATAGAAAACGAGCAAGGGAGTTAGAATAAAATGGAATGGTTTGAAGAATTGGACTTTGATGAAAATCCGTTATTTATTGAAACAAAATATCATGGAAATGAAGAGTTGTTAAATGAGGTATTATATTCTATTGAATCTGGGAATATTCTAGTTATCGAGGGTGAAGACGGGGCTGGAAAAACCAAAATCTTGAAAGAAGCAATTAAAAAGTTTGGTGGAAAAGGGGATGTTGCGTTCATAGATTGTAAAGAATTAGATAAAGAATTGAATGTTGAAAAGGTAATCATAAATAAAAATGGATTAATGGGATGGTTGTTTAAAAAATATCCAAAGAATATGATCCTATTATTAGATAATGTTGAATTTTTGAGTAGTAGAAATATGGAGAGGATTAAGTATTTCTATGATAGTAATCATTTGAAAGCGGTTATAATTACTACGAAAGATTCCTCAAAGTTGAAGTTGAATGGGAGCATTGAACAAAGAATTAGAAAGGTTGCGAAAATTAAGCCTTTAACAGAATTCGAAGCAGTGCAAGTTTTGAGGGATAAGTTAGGGCAAACAATACTGAGTGATAGAGTGATCAAAGAAATTTATAAACATTCAAATAAAAATGTTAAAACATTCTTCGGAAATGCAGAGAAAGTTTGTAGAGTTTATATTGAAAATAGAAATCTTAATGAAGAAGATGCGAGGAAGTTATTAGAAAGAGGTGGAAAATGAATAAAATTTGGTATAAAGAGTTAGGGTTTTATAGTAATCCGTTTAGTATTAAGCCAGCAGCATTTCATGATCAAGCAATTGGTTATGAGAAAGTAGTAGATGAAATCTCTTATGGGATTTTGAATAAAAAGATTATAATTGTTGATGGAGATTTTGGAAATGGAAAGAGTACAATCCTAAGAAGATTATTGAATGATTTTGGTGGGAAGAAACAAGTCATATATTATAGTTGTAACAGAATCGACGGAAGATTGGATGTTAAAGAGTTATTGAACGGAAGATATGGTGTTGTTGGAAAATGGTTTGATATGAAACCAAAAGATATGATTCTACTTTTAGACGAAGCACAAGATTTAGACTCAAAAGATTACGAAAGAATCTATCCATACTATCAAGAGGGTTACATAAAGTCCGTTGTACTAATGGGAAAAGGAATCAAAAAAGAAAATATCATTAGTGGATTGAAAAGTAATCTTGAAGAAGTTGGAATGGGGAAATTGAATGAAGATCTTGCAGTATTAATCATTAGAAAGAGAATTGGAGATATTCCTTTATTGTCTGATGCAATTATTAGGAAAGTCTACCAGAAAACGGGGGATAATGTTAGAACATTATTGAAGACCTGTGAAGATTTATCAAAGCTTTCTGTTGATGCAGGAAGAAGAAAAGTTACAGAAGAGTTTGTAAAACAATATTTCCAAGAGAAAGTTGAGGAAGAGAAGAAAGAAGAAGTGGAAGCTAAGGAAGAGAAGAAAGAAGTGAAAGAGAAGAAAGCTGAAGTTAAGGAAGAGAAGAAAGAAGAGAAAAAACCGATCATAATTGATAGAAGGAATGAAAAATTAGAAGAAAAAGAGAAGAAAGAAGAAGTGGAAGCTAAGGAAGAGAAGAAAGAAGTGAAAGAGAAGAAAGAGGATAAGAAAAAAGGTGGAAGAGTGTATAAGCCTGATGAATACAAAGGTTTGATGAGAAGTTCTGCTGAAGAATTGTTAAATAAACCAACAGATGAAATCTTTGGTGATGAACAATATTATTAGTTAAATTTAAATATTATTTTATATTATAATTTGGAAGAGTAGGTGATTAGATGAAAAGGATAATGCTGGTAATAGGAGTTTTAAGTTTGTTATTAGTTAGTGCTTGTTCAACCCAGGAAAGTTCAGAAGTAACATTAAGTGAAGATCAAATTACGGATCTTTGTGCATCTGTAAATACAGTTGATGAATCTAGTACTGGTGTAGGTGAAGGAGTTGCTAGAGCACCATTAAAAATGAAAATAAGAAGTACTACTGAATCGTGTGTTTGTTGGACATATGATGAAGTTACAGAATGTAATCCCACAGGTTGTGGATAAATAATTTTTTTATTTTTTAGTTAGCTTTAAATACATTTTTTCATTATTTATTTTATGGATATTATTTGTTTTGATGGAAATGGGCGGGAAGTAGAAGTTTTGAAGAAAGCTCCATTTACATTTATTAGAGAAAAGATTATTATTTTGCAAGGTGGTGATGATGAATTAAATCGAAAAAATTTGAGTTCTAAATATGTTGATATATTATTAGATCCGCACCAAGGTTATAGAAAAGATAAAATTTATCAAAAAGATTCTGGATTAAATGAAGTATTATGCAAACTTGCTAAAGAAAATGATATTGCTATAGGTTTT
>JAGVZZ010000014.1 GCA_018302205.1 Candidatus Woesearchaeota archaeon
CGAGCACTTTGGGTTCCCTTATCACACTTTCGTGTATTGTAAAGGTTTCCCACCTGCTGCACCCCTTAGGGCTAGGACCCTTTTCTCAGTGTCCTTCTCCGGGCTACCTCTCTCAAGGCCCGTACTGATCTGTGGCTTGGTGAGCCATTACCTCACCAACTACCTAATCAGCCGCCGACTCATCCTAAGGCGTCGGAACTTTAGAAAAAAGTACATTCCAGTATCAATTTTCTATCCGGTATTAGCCACAGTTTCCCGTGGTTATTCCAGACCTTAGGGCAGATTATCGACGTGTTACTGAGCATTTCGCCGGTGACTCCGAAGAGCCCCCTTGACTTGCATGGTTAAACGGAACCCAAATAGCAGTAATCTCCCGCAGGATCAACGGGTATCTTATCTTTAGATCCTATCGCAATTTTTTTTATCACAAGAATTTTATTGAAGCGCTTTTTGCTACAAAAATATTTCCATCCATACCTCATGCTTAATTGTTTAATTAAGCACTCACTTTGAAGACGATGTCTTCGTGTCTTTTGTTGAATTTTAAAGACTATATAAATGTTTTGCTTACTTAGCTCTGTTACGTTTTGACTTTTCTCTTTTAATTCTTTTTCGTTGCCATTTCCATCTCATTTGGCCTTTTTTCTTCCAACGTCTTGAGCTTCGTTTCATTTGTGTTTCTCTCGAATTTGTCTCTCTTTAAATAGTTTTTGTTAGAAATTAAAGAAACAATTATATATCTCTTTAATCTAGATTATTTTGTGCTAAAAAAACTTAATATTCGTGGGGCCGAAAAAATTTCTAAAAAATTTTCTGGTAAAATGTATGTACATAATCCTTTTTGGTTAGCCTTTGCAGGTTTTTGGGAAGAAAGAAATGGTGAAGAACTTATTTCTGAGAGGGATGAAATATATCCTAATGATTTTCCTTATATTCATGTTCCGGCTAAAGAAATTAATTTGAAGAATGCTATTATTAGTTGGGTAACTGAGAGTGAATTGAATTCTATAAAAAAGAAAGTTGAAATAATAAATTCATTTCCTATTGGGGAAGAATATTATTATGAAACTACAAATATTTTAGATTTAAATGGAAAAGATAAAAAGGATTTTAGAAGAAATATTAATGTTTTTAAGAAAAAATATAACCATAAAGTGTTTAGTGATTATCCTAAGAAAAGAGTTATTGAATTTATTGAGAAATGGGCTAAGAATCAAAAAGATAAAAATGATTTATTTGAAATAAGTAAGGAATTTGCTATTTTTTGTGTTGAGAATATGAACAAATTTAAACATGTAAAATGGATTTTTGTTGAAATTGATGGAAAACTTGCTGGGTTTAATTTGTCTGTAAAATTTAATAATGAATATTGGGTCGGTGTCCATCAAAAAGTTGATTATGGTTATGATGGTATTGGAAGGTTTTTATTTCTTCTTAGGGCTGAAGCTTTTAAAAATGTAAAATATTTTACTTTGGGCACTGGTGCTAGGGATGAAGGTATTACTTATTTTAAAAGACATTTGAATCCAATAAGAGTTGAGAAAAGATATTATGTTGTTACAGGTGCTAAACTTTCGTAAATCTCTTTTGTTTTTTGTTTCATGATTTTCCAGGAATATTTTTCTAAGCATTCTTTTCTTGCTTGTATTCCATGTTTAGTTCTTAATTCTTTATTCTCTACATAGTTTAAAATTGCTTTTTTTAATTGTTCAGTATTATTTGGTTCAATTACGGTTCCACATTTTTGGAAAATTTCTTGCATGTCGGAAATGTTTGTTGTTATTACTGGGAGTTGCATTGACATCGGTTCAAATATTTTTATTGGTAGTTGTGCGTTTGCTGATTTTGAATTCCATTGTGGTGCACAAAAAATATCTGATGCTTTCATATAATTCGGAAGTTCTTTATTATCTACTTGATCTAAAACTGTGATTAGTTTGTTTGATTTTAATTTTTTTGTTATTGGGTTATTTTTGTCGGCTCCTACAATTATCAAATGGATGTCTTCATTATTAATTTCATTAATTGCTTCCATTAATTCTAGTATTCCTTTGTGTTTTTTTGGTGTGCCAGAAAATAAAATCACGGTTTTTCCTTTCAAGTCTAATTCTTCTCTTATTTTATTTCCTGAGAAGTTTTCCGGATTAAAATAATCTGTATTAGGTCCAGTTGGAATCCAAGTTCCACCAAACATTTTTTGTAATGTTTTTGAACTAGTTATTATTGCGTCTGCTTTTTTTGTTTGTTTTTCTAAAGCTTTTTTTATAAAGTAAGATTCTGGAACATATAAATCTGCAAATGTGAATTTGGCTAAATTAATCGGGTTTGCTGAAAGAAAATTATCAATCATATATTGACTTTCCCAATCGTCGATATCTAGGATTAACTTTTGATTTTTATTTTTTATTTTTTTGATTAATGCGGGAAGAAAACTTGGGAATGTCACCTTGAATGAATGGATTATGTCTGCGTTTAAATCTTTGTAAATATTTCTTGCATTTTGAAAATAGAATGGGAATACTTTTTTGTAGGGATAAAGTTTGTATTTAATGCTTGTATCATTTCTTAATGGTTTAAAAATTCCTTGTTCTTCTACTGGACCGATTACAGTAACATCATAATCTTCAGACATTAATTTTGCAAAAGGATAAGCCCTGGTATAGCCATTTGTACTTAGATTATCACAAGGCATTACTACTTTCATTTTAGAGTTCCTGAAAATTGATTAATTGAATTTTTCGTTGTTTTATTTCATTAAGAAATTTTTTGTTTGTTAAAATGTCTAATTCCAAATGTCTATAGTCTTTTAGTTTATCTTGTGGTGTAGATGAAATTTTTCCGGGATGGCAACAGATTTCTGCTGACCCTGTGAAATTAAGATATGATGTGAAATTTTCTATAGATGGTGAGTTTGTATTTTTTATTCCAAAAAAATGGTCTGTGGTTGTTAATGGACATTTTCCTAATTTATAATTTATCAAAGCTTGTTTCCAATTTAAAGAAGTTAGTTTTTCTTTTGGCCAACGAACTTTGTAAATATGATATTCTTTTGCTAAATCTAGAACTATATGTTTTAATGGAAGAAATGCATGTATGTGGTGATGTGTGTCCAAGTGATCTGGTCGGATGCCTCGTTCTAAAAGTTTTTCAATTTGTGATCTGAATTCTTTTTCAGCTTTTGTTTTATTTATTAATCCTAACACTGCTAAGTGTTTATTATATTTGAAGAATGGTTTGTTTGTGATTAAGGATTTGTCCCAGGTTAAATTTAAGTGGACACCGATGCCTAAAGATTTTGGATAGATTTCTATTGCATGTTCAAAGGCATCTTCATTAGTCATAATTGTTGTACTAGTTACAGTGCCAAATCTGTGTGCTTCTAAAATTCCTAAGTTAACCTCTTTAGAATAACCAAAATCGTCTGCGTTTATTATTAAACGTTGCATTAGTTTGAAAATAAATAAAGTATTAATAAGGTTTGTTAATCATCTTCGTATAGGGGTTCTTCTATTAAACTTTCTAAAGTTCTAATAATATGATCTAATTCTGTTTCAACTCTTTGAGTATTTCTTTCTCCACCTTTTACATCTTTTCGGATAGTACATTTTTCTCTTATAATTGTTAGTGTTAGAGTGTAATTCCCATTATTAGGTGTTAACTTGATTGTTTCTTTATTTGGTTCACTATATGCTGTGGGTCTTGGAAGTGCAGCTGTATATTCTATTTTTAGATTATTATTATGTGCTATTGAATCTACTGATAATCCTCTTGTATGTAGTACTGGATCTCCTGATAAATAGCGATTTAAAACTCTCAATCCTAGACTATATGTGGTTCTTATTTCGTTTCCGTTTACTTTAATTGTGTCCATATTAATCTTCTATTTTTTCTTTGCTTTTAAATTTCTTTGTTGTTCAGTATGTATTATTGGATATAATTTTTCTATTACTTGGTTTAATATTAAATCTGTACCATTTTTCCAAGGTTCTTTATTACCGTTTTCAATTATATTATTTATATCATATTTGTGTTTTGGATTAATTACTATTTCTAGATTTAATTTTTCTCCTTGAATAATTAATCTTTCTTCTAATGAATCCAGAAACTCTTGTGCACTATTATAATTATTTTCTCTGGTTATTTCATTTCCTTCATGATCCCTAATTATTCTTATTAAACTTAAAGTTGTCTTTTGGATTCTTTCTCTAGCAACTATTCCTTCTATGCCTTCTGTTCCTTTTATTTCATAGGATAGAAATCCATCGTGTCCTCTTAATCTTTCATATAAAGTTTCTAATGGGCTTGGTTGATGGTTTTCAAAAAAATATTTATCTATAAGTACATCCATACTTTGTATTTTTGAAACTTTCTTTTTAATTATTTGGATAATATAAAATATATTTTAAAAAAATTAAATATTTTCTTAGGCTGTTGATTCTTCAGTATTGCCAAGGATTCCTGAAAAGAAATTTACTATTCCTTCGAAAGTGTTGCTTACTGCTTCTGTGATTGCTTCACCTACGCCAGGTTCATCACCAAATTCGTTAGTTGCATCTTTACATTCAACATTAACAATACATTCCCAGCCTTCTCCTGAATCGCCCATTATTGGTTCACCGTAACAATGTTCACAAGTTATACATGCAGCTTTCATGTCTTCTAGTTTTTCTTCACCTAAACATGGTCCTGCATAAAGATATTCACATTGAGCTGTACATTGTTGGCAAACTTCTCCGCCTGTTTCACCTTCTGCACTTGCTCCACAAATCAATGTTGGATCGATAGTATTTACACATTCTTGAATACATGCTTGTTCTTCATTTTGAGCTTCTGGTGCTTTTATTAATCCACAAGATTTTTCACATTCTGGAAGATTTGCTTGTTGACAATTATAGTCCCATTGATCACAGCCTTGCATCATACATTCTGATGTGCATGCTTCCTCTTCTGTTTCTTCAGGTTTTGCTTCCATACCACATTGTGTTAAACATGAACTACTATACTGATTAGTACATTTTGTTTCTAAGTTTGGACAATAAGAAGTCATACAAGGATACATACAATCCATATCTTCTTGGGTAGGACCTTCATAACCCTCAGTATTTAATGCTGTATTTCCAGTAAAAGATAATTTAATTAATAGTAATGTTAAAATAAAAACTGCGATTAGTATTATAATTAGAAATAATTTATTCTTATTTTTGTTTTTTTTCATTTTATTTATTGTGTATTTTAGAGATATAAATGTTTTGTTTTTAGAAATATTTTTAAACAGAAATATTTAGTTTTTTTACATGAAAATCTTTGTGGCTAGTGCTACTGGTTTTTTTGGGGGCTTTAACAAAAAAAGAGAAGAAATAATTCTTCTTATAAACTTCCAAATTTCAGAGATAGAGCAAGGTATATAAATACTCCATATTCGCCATCTATTATGCGACTTAAAGAATACTTAGCAGAATTAGAAACTTGTAAAGATTTAGAACGATTATTTAAGGAATTTAGAATACATGACAATCAATGTGTTTTGTTAAGAACAAATTATGATACTTTGATATCTGATTTATTAGGATTAACCCCTCAGCAATTTAGATTCCATTCATATTCTGTTTCTGATAAAAGCCAATTGATAGGATTCATCCACGGACCTGTAATAATGGAAGTATATCCTAATGTTGGTTTATATGACAATTCTGGAGAGAGAAACACTCAAAGGCAATTAGCAGAATATAATACTGAGATCTGCCTTCATCCTTGGAATGAAGATGCGTTATCAAGGAGAACACATAATTATAGGCTAGATATGGCACAGGTTTCGATTATCTTAGGAGAATATGCAATTAAAAAAAGAATTCCAATTTGTTTTTCTCATGTTGATCCTCCTATTGAATATAAACCTAGAACTAAATAGTAAAAAAATAATTAATTTTTATCTATACTAAATAAAAGCTGTTTTATTTCTTCTTCAGTTCTATCTTTGTGATAATCTCCATCAACTTCAATAACTAATCTAAGTTCTGAACAATAGAAATCTACTATCCATCCTGTAATTATACATTGCCTTCTAAATTTAAACCCTAATTTCTTGCATCTAATTTCTTCCCAAAGTATTCTTTCAGATTCTGTTTGATTCTGTCTCATATTACGAGCAAATTCCCTTTTTTCAGGTTTGCAGAGATTCCTTGAGTTCTTAAGCGAAAAATCAATGGGGCAATTCATAATGATATAATATTCTAATAATATAAAAAAATATGTTTTACTTTTTCTTTATTTTTGAAAAGAATTCTTTTGCTCTTTTCTCAATAAAATCTTTAGGGCACCCCTCCAATTCTAAAGATTTTTTGTAATATTTTTCAGCTTCGAAATAATTTTTTAATTGAAAATAACATTTTGCTATGTCATCAAAGCCTCTTATGAAAGTAGGATAAATAAAGATTTCTTCTTTAATAAAAGGTATTGCATTTTCATATTGTTTAAGAGTCATATAATCCAATATTAATGCTCTTAATAAATCTCCATATTGGTCAACAAGAAAATCATTTTCCATAAGCCACTCTTGGCTTATTTCTTTGTTTCGAGTTTTTTCTAATTGCTTTTTGATGAAACCTTTTCCATATAATTGTTCAAATCGTGCTAATGCTTTTATTCCCCATTCTAAAGATTCTTTGACATTCCCTTTCATTCCTAAAAGACTTGATTTTAAACATAACAAATCTAATACATTCTCTTTAATGGCCAGTCCTTTTTCTACTTCTTTCATAGCTTTATCAATCTCTTTATCGATGGTGTAAGCTTTTGCTTTTATTAGGCAAGAATATAATTGTCCCTCTTTAGTTTTTGAATAACATTTAGTATGGCAGAATTCATTTTCTTTGAGAGATATTTTTTTATCAAATAATCCTATTTTCTTTTTACAAACCGAGCATTCTTTCATTTTTTTCGTCTTCCCTATTCTTGCCAAAATTGAACAAACTCACCTTAAAAAGTAATGATTTAAACTTTAAAACCCTTTTCTTTCAAATATTTTTCAATGACCATTTTTGCACCCGTTTTTATATAGACTTTACTTTTAGGAGTCCAATATTCAATATATCTAATTTCATGTCTTGGCCTTGCTGTTCCAGAAGTTTTTACAATGAATACTTTTACATCATTTCTTATATCGTGACCACTAAAAGTTTTCCATTTACTACCAATATATTTAAACCAAAATTGAATCGATTCGGCTTTTAATCCCGTTTCTTCGTAAAGTTCCCTTATTGCAGCTTGTTTTCTACTTTCACCTTTATTTGCACCACCACCCGGCAACATAAATTTTTTATCTTTTTCAGCAACAATAAGAATGCCTTTTGAAGTTTCAACAATAACACTGCCCTTCTTACGAATTATTGTCATATAATCTTTATAGAACTTTAAAATTTAAAATCCTATCCTTTTCTTTCAAATAACAGCCTAACAGCATGAGAAACAACTTCTGCACGAGAACGAAATCCTAATTTAGAACTTTTCATATATTTATCAATCTCTTTTGCTAAATCTTCATGAACTGAAATATTGATATATTTTGCTCTCATTTTGCTACTCACCAGTAAACGATAGGTAAGCGATAGAATTATATATACACTTTCACTCACAGGTAAATGATATGAGTTTACAATGAAACATATAACCATTACAATCATCTCAATTTTGCTTTTAGTTAGTCTTATTTTTAATGGATATTTTATTACACAAATAAAAGAAAAGAACTCCTATATTACAGAATGTGATAAGGTTGTTGGACAAAAATTAAATTGTCCTAGTTCTACAGAAGATATGATAGAAGAAGAATCTATAACTGCATCTGAAAGTAGTTCTAACCTAATCTCTCAAGAAGTGGCTGAAGAAATGGCAGAATCAGTATTATCAACTTGGCTTTATGAACAAATGGATGCTAATCCTTCAGAAATAGAAATAACTTTAACCCCTATTAATTCATATTATTCAAATGGTTATTGGTATATATATGCTTCACTTTATTTGATTGATATAGAAGGAAATGGTTTTGCTTATCTTGATACTGGTGGGGTTAAAATTAATGCTTTATCGGGTCATCCAGAGTGTTTACTTGACGACTATGGTAATTGTTATCAAATGCTTTAAGGAGGAAAAATGATAAAAAAAATATTAATTGGGACTATTATATTAGGAATACTTATTTTAGGAGGGTGTTCTACAACTGGAGGCACAATAAAAGTTCCTGAAAAAACAATTCATTATACTTCAATATCAAAAGTATGTGAAGAATGTGATAGTTATGAACAATGCCAAAATGTCTGCGGGGGTTATTGTCATAGTGACGGGTATGAAGATGGAATTGCAATAAGTTCAAAGGTAGATTCTAAATTTTTTGGGCTTTCAAAAACTATAACCTGCGAATGTCAGTGTTATTGGTATAGTTAATTTTTTTATTTTAATTAGAATTTTCTTTCTTTCCTATAAAGTGTATAAATATGTTCCCCTTGTTGTTTTCCGGGTTTATCTATTAGTTTATAGATAAATGTTTTACCCTTATAATAAACTTTGTTAGGGTTCTTATAATGTGCATTTTGAATCCAATATGGGATGTCTTCTATACGTTTCCATGTTGGTGTAAATAACTTTTTTATCCACAATAAAAACTTCATACAAAATAAGTGAGATTAATACTTTAAAACCCTTTCTTTTGAAAGGTTCATAATCTTTACTACAAAGAATTTATATTCTTTAAAGGCAATATAAAACAAGATGATTCACGAAAAAACGGGTTATTATTGTTATTTGGTCTGCACTAAATGTAAAAAGAAAACTAAGCATTGGGAATGGAGTCATGAAACAGCCTATGTAAAAAAATCTTTTTTTGGTCTGATAAAAAAAATGGATTATAAGTTTATTAATGGATATGAATGTTCTATTTGTCATAGAAGTTTCAATTTTCAAGGGAAAGTTAAACTATTCAAGAAAAATTAATATTCTTTTTATCTGAAATATTTCCTGAATTTCCTCCTAAACCTTTTTAATGGGTTAAGTGGGTATAGTGGGAAATGATTGAAAGGGAATTAAATCGGAATCATGACTTTAAGAATAAGTGTAATATTTGCAGTTATAATGCTATATGCAAAGAAAGGATTTAGTTTATTTTACTTTCTAAAAAACCCTCAAAGTCCTGACATTGTGTATATTTATGTTTGTGTGTATATTTGTTTATATTTCTCTTTAGTTTATTATTTAATTTATTGTCGTTTCCTGTTCTTAAAGCATCTAAAAGGAAGCAAATCAAATCTTACCATAGCTGAACTGAAACAATCTTCCCACAGGCTTTATGGCCTAATGTTATTTAATATTTATTAAAGCAATTGCTACATTTCATTAGGTTTAGACATTAAAGACAAGGATTAATATTGCTTCTTGAATTTTAGAAAGTCGTTTGAAAATCTGTCAAAGTTGTCTATTTTAGAATGAATAAGTTTTAAATATATGAAGACTAATAAAAAATTGTAATGTTTTAGGGTGGAGAATTGGATATTAAAAATGGTGCCCCCGTCGGGATTTGAACCCGAGTCTTTGCCTCGAAAGGGCAAAATGAATGGTCTTAACTTTACAGTTAAATTGACCGAGCTACACTACAGGGGCATTATTTTATTGGATTTTCAAAGGTTTATAAACCTTTCTCTGAATATTTGGTTAACTATTTAAAGAT
>JAGVZZ010000015.1 GCA_018302205.1 Candidatus Woesearchaeota archaeon
ATTAATTAACACAGCTTCAACACTTCTTACATCCATTGCTGCATCACCATGTCTTGTATATGTTGGTAACTGAGCCTCAGGATGAAGCTTTTTCACTTTGACTGTTAAACTAAAATCAACCATAAACAATATCAAGTAAATCCAATTAAAAACATTTCTCTACTACAAAACCCAAATCAACAAACAACATACAACTTCCAATCCATAAACAAATAATACAACTTGCTTTTCAGTATACTTCCCAGACAAAGTCATAATATGTGGAATTGAATAAATTTTATTATACATAGACTTTACTTTCCCATTCAAATAAACTCCATAACTTTGTTTCTTAAAATTTCCTCTTAATTTCAAAAACCCTTCAATCAAAAACGGAACAGAAACAATCAACGCAGCCGTCTCCATATTTCCAAGTATCGCCATAGAAACAATAACACAACCTAATAAATAAGTCAACGAATCCCCAGGGAAAATTTTCGCAGGAACAAAATTATAATACCAAAAAGCCAAAACCGCAGCAAACGAAACTACTCCAATCAACGCAGCAACCTCAGATCCATTGACATAAGCATAAACACTTAAATTACTCAAATAAATCAAAGCCAACCCAGAACCTAACCCATTAAACCCTTCTAATAGATTAACCATATTTGATGCACCTACCACACCAATCGGAATCAAAATCAACGGATACAATAATCCAAAATCCACAGCCCCAAAATAAGGTAATACCACAACTGTCATTCCCGCATTAATAACCATCAATGGTATTGCAGCAATAACCGTCAACAACGGTTTCTGCCATTGTTTTAACCCAATACTTGCTTCATGATCCCTTCTAACCAATAAATCATCAATAAACCCAATAAATGTAATCGCAAACAACGAAGTAATAAATGCTAATAGATCAATCAAATAATTTGTAGTATGATAATAAAAAGTTTGAACAAAGATTGCAAACATAATAGCAAAAAATATTCCCATAAAAACCACAATCCCACCTGCTAACGGAATTAACGGTTTTTTCTCTTTATGCTGGTCTTTAACAACAAGCCCAATCCGAGTAAAATATCTAATGAACCAAGGCATCAAAACATATACAGTAACAAACGCTATCAAAATCGAAAGCATCAAAACATATTTCATACTCAAAAAACCAAAAATAGTTAATTATAAGCATTATGCATTTACAGAATAATGAAAAAACTATCCTCAATAAGTAACAAAAAATAAATTCAGAAGTATTATAAACCCCGATTTTTAAAAAAATTTCTATGCCAAAATCAATCTCAATAGTATTTCCTGTATACAACGAAGAAGACAATATTCTTCCTTTATTAAACGCAACACTTCCAGTAGTGTCAAAATTAACCAAAGATTACGAAATAGTTTTTGTTGATGATGGTAGTAAAGACAAAACCACAAAAATCCTAGAACAACTAAAAAAAGAAAAATACATCAAAGTCTACACACTCAAAAAAAATTCAGGTAAAGCAACAGCATTATATGTTGGCTTCCAAAAAGCAACAAAGGACATCATTGTAACAATGGATAGTGATTTACAAGATGATCCAAAAGAAATTCCATTATTAGTTTCCAAAATTGAAGAAGGTTATGATTTTGTTAACGGTTGGAAAAAGAATAAACACGTTGAACACACATCCCCCATCAAAAGAGTATCTTCATTAACATTCAATCAAATGACAAAAACAGTTTCTGGAACAAACTTTAACGATTATAACTGTCCATTCAAAGCATTCAAAAGCGAAGTAGCAAAAGACTTATTCTTGTATGGAGACATGCACAGATACATTCCAGTTCAAGTTGCAAACATGGGTTACAAATACACCGAAGTTGTAGTTTCAAACTACCCTAGACAATTTGGCGTTACAAAGTATGGTTCCAAAAGAATTCTAAGAGGCTTTTTTGACTTGATTACAATCAAATATTTAATTACATACAGAAATCGTCCTTTACATGCATTTGGAGCAATGGGATTAATATTTGGAGGATTTGGAATGCTAATTAATGCTTATTTATTCATTACTTGGATGATGGGCTATGGTATTGGTGGCAGACCTCTATTAACATTAGGTGTTCTACTAACAATTATTGGAATACAATTCATATCAATCGGACTATTGGGTGAAATGATTACAAACAATATAACTAGAAACCCTGATAATTTAATCAAATAATTTTTATTTTTTATTAATTCAGAAAAATATTTGAATTTCAATCACTAATTAAATTATACGAGGCTGATACCACTAGCATTTTTACTCGGATGTAATTCTTATGCATTAACTATGCCCCTCTCAACAGGAGAAGTTCCAGTTGAATGTGTGGTCCGTTATAATAGTGAAAATATAGAATCAATGACATTATACCACCGGACTAATATCAGTAGAGAAATATTTTAGTTAAGAAAAAGAAAAATTAACAAAAATAAAAAGGTTTTTTACCATTTAGACTCCACAAAAATGAAGGAAACATATTTTCATCAGTATTCGACCAATGCTTTGATATCTACGAAGCTAATAGAGATCCTTAATTTCTTTAAAGACTTTAACATCAGTTTTCTCAACAAAATTTTTCAATCCAACTGTAAACAAATGATGTTTATCCTTTGTCAAAACTATCGATTTAGTTTTCACAGCCAAGGCCAATAACACAGCATCACTAGCATCAGGAATTAATTTCAATAATTCTTTATCAACACCTTTAACATATTTCTTCTCAGATTCAAAATCTCCAATATGCACATCAATATCATACACAACAAAAGAATGTTCTTTCAAAAGCTTACGCAATTGCACTTTATCTTTATGCAACCTATGTGAAACAGCCAAAAGCTCTTCTACATTAAACGAACTCACAGCATAATTATAACCAGGAGTCAAACTTTTTCCACGATCTAACAAATCAAACAAAAAACAAGTATCCAAAAAAACATAATTCTCTCCAGAAGTAACATGCTTCAATGAATCAAACAACTCTTTCATACAAATATAAAAGAATTAAAGCTTTAAAAAATTATTTACTCCAAGTCAAATGATTCCATCTATCTAATTGTGAAATAATTAAATCCATAACTTTTTGAGCACCAAAATAATCTCCCATCCATCTATGCCCACAATCAATTTCAACAATCTCAACTCTAAATTGTTTTAATCTTTTTCTTTGTTCTTCAGCACTAAAAATTCTATCCTGTAAAGTTACAACTCCAATTGATTTCTGTTGAGGATACAATTTAACCAAACATTCTGGAACTTTAAAAGCATGATCAGCAGTCAAAGGATTAACCCACCTATCAACAATTATTCCTTTTTCATTAACTCCAAAATCAGAATGCGCATTTATATCAGCTAAAGGAAAAAAAGGAACTATCATCGGACAATATCTTAACACTTTAAACAAAGGTAATGCCTCTATACCTAAAACTTTACGAGGCTTTTTAGTATCAGGATCAACTAAAAGATCCTCTACAGAAGTAAAAGGCGAAATGATAACTCCAGGTAAGACTTTTTGAGCATTTTGCATATTTCTATAATCCTGATCTAACAATTTAAACCCTAAAACAGTAGAAAAACTATGAGTAACAGGTAAAAACTTTCTCCCATTAACTAATTCCAAAGCTGCTTTTAATTGATTATTTTCAGTTTCTAAAGAATATAAACCTCTCTTCAATAAACCTCCAGACACAGCTTCTTGATAAACAACAAACAATTCAGCATGTTCAGCAAGTTTTGAAGGAAAATCACCTAAATAATCAGAACCAGGTAAAACATTCATTCCAGCAAAAAATACTACTGGAATATCCTTATTTTGACCAAAATGTTCATACACTAAACCATTAGTTGTTTTATCCATAATATTTACAAAAATAAATTATTTATAAACTTTTTGTTTTGTAACTACCCTAAAGGGATTATTTAAAATAATTCAACAACCTGTTGTACATCATCAGGCAATGAAGTTGCATAATATTCTTCAGGAATCACCAAATCATCCGGGTATGAAACTTCCCAGATCTTCAATGGCCCAACAATCCTTCCATTATACATCATCAATGGCACAGAAGCTTCATCTGAATAAACCAAATTAAAGTTCTCATTAGTTTTTCCGAATAAATAATGCTCAGCAAACCAATTACCATAAACTCTTGGAGATAAATACAACCCAGCACCAACCACACTATAACTATCCCCATTCACAACAGGAATCAACTGGAAGCAAGCATCAAACTCTCCTTCATCGAATATAATCTCTTGTCCATTCACAAACAAACACTTCAAAGGGACTTGTACATAATTAGACTGAGTTGCAATTACAATGTATGGCTGTTCAAAGTTACTAATAGTCCCATTATCATCATAAATAGCAGGGACCATAAAACCAACAACACCAGCACTATAAGCAGGATACAATACATCATCATACACCAAATCATCCTCTAGATACATACCACCGGTATAAACAAAATTAATCCCATCTCTAGTTTCTTGTGTTTGTTCATTATTCAAACTAAAGGCAGTAACATATGAATACCGATCATAATTTGCATCAGAACCAATTGAAGCAAAAGCTCCATACTTTCCGATCTCATCACTAATCGCTAAAACGTGTGTTGCATTTCTGGAAGCTAAGAACTCTAAAGCCTCAGTATCATTATCAGCCATCAATAAATGCCTACCTAACAAATGATTAATTGTTGGATTCGCATTTCCACCATCACTCAAAGTAGCTCTCTCTCCACCAGTCTGTAAATAATAACCATAATCCCACCAATGCGCAAACACAGCATCAGTTGGAGTATTCTCTCTTACCCAATCCATCCCATATTGCCATTGTTGAGTATAACCAGAACCCATTGAAACAGATTGATTATAAGTAGTATTATAGAAATTGAAGACAAATACTAAAGTAATAACCACTAAAGCAATCCAAACCCCATACTTCCAAACTTTATCCTTGAAATTATTAGCATAATCAGCAATAAAAAATACAAACACGGCAGCTAATATCGCAACAGCAGGCGTAAACGAGAATAATAATCTCACAGCACTTCTAGCTCCGACTAATGTGAATACAAAGAATAAACTAATAAACAAATAACCAAAATTAATTCTATTAGTCCAATTAACAAATTCTTCATTATTTTTTAACCACAAACTTCCAAGTACATACAATAGATACAACCCAAATAATATCAAAGAACCAATATACAAAATAATCGCAAAAGTAGTTTCTCCATTTAACAAACTTGAACCTGAAGAATATCTATTCAAACTAAAAGCTAATAAAAATAAACCATAAGCCACAGTCAAATAATAAGTTCTCTTCTGTAACCCCTTAAACAATTCATAACCTAAAACTAAAGATCCACCAAATACAATTGCTAAAAATTTCCAACTAAAATTACTAATCCAATCAGTAAAATAAGGTTGTTGTGATTCAGCAACAGTTAAAGCCCATCTGTTTCTCCCAAAAGGCTCGACCATATCAATATACACATCAGCCATTCTCTCAAAGATAAAACTTGGCCCATAACCAATTAAAAAGAACAATAAAGCGAGACCAACAACAATACCAAAACTCAAAAATCCATGATGCAATTTTCCGAACTTATTCTTAATTTTCAAATAATCCTTATCAAAAATAACATACTTAACTACACCAACAAAAAACGCAAAAAACATAATCCCTGATGTAAAGCTCATCAACATAGCCATAAGATTTGTTCTCGAAGAAAATAAAATCTCCCCAGTCAAATAAAATATCACCAAAAATAACCCATAAATCCATAAATTTCTATGACTTAATCTCTCTAAAAATATCAAAACTAAAATAAACGCACCTACAGTAAGGAATAAAAAATTAGCTCCACCCCAAATTGACCACATAAAACCTAATGACAACCCAGAGATAACACCATAAGTATAAGCCAACCAATTTTTCTTTTCAAGTATAAAACTAATAAAAGACCACATAGTCAAATACAAGAAAATCATAGCCAATGCTTCTTTATCCGATACACCGACCATAGTCCTAAACAAATATGAAGGCAATATTGCCAAGAACAAAGAAGCCAAAGTAGCAACTTTCCAATCAAATACTTTCTTCAATAACAAATAGAAGAATATCAAGGCAATTACAAAAGCAAATGCAGGATAAATCACATCAGCTAATTCAATAGTAACAGCAGCATTAAAGAAATGTAAGATTTTATAAAAATAAACAATCAAATGTGACATCAAATTAAACTCATCAACACCACTAAAACCATAAGGGAAATATCTCATATAATCAACACTCATCAAAGAACCATTCTCTAATAGATATTTGACATACCTTAAAATCCCTATTGCATCAGGATCAGAAGGCATATATTTACCGGTTGTTACATCAATCAAAACATTCAAACTACGCGTTCTCAAAAAATAACCTAACCAAGCAACAAAAGCAAATAATACTAAAATCAAATAATTAGACTTTTCCTTAAAATAATGAATAACCTTCTTTTTACGTTCTTCAAGATCCACTTCCATATGAAAGTAATTTTTTTACATAATTTAAATACTTTTGCGAACTAAATATATATAAACAATAATTCTATACTTTTAAACTAATGGGATTCCTTAAATCAATAACATTACTAACCAAAAGAGAACTAACTCCAATAAAATTAATTAAAACAACTAAAATACCAGAACTAAAAACTATCCCAGTAGAATATACAATTCTAAATAAAATCCTCAAGATCAACATTACATCTGAAGGGTATATGGTAGAAGAACCAGAATTATCTTCAGAAGAGAGAAATATTTACCATTTAATTGAAGATTCATTAATTGAAATAATTGATATAAAAGAAGATACAAGTATAGAAGAATATTTAGAAAAAGCCATTAGAATAATTATCTCAGAACTTAACCTGACACTTACAGAAACATCATTACAAAAGATTCTCTATTATACTTATAGGAATATTGTGGGTTTTAAAAAAATCCAACCAATTATTGAAGATCCGCTAGTCACAAGGATACAGTATAATAAAACCCTAAATATCGAACATAAAATATTCAAGATACTAAAAACCAAAATCACTTTATCAAATGAGGAATTATTCTTTATACTTAGAAAAATATCTCTAAAAACAAATAAGGATATAATAGAAAATTCAAGGATAAATTTCAAAGAAAAAAATCTCGAATATACAGCGAATATCACAAATGGAATCATAGGTTCAGTATTTGATATTAAAAAAATAGACCCCAAAAGAATCCTTCCAACAGATCTAATAAAGAACCGAAAATGTTCTCCAGAAATTCTAGCATTCCTATGGTTATTAATAGAAGACCATAATAACATTTTCTTTCTAAATAATCAAACCTATTTACAAACAATGAGTTATTTACTTCCACCGCATGCAAAAATATTTACAAATATCAATACATATACCCCAAATAGATATACAACAACAAATATTAGCAACCAACCTGAAGGAGATGAAGATTTTGGAATCATTCAAAACTACAATGGCCAATATCTAAAATCAACATTAATAGCCTCGATAAAAGAACCAATATCAGAAGCAATAACCTGTGAAATTAAAGAAGATAAAATAGTAACAATAATAGAAACAGGACACGAACTTTTCAAATATACAGATGACAAATTCCTATTTAGCCTAGAAGACAGTACATTCATCAAATCAAAAGGTAACAAAACAATCCTTATTGAAGAGTTTAAATTAAGAACCAAACTACTATTCTACCTCTCAAAAGCAGATATTACAGAAGAGAATTTCCTAAAAATAATATATGCTTATTATGAAAACCCAATAAAGGTATTGAAAAAAGCCAGAATCATATGAGCCTCGAAAAATCAAAACTACTTGTAAACCAAATTATCGAACTTTCATATAAAAAGGATACTTCTAAGATCAAAGATTTAATCCAAACTCTAAAAGAAGAAATTTCAAAGGAGAGAAGAGAATATGTCTAATCTCAGAGAAGCACTAACAAATATTCAAAAATTAATTGAAGCTTATGAGAAAGAACAACTTAGAACCAAAAAAATACAAATCCTAAATTTCATTCAAAAAGAAATCAACGAAATTGAATCACACATAAACCAAAATGAGGGTACGGTACATATAATCGAAAAAACTAAACTTATCAAAGAATTAAAAATAATAGAACACAAAAACATCCCAGAACACCATAAAGAGTATAAAATTTCAAATTATGGTCGAATATCAAATATATTTTTTGGAAGACTAACAGAATTCATAATAGAAACTTTTCCAAAATTAAACACAAAAGTGACATTATTAATAAGAGGTTCAGGATTAAGAATGTTAACTAATACATATATTAGTACAACGCTTTTCTCAACATTTTTAGCCCTATTTATCGGTGCAGCAATTGGAACAATATTTTTTTATCAAACTTCATACATCTATGGATTATTACTCGGCCCAGTATTAAGTTTAATTACAGTATTTACATTTATTATATATCCTCTAAGGCGATTTAACAAAAGAAAAAAAGAACTAGACGAAGAATATCCATTCATCGTAAATTATCTTTCAGCCCTCTCCAAATCAGAAATAACAGAATTAACACTCTTTGAAATATTACTTAATTCCCATCAAAAAACATTAGTTCCAGAAATAAAAAAGATAATCCTTTGCACAAAAGTTTTTAACGAACACATCTCAGAAGCCATCATAAAAGGAACAGAAGACATTCCCTCAGAGAAAGTCAAAATCTTTTTTAAAGAGCTCTCAGAAATTTACAAAAATAACAAAGATCCAACATCATACTTAAATAAAAAAGCCCACGAATGTATTATCGAATATGAATCTCTAAATAAAAGCCCATTCAAAGTATTAAAAAATTTATTCCAAGAAATATTTAACGCAATAAAACAAATCGAATTCAATCCTAAACGAATTGCATTAATCATTCTGGGTTCATTAATGATTATTCTAACTTTTATTTTCACAACCTCAGAAACAGCATTATTTCCTTTACTCATATTAATTTCATTCATAATTATTTGGGGCACAATATTCCAAGGAGTTTACAAAATTTGGGGCATAAACAGAGAACAAGAAACAGAATTCCTAGAATTCGTAAAAGAACTAAATAAAACCAAGAACCCATTAACATTAAACAAAGATTTCAAAATCTTAGACCTAAATATTAAAAAGTTCACACACCAATATAAGATAGGTATCCCAATAGAAAAAGCCTTTGAAACATTCTCAAAAGAAACAAATAATATTCTAATAGAATCGAGCATAACATTAGCTTTAGAAGCAAAAAAGCACAACGCAAACATCTATGAAGCTTTAGAGAATATAACTAAATCTAAAGTTCTAAAGAACATTCTAAGAATAGAGCGAATTTAATCATACAAAAAGTATATAAATAAGAAAATAGCAGAATAGTTGACTATGGTCAACAAAATA
>JAGVZZ010000016.1 GCA_018302205.1 Candidatus Woesearchaeota archaeon
CACAATTCCAAGAAGGAATTATATGAACATTTAGAAAATTTTTGGAGAAAACATTTTTTTAGTCATAATTTGCTCAATTATTTAAGTCCTTGACTATATGATACGCGTGGGGTTTATAAACAAAAAGAAAACTCCGTACATAAAGCTTTTAAATGACATCTTTGGAAAGTGAAGATAAATTAATTGTCATCTAGATTTTGAATGAAAAATAGAAAAATCTTACACAACCCTTATAAATATTTGATTTTAGGTCTTGAATAATGGTATTGTTAAATGGACCTTATTGGTTTATGAGTTTAGATTCTTTATTCAATTTAGTTTATGTGTTGATTACTTTACTTATTGGTGGGTTAAGTTACAAAGCATACAAATTAACTGAAGAACGAAGGTACAAATATTTTGCAGTAGCATTTGGTTTAATGAGCATTGCATTCTTTGTGTACTTTGCTGCTACGGTATTATTAACAACACATAAGATTGCTTTAGCTTTAGAATTATTATCCGGATTTGATTATGCATTCTTAATCTATGTATTATTTACAATGATGGCATATGCATTGTTATTCATAACAACGTTGAAGATTGAAGAACCAAAGATTAGAACCTTGATTTTGACTTTGATGTTTACTTTGACTGTTGTTTCATATCAATATTACTTGAAATTTCATATAGCATTGTTTGCAGTACTATTCTTGTTAGCATACAATTTCTATGAGAATTATTTAGAGAAAAAGAGCTTTAATTCAAAGTTAGTGTTTGTATCATTCTTTTTGTTAGCTTGTGCACAATTATTTTATTTAGGAGAAATTTATTATGAATTATCATATGTAGTTGCAGTAGTTATGCAGTTAGTAGGATTTTTAGTATTATTCTATATGTTATTGAGGGTTTTGAACCATGGGCGAGAGAAGAGAAAGGCTTGATATTATTAAGGATATATTGGAAGCGATTAGAGATAAAGGTGGGAATATTAAACCTACACATTTGTTGTATAAGTCCAATCTATCTCATGATTCTATGAAGAAATATGTTTCTGAGCTAATGGAAAAAGAAATGGTCTTAGAAAATGAAGACATGAAAACCAAAGAAAAGAAATATGGGATTACAGATAAAGGATTGAAGTTCTTATCAGATTATAAGCAAATTAAAGAATTTACAGATAGTTTTGGATTCTAAAAGTTTATTAATTTTTTTATCTTAGAAGATAATATGCTTAAGGACAAAAGCTGGGTTTGGAATTTAACTATCTTTGCAAATACGGATGTTACTACAACTATATCTCCACATATTTACCTAGGAAAAAATTATTATGATTCCAATGGACTAATAAGAAAAAGAATAATTAAGCATGAAGAGATTCATCTTAAACAACAAAAAAAAGTTGGAGTTTTGAAATATTTATTCTTGTATGTTTTTGTTTTTCCTTTATTTTGGAATAAGTATAGATTTGATTGGGAGTATGAAGCATATATTAATTCTGGGACTTCTAAACAAAAAGCATTAGAATATTTGAAGAAATGGAATTATGGCTGGTTGAATAATAAATAATTATTTTTTCTTTAGCCACCACCAGAGGAGACTTAGCAAAATTAAAACCACAATAGTAGCTAAAACAATAGTTCCATAAGAAACAATCTCTCCGGATTCTACTGCAGCCCCAGTAATAGTCGATTTGGATAGAAAAGTAAAACCGAAAGTGACTGCTAACGCCAAAGCGAGGAATATACCCAAATTCTTTTTTCCAGGCATCTTTGTTTGCATAGATGGATTGAACATATCAGTGGTTAAGAATAAGTGATTAAAATAGTTTTGGATTAGAAAGCATTAAAAAAAGGAAGGACATAAAATAAAGTGATGAAAAAAACATTTCTGAGCTCAGATAAAGTAAAAATCTCTTATAATATTTGTAAACGTGATCCTAAGAAACCAATATTGGTATTTTTACATGGGCTTGGAGGTAATAGTACTGAATGGAAATATACGCTCGAAGAAGCAAAAAAAAGAAAATTTAGTACCCTATTCTTAGATTTACGTGGGCATGGATTTTCAGATATACCTGAAGAAGCAAGTAAGTATACTTTAGAATGTTACGCAAAAGATTTGCGTGGAACTCTTGAAAAAGAGAAAATTAAAAATTATGCTATAGTTGGCCATAGCTTTGGGGGAGTCATTGCAATAATTTATTGTACTTTGTATAAAGATTTACAACCAAAAGGGATGGTTTTAGTTGAAACAACACACAAATATCCTTATAAAAAAAATAGAGAATTAAATGCTAATCCAGTAGTCTGTTGGGGATTAAGAAAGTTAGTACATTACGGGATTATAACAAATAAAGTATTCTCTGAAAAAAGAAGAACATTTGATGAAAGTAAACTCCTTACAGAGAATTTTATATTTCAAATTTATGACGAGATGTATCATACTGCATTCAAAGTTATATTTGATTCTTTAGATGCAACAAAAAAATTCTCTGATGAAAGAAAAAAAGAAGTAGAAATTGCACTCAGAGGTTATAAAAACCCTAGCCTGGTTATAGGTGGAAAGAGGGATACAACGATCACACTTCAACAGGTCAAAGCTATGGGGAAATTATTGCCAAATTCCAAATTAAAAATCTTTGATGCAGGCCACTTGTTACCTTTAGAAGACCCAAAAAACTTTAATTCAGCAACGTTTAATTTTTTAATGACGATAATCTAAGATGTATTTGTTTTTTATTGCTGAATCCTGGTTTTTGAAAATTGGATTCTGGTCAAATAAATAAAGTTTAACATGGGGTTGCAGAGATTTTTGGTTCTCTTTATGATTATGATAATATTCTTTGTATTCGAGATTTACATTTAATAATTCATTTAATATTGCTTTCTCTAATTCAGCCTTAATTTGATTTGAAGGAGTAATATTTTTTTTGAGCTCAATATGTATTTCAAAAGAAACATCCTGATTGCCATTTTGAGAACGACTGAGCATGAAACGATTAATTTTGTCTGCATAAGAAGACTTTTGTAAAGCAATATTGATTTGTTCGGGATAAATATTATTACCACCAATAGAAATAGTCCCGTCTACCCTCCCAGCTACGTATAGGAAAGGTAGTTTTAAAGTTTTATTTTTTTGTAAAAATTCTTTGATTATTTTAGGTTCATACTTTTTTAGGATTGAAACCATTTCGTTATATGAGATTCTCCCACCAAAATCATGTAGATTGTATTTTATTTTGGGAGCAATTGTTGAAGGGTCTAAAACAGTTATTGAAAAATCATTTTTCTTTGTATTCTCAATATAATGTGCTAAAGGATTATATTGGAAAAGGATTGCATTTTCAGACGTATGAAATAATTCATGATTTAATTTTTGATTATTCAAGGCTAATTTTCTAATGAACTCAGAAAAAGAAGTTTCGAAGCCAACACCGATATCAATATCTGAGGCACCATATGAAGAAATGATTCTAGAATTTGGATTCTGAAGTTTTTTTCTGACGTAATCCTTCCATTGAAGCGATGTTGATTCACCCCCAGTGATAATATCAATTTTGTAATCTTTCCATTTAACTTCAGTCTTATCAAAAAGATTTTTTAAAAATGGGGGATAACCTGCAATCAAATAATTGTGTTTTTTACCCAATTGATTTAATGTTCGAAGAATATTCTCTGGGTCAGCAGTGGTATTCTTTACAAGGCAATAATGTTCAACAATCTCACAAAATTTTAAACCTGTAGCCCAAGGGCCAGAAGACCAAGCACTTAAAACAACATAATCTTTATTCTGGGAATTAAAGGTGTAGAAGAATTCGAACTTGGCAGCTTTGAATAATAAATCTTCCTCAGATAATGAATGGATCCAGTTTGTTGGAAGTCCAGAAGAGCCAGAAGATTCTTCAATATTCCCTGTTTTCGGGAATTTGTTATCAATACAACGGGACTCATAAGAAAACATTTTGATGTAATTTTCTTTATCTGTTACTGGAACTTTTTGAATATCTGAATATTTTTTATCTTTTGTAAACTTTTTATATGCAGGAACATTCCTTTGAGCGAGTCTATGAATCATTAAAGATTTAAATTTTGAAATGGAATCTAATAAGTTAGGACTTGAATTTTCAATGACAAACTTACTAAGGGGATAATTATTTAATAATATTCTTTCAAAAAAACTTATCGAACTAAGTAATACACCCTTTTTTACCATTATTCTCTGTTAGAGAATGGAGAGTTATAAACTTTTTTATAGAATTCTAGTGACATAAAGCTTATAAATCTGGTGTCATCGGGTAGTAGTTATGCCTTTTGATCGAAAAACCCCGGAATTGGATGCTGTAGCTGCTAAAGTGGTTATTGAGTTTGTTAGAGCGGAGCATTCGGAGCAGTTTGAAGATTTTTTATTAAAGACTAAAAAAACGGAGGAAGAATGGAAAAGGACTGTTTCAATATCACATGATGAATTTTTAGGGCTACAAGAATTAGTTTATCATATCTGGGGAAAAGTTGATCCTTGGAAATTTGTTGAAGTTGGGCGATACATTACTGAAACGGATAATCCCGCAGTCAGTGTAGCAAGAAAGTTAGGGTCGACAGCAGCAGTTGTAGCTTTGTCTGGAATGAAATCAAACCCAAAATTAAATATTGATTCTGTAATAAGGCCGTTAAGTGTAAGAGTAGAAGAGGAAGAGGGAAGGCAAATAGGGAAAGCATTACTAGCGCATGATAATTTAGGATTCGTTGATGAAAAATATCTAACAGCACCGATTACATCCGCAGGATATCTTAGTGGGATTCCAACTCTTTGGGAATTTGATCCTATGAATGTTGTCATAAGAATGGTTGACCAGGGATTAGAAGAAATCATTGATAGGGAATTTTCTGGAGTTAATATTGGAATAACAAAAGATGTTGAGGGGAATTTTGTTGATGATTCCGGAAGAATAGTTGCAGCAAAAGTAAGTTTGTCTGAAACACCATACACAGATGTAAACCAAGAACATAAAACTTATAGAATAACAAATGGTGAACATGAAGGAAGATTATTTGTTGGAGATCCAGGAAGATTCTTGAGATTAAACAAAGGAGATTATGAAGAAATTGATTATGCTAACCAACCCATGCATAAAGTTTACGAGGACATTTTTGGAACTGATAAAAATGGGAATAGGATTTTAGTTGCAAAAGGTGGAACTTATTTCGGAGGACCATTTTCAATATATGAATTAGAATGGGATGAAAAACCTTTGAATTGGCTTTCAAAATTAGTTGTGAATGTTTCTGAATGGTGGAGAAGTGGAACCTCAAGAGATGTTATGCATGAGATTGCGAGAAAAGAAGCACTTGAAAATGCTAAGGCAAAAAGAGAAGCAGAAACTCTTAGAGACCAAATTAGAACTAGAACTAGTAGTGAATATCATGCAATTATGCAGAGAGATAGACTTTTATCTAGAATGGAAGAGATTGCACATGACTATAAACATAAAGCCAACGAAAGAGTTGCTGAAATATTCGAACTAAGAAGAATGGCTGTAAGATTATTGCATTCAGGATTAGTTGATAAAACAATTTTAGAAAATGATTTAACTGGGCAAAGTCAATTAAAATTTAATAAAGCATATGAGGGATTTTCTAATAGAATAAGATTAGATTTGAATAATTTATGTGACACAGATAGAGAATTAATTAAGGGTTATCTAAAACAATCAACGAGAATCCAAGAAATTGTTGATAATTGTAGAGGGTTTGAAAGATTTGGTGAAGAATTTATGGCTCAGGTTAAAACAGGATTAGAAGGAGAAGACATTTCTAGAAGACAAGAAGTATTTGATTTAGAAGGATTAATTACAGAACAAATCCAAGCACAAAGAGCTTTGACTTCAACACCAGTAGAAGTTGAAATAGAAAAATTACAATTAAGAGGAAATAGGAATAGATTAGGAATGGCTCTCTATAACGCAATTGATAATGCACATGAACATGCAAATGCAGGACATCAACCCTGTGTAAGAGTTTGTACTAGAAGAGATACAAAATATGTAATTTTGACTATTAGAAACTCTGGTATTGGAAATCCACCAAAAGAAACATTAGAAAGAATAAATGATCCTTATAGAACAGAAGCACATTCAACAAAGAGACAAGATAGTGGTGGATTAGGAGTTATTGTAATTCATGATGTAGTTAGAAATCATGGAGGAAAATGTGAATATAAAAATAATGATCTTGGTGGTGTTGATTTAGAGATATATTTACCTCAAGAATTAATAAAATAAAAATTAATACTCCTTTTCGAATTTTTCTTTTAGATAATCTATAACATTTCCACCGTATAAACCATCTCTTTGTTCTTTAACAATTATTGCTTCTAAATCATTACCTAAGTTTGAATTTTTTCTTAAAATCTCTAATTTTAATGATCTTAAAGAAGTGTGAACAACAGCACCACAGAAACCAGTTCTGTTTATAGTTAAAGCAGATTTTAATTTGGATAATACTTCAACACCAGACCCTGAAGTTTCCATGATCATATCAACTACAGCAAAATATTTTGCACCATCAGGAATGGTTCTTTTTACATTATCAAGATCTGATACTCCTCTTACAAATACAGGTTTAAAATTAAAATAATCTGAAGCTCCATCAGCATGTTCTTGTATTCCTTTAAATACTCTTTGATCATCATCAACTACAAACAAATATACATCTTCTTTTGCCATTTTATTATTCCTCCAAAGTTTTTCTTTGTGAGTAGTGAAAAAATATAATTAATATATAAACTTTACGACACTGAGATATAGTTAATTAAATTTATGAATAATGGAGCCTATGTGTTAATGTTCCTATTCTAACTAATAGGGGTTGTCCCTGTTTTTGAAATCCAGCTAGCCTAAAAATTTCATAAGCTAAAATGCAAGCATGTAACTGAAGTTGATTATATTGTTCTTGAGAAATAACACTTGGTCTACCTTGAGGTAAATGATCTAGAGCATGCCCACCAAAATCGTCACCAGGAGAAGCGAGATTATCTTTGACCCTAAAATCAAAAGCATAATAAATCTTATCATTACTAGAACCATTTTTTATAACCTGGTCAATGTGTTTTCTTAACAAAGAATCATAATTCCTTATAGAACCAATGAGAAAATTTATACGATCGTCAGCACTTAATTTCATTAATTCGTTTCCATCCATCTTTTACTACCAAAAGTTATTGAATAATATAAGAATTATAAACTTTTCCATGGTTTAGTTTATATAAAAAGCCCTGGAAGGGTATCGAACCCTCAACCTATTGCTTACGAAGCAATTGCTCTACCATTAAGCTACCAGGGCAAAATTTAAAGTTGTTTTGCTAAATCAAAACCAAACTTTTTTTGACAAACACTGCAAATATATTTACCTTTAATAATCGTGCCTTGGATCTTGCCTAGAAATGTTTCCTCGACCTTAGACTTGCAAATTGCACATTTTTCCATTAAAAAATGAAACAATTAAATTTATATAAATCTATTGAAAATAATAATACTATGAAAAGGCTAGCTGTTATTGATCAAGAGAAATGTAATCCAATACATTGCGGAGACTATTTGTGTATCCGGATGTCGCCTCTAAATAGAAATGGGATTGAAGCAATCTTTAAAGGAAGCAATGGGAAAGCACATATCAATGAAGATCTAGCAACTGATGCGTTACAAGTTTGCGTTAATATTTGTCCGATGCATGCAATACATATGGTTAAGTTGCCAGACCAGTTAACACAGAAACCTGTGCATAGGTATGGGAAAGATGGGTTCATGCTTTATAATTTGCCTTATCCTGCTTTTGGGTCTATCTTAGGAATACTTGGAAGAAATGGTATTGGAAAAAGTACTGCAATTAAATTATCCTGCTTTTGGGTCTATCTTAGGAATACTTGGAAGAAATGGTATTGGAAAAAGTACTGCAATTAAAATTTTAGCTGGGAATATAAAACCGAACTTAGGGGAATCAGAAATTGAGAGAAGCTGGGAAGATTTATTGAAATTGTATAAGGGTACAGAGATTTACAAATTATTAGAGAGAATAAAAAATGGAGAAGTTAAAGTTGCATACAAACCGCAAGCTGTAGATTTACTTACAAAAAAGTCTGAAGGAAAAGTTATTGATATGCTGAGGAAAGTGGATCAAAGAAATAAGTTTGATATTATTGTCAAAGAATTAACAATGGAAAGTATTCTAGATAGAGAATTAAGCCAATTATCAGGTGGAGAAATGCAAAGAGTTGCTATTGCTGCAACAATTTTGAAAGAAGCAATCATTCTTAGATATTACTTTTAGAATCAAAGCTGCAAGGATGATTAAGACTTTAGCAGATGATGAGAAAGCAGTTATTGTTATTGAACATGATTTAGCGACATTAGATTTTATTTCGGATCAAATGCAAATACTTTACGGGCAACCGGCAGTTTATGGGATTATTTCACAATTGAAGCAAGTGCGTAGAGGGATAAATGAATATTTAGATGGATATTTACCCGACGATAATGTTAAGTTTAGAAATTATAAGATTGTTTTTAACAAAGGTGTGGAGAAGCATACAAAGCAACCAATACATTTTACATGGAATGATTTAGAGAAGGATTTTGGGAGTTTTAGAATAAAAATCAATGCAGGGAATATTCAACGTACGGATGTTTTAACAATCACTGGGCCTAACGGTTTAGGGAAGACTACATTCTTGAAGATGATTGCGGGGATGATAAAACCGGATAAGGGAACTGTAGAGAAGAAAATAAAGATTGCATACAAACCGCAAGACTTGACCTCGGATGCGGGGACAGTTATTGAATGGTTGAATAAGTTTAAGAAAAATAATGAAAGTGGGTGGTTCAAACAGAATATTATGGAGAAATTGAACCTGAAAAATATATTGAATAATTATATTTCTGAACTCTCAGGGGGGGAATTGCAAAAAGTGTACATTGCGATTACATTATCACAAGATGCTGATGTATATGCATTCGATGAGCCGTCAGCGTTCATTGATGTTGAGGATAGATTGACAGTCGCAGAAGTTATCAAAGATTTTATGTTAGTTAATGATAAATGTGCAATCGTAGTTGATCACGACGTACAATTCTTGGATTATGTTGGGGATGCAATGTTAGTATTCAAAGGAGTGCCGGGAATTGAAGGGCATGTTGTTGGACCATTAACAAAGAAAGAAGGAATGAATGAAGTTCTGAAAATGTTGGATATTACTTATAGAATGGATAAGGAAACTGGTAGGCCAAGAATAAATAAATTGGGGTCACAATTAGATAATGAACAAAAGAAGAAAAATAAATATTATTATGCTTAAAGCTTCCACTCATCTAAATCTTTTCTAATTTTAGGTTTTACAACTTTTTCAATATGGGCTTCAACCTCTTCAACATTATTAAACCTTAATTTTTCACCTTCTTCTTCAGCATTTTTTACACAAGTATCAGTTTTATGATCTTTGCAGATTAAAGGTCTTTTCTCATAGATGAGACATTTGTTGTCTTTATTTAACTTAGAACAATTTGTTTGGATTTCAACCAACCAATCGTCTTCATCATCAACATAGACCGCAATATTCTCATGAGCGACCATCCATCTTATTTCATCCCAATCTTCAACAGTTTTGGGTTCGTCAATCTCAACGCATATTTCTCTACAACATGCTCCGTTACATTCATTACAAGTAGCCATATTTATTGGATAAAAAAATTAAGAGTTTAAATATCTTAGTATGTCCAAAAGGATATTTTTATAGGGGTCATTTTCTTATAGAAATTTAATTCAGATTCAATATTTTTAGGTTCAAATAACAATATATTCAAACCTTCCCAAAAAGAGAACCAACCAGCTGGTTCTAAAATAATTATTAAAAAGCTTAGCCAGAAAGAACTTTCATGAAATCTAAATAATAAATAGGAAGTGATAAACATAAAAATCATACCTGCAATAATAAACATAAATCCTTTACGGAAGAGTTTATATTTCTCTTTCATTAATCGATTATAATGGTGAATGAAGTGTTCATGAAGACGCGTACGAATTATTTTTTCTAGTGGTACTTTTCTTTCTGTTGCAGGAAGTAAAAATTTCAATTCCAGATCATCCATAGGTTTTTCATAACTTGCTCTTTTAGCCTCAGCAAGAAAATCATCTGAAAGTGAGCGATGTGTATAAGGCCTAGGATCAAAATCAGAAAATATATCATCATAGTTTCCAATTACTAAACTAATCCCCGATTTTTTTAATAATTCTTTTTGGTCATAAATAACTGTCTTAGATTTCACACAGATTAATGGGGGAAGTTAACTTTTAAAGGTTTCTTTCAAGTAAAATATTTTTTGAGTAATACTTAAGGATTACAATCCCTGAAACAATTATCATAATTAAAGAAAGCCATTGACCCATAGTTAGATTAAAATAAACCATCTCGTCCCTAAAGAAATCAACACTGAAACGACCCAGATCCATTAATAGGATTGCTAACCAAAAAATAAAACCTTCTCTGAAAGTATAATATTTTTGTAAACTAAATAAAATACTAGCTAAAGCGAATCTTTTTATTGCAGAGTATAATTGGTAGGGGTGCCTACAAAGGTCATCACCAAAATTGAAGCACCAAGGAACGGAAGTAACCGTGCCGACTAATTCCCCATTGATAAAGTTTGCAATCCGGCCAAAAGCTAGAGCTACTAAGCCCGGAACAACAAGAAAATCCGCTAGTTTGTAAAAGGAAACCTTCTTTTTTTTAGCGAATAAATAACAAGCAATTATAGTCCCAACTAAGCCACCATGAAAGGACATGCCACCTTCCCAAATAAATAAGATTTTCCAGGGCTGAGAAAGGTAATAAGAAGGCTCCCAAAATATAACGTGAAAGAGTCTTGAACCAATCAAAACACCGAGCATAAGATAAAAAATTAAGTCGTAAACATCATCTTTGGAAAGTGAAAGTTTTTTCTTGTACCTCAGAAGAAGAAAGGTGACTAAAACAAAACCCAAAACATAGACCAACCCATAATACCGAATTTCAATCGGGCCTAAAGAAAATAGTACTGGATCCAGGATAAAGGAAAGCATATTTGGACTATTATACTAGAGTATATAAAATTATCCTCGAGGAAACATAAGGTTTATATACTTATATCGTCTATAAGGGGTTAACAAAAATTGAGGTGTTCAAAAAAGATGGCAAAAGTTTTATGTAAATGTGGAATTAAAAGAGAACCAGGATATTTATACTTTGTTAACAAACAAGGTCATGCAGCTAGAGTAAAAATGAAAAGACCTGGTATGAAAGGCGGATTTAAACAAGAAGTATTAGAGAAATCTGGAATTAAAAGAGAATCAGGTATGCTCTATTTCATTGATAAACAAGGTAACATAGCTTGTGTAGCAATGGCTAGAGGTGGCAGAAAGAAGAAGGCTGTCAAGAAAAAAGCTGTTAAGAAGAAAAGAATTTAATTCTTTTTATTTTTTAATTATTTTTTTTAAAAATTACATTCTCTGTTAAAACATCCCCCAGAAAAATCATGAGGGACAGTTGTTTGTTCTTGAATGTTTAAAATTTGAGAATCTCTTGAACAATAACGATAAATTGTGATACCTTTGCATTTAGATTTCCAAGCTAACATATAAGCTCTCTTTACTTCGCCAATAGTCGCATTATTTGGAAGATTAATTGTTTTAGAAACGGCGTTATCGACGTAGGATTGGAAAACAGATTGCATCTTAATATGCCATTCTAATGGAATGTCCAAAGCAGTAACAAATAGTTCACGAATATCTTTAGGGATTTCTTTCATATGTTGTATTGAACCTTCTTGAGAAATTTTTAACATTAATTCTTTAGAATAGAAACCATTGTACCTTGCAGCATTCTCAAAGTTTTTGTTAGATTCAAATAAATCAATACTGCCAAAAGCTCTTCGAACATAAGAAAGTGCGAACAAAGGTTCAATGCTTGAAGAACAGTTAGCGATTAAACTAATACTGCCAGTAGGTGCAATGGAAAGTAATGTTGCGTTTCTTCTTTTTTTCTTTAAATCTGATTTATGGAAATTTGGGAATGCGCCTTTTTCTTTAGCAAGCTTTTCTGAGGATAGTTCAGTATGTTTTTTTATGAAAGACATTAATTCTTTTGCTTGGTCTAAAGCTTCTTCAGAATCATATTTTATTCCTAACTCTAATAACATATCAGCCCAGCCCATTACACCTAAACCGATTTTTCTGTTAGCATGGGAAATAGCTTCAATCTCTTTGGTTGGATATTTGTTAATTGTTACAATATTATCTAAAAATCTTACTGCTAATTCTGTAGTGTTTGCAATCTTTGGCCAATCTATTTGTCTGTTGTGAATCATGTGTGAAAGATTAATTGAACCTAGTACGCAAGCTTCATTTTTAAGCAATGGTAATTCGCCATAAGGATTTGTTGCTTCGATCTTTCCAAGTTTTTTTAGAGGATGTTTTCTATTTATTTCATCAATGAATATTAATCCTGGATCACCAGATTGCCAAGCATTGGTACAAATATAATCAAATAATTCTCTAGACTTAATTTTGTTTTTTCCGATTTTAAAAGAAGAATTGTTGATGACAGAATGCATGAAATTGTCTGTTACTGCAATAGAAAGATTGAAGTTTTGCAAAGAACCGTGAGATTTTTCTGAGATGAATTCGAATATATCTGGATGGTCAATATTCAAAACACCCATATTTGTGCCACGACGAATACCCCCTTGTTTTATGACCTCACAAGATTTGTCAAATAGATGCATAAAAGAAACAGGACCAGAAGCTAGTCTGCCTGTTGATGCAATAATGAAATTTTTAGGTCTGATTCTAGAAAAAGAATAACCCACACCACCGCCACTTTGGAAGATTAAAGCTGATTTTTTTAAGGAACCATAAATACCTTCTAAAGAATCAGGCATATCCAATACAAAGCAAGCAGCTAATTGATTTAATGTTCCTGCGTTTGCTAGGCAAGGGGTATTAGGAAGGAAATCTAAACTGCTTAAGAGTTTATAGAATTCTTCAGAATATTTTTTTTGTAATGGTTTTTTTTCTGCAGAAGCAACATGGTTAGCCACACGATGAAATAATTGTTCTGGGTTTTCTACGATTTTTCCAGACTTGTTTCTCTTTAGATAACGCTGACTTAATACGATTAATGCATTATGTGAGAGATTACTTGAAGGAATCTTTAGAAATTCTTTTAATTCTAAATTAAATTTCTTGAAAGTAGCATAGGACTTTGCAACAGGTTTTAGATTTAATTCTAAAAGTGAATCTTCTACTAAGTCTCTTAAATCTGAAGTTGAGAAAATCAGTTTGTAATTAGAAAGCTTGTTTAGAATGTGATTCAAAACTTTTTCAGATTCGTCTTTGTGAGAAACATCTTTCATAGCGTGTAAAATAGAAATTCTTAATTTGTGGGCATCAAAAGATTTAAGTTCACCAGACCTCTTTTTTACATACGAAAGCATATTGATGTTTATAGAATGTATATTTAAATAGCTTACTAGTTATTTCAAATTAATAACCTCTCTCAGAAATTGTTTTAATTCCTCTAATTGTTGTGTTTTTAATAAAACATTAGCACCTGTTCTTCTTTGAACTTCTACGTCATATGTGGAAAGACAACCAGTGAAATAAGTAAATTTACCCTGAGCATCTCTTGCTTTTAAAAATTCATAAATTCTTTCAGAAGAGGCTAACTCATCAGCACTTCCGGGGATTCGCATATCAACGACATATCCTCTAGGTAAATCTGAAACATGCTCTTGTAAATATCTTAAGGCCTCAACACCGCTTGAGAAAGATAGACAGGTTAAATTATATTGTCCTGCAAGAGCTTCAAGATATTCTCTTATACCATCATCATCATCTACAAACATAAAGTCAATGGGCATAAAAAAAAAATAAAATAGGCCTATAAAAAGCTATCTAAAGGCACCTGCGACCAATAAAGGGAATATAATCGTGGCATCTGCATGGATTTTTACATAATCCGCATTAGTATTTATTTTTCCCCAGGACATGGCTTCTTCAGCAGTAGCACCAGAATCACTACCATCATACTCTTCAGAAGTGTTTATGTAGACGGCATAATTTAATCCTTCTCTGAAGATATTCGCATTTAAAATGAAGTGCTTCACTACACCGGCGCCGAGGATAATAGCACCAGATTTTTCTGAATTTAATGCTAAATCGATTATTACCTTTGAATCTTTAGTTACATCAATGATAAAATCGGGACTTCTTTGTTTCATAAAGTAAACTAAATCACCAAACGAACCATCCATGATTGCTGGACAAAAAACAGGGATATTATTTTTGTAAGCCCAATATAAAATAGATTCATCAAAGTTTTTTTCATTACTAATTTCTTTACCAAGCTCTCGAGTAATATCTGAAGAGCTGTGAATTATTCCTTTCTTTTGTTCTTTCATTAATCTATCTAAAAATGGGTTTATGAATTTTTCAAAGTACAAATAACGATCATTTGGGATGAAAACATTACCTGCACGATTAATACCCTTTTCAAATAAGCTTCTTCCACTAACATTGAAAACACCGATATGGAAAGGTTTCAAAACTTTGATTAGATCTTCTTCTATTCCACCACCAGTTGTTACAATAGCATGGACCAATTTATTCTTTACTAAGAAACGAATTATGTCTCTAATTCCAGAGGTAACCATATTTGAAGTGTAACCTAAGAAAATTGTAGAATCATTTTTTTGCATTTCTTTACAGATTTCTATCCCTCTAGAAAGATTTGTTGCTTGGAAACCAGTAGTCGCATAGCTATTAATAAATTTTTGAAAATCAAATTCCTCCTCGAAATTGTAGCCCTTAACCTTTGGAAGATGAGCAACATCTGGAGTAGGCGCAACCTGATAAGGTTTTTGATCTTTGTATTCTTTAATTTTTTTAACCATAGTATTTTACCATCCTTTAATATTAATAAATTTATTTGAAGCCGCGAAAGCTTTGTGTCAATGAATAAAGAAAGATTACTAACTACCAGAAAGTCTTACACAGTCAAAGTAATTTGTATTTAACATAAGGATTTTTGTTTTAGTTTTGTTTAAATAGGTTTCTATTGGATTTGAGAAAATTTAATAAACAATATCAACTTTGAGATGAGGAGAGGTGATCTAATGGTTACAAAGAAAGGAAAAAAAGATAGCAATATTTGGGCATTCTTAGGAGTCTTTTTAGGATGGATTGGATTTTTAATAATCTTAATGGCAAAAAGAGAAGATAAGTTTGCAATGTTCTATGCAAAATATGGTTTGGTACTGTCTATTGCATGGGTTGTAGTTTATCTTGTTGGAATGATTCCAATAATCGGTTGGATAATATATGTTGTCGGAGGAATTATCTTGTTAGTTGTTTGGGTAATCTCATTCGTTTCAGCTTTATCTGGAAAAGAGAAAAGATTTCCGATATTGAGTGATCTTGCTGATAAGATTACAGTTTAATTTTTTTTATTTTTTCAAAAAGTTTATAAGGATTATATTCTTGTATACGCGTTATGAAAAAACCAATTAAAAAAAAGAGTGTCAAAAGAAAAGCTATTGGAAAGAAATCAAATAAAGGTTTATCCGTTCTTTCTCTATTGCTGAATATTGTTATATGGCCAGGATTAGGGACCTTGGTATCAAGAAAATTTGGTACAGGAGTTCTGCAAATGATTTTATCGTTAGTAGGATTAGCATTAATGTATGTTATGCCTGCAGCAATGTTGATAGTACTAATCGCATGGATTTGGGCTTTGGTTAGTTCAGTGAGAATTATTATGGAGGCCTGGAAATAAAAATGGCAAAAAAAGAAGTTAGTTGGCTTTTGGTTTTGTTGATGTCAATTCTATTCGGTGCATTAGGTGTAGATAGATTTATCCTAGGTAAGGTTGGGACAGGAGTATTAAAATTATTAATTACCGTCGTGACTTTAGGTATGGGTGGATGGATTTGGTGGTTAATAGATATTATTTTGATTGCACAAAGATACCCATTCAAAAATATAAAATGGGTTGATTAAATTATTTTTATTTTTTATAATAACTTTTTTAATTTATATTTTCTATCCAATAGTTTTAAATATTAATTATTCCTTTGAATAGTTATTATCATCGGAGGTGAATGAATGGTAAAACTAGTAAAAAGAGGAGATAAATATAAGCCAGCTAAATTAAAAGCTTCTATAATGAGAGCAGGCGCAAGTAGTGCTATAGCAAATGCAGTTGTTAAATCTGTAAAAGTAAAGCAGGGAATGACTACACTTCATTTGAGGAAACTTGTTTTGGCTCAATTAACAAAATTATCTCCATCTGCTGCAAAGAAATATAGAGCACATAAAAAAAGAAGATAAATTTTTTATTTATTTTTTAATTTAAGAAAAACCTTCTGGGCCAAGTGTTCTTAAAATAAATTTAATTTCATTAATTGTTTCTTGCTGTGCTTTCTTATCAGACATTCTTACAAAACGTAGAAGAAGATCTACTAAGGCATTTTCATCAATACATTTTAATTTAAAACCATCAGTAATAAAATAGAATCTAAAACTCTTATATTTTAATTCTTTAATAATAATACCACCAACAGTACCTAATTCTTTTCCTTTCTTAGGATTATTTTCAAGAGATTTTAAAAGTTCGAATATTTCTATGCTCTCGTGTTTAAATTTTTTAGTTATTTCTAAAAAAAGTGATTCTGTAATTTCTACTTGGGCCATTGCTTCTTGACCTTCTTAATTGCTTCATCAATTGGAATCGATTTATCAGATGAGAGTAAGAATTCTCTTAATTGTTCTTTTACAGCAAAAGTATACATTCTTTTAATTATATCTTCATAACTATCTTTCTTTGTACCAAAGGAACTGATTAATTCCTTTGTTTCTTCTGTTAGTTGAATTGTTGTTATCATTCTATATCTTCTATAGTTACTATAGTATATAAAGTTTTCGCTAAGTTAAGTAAACCTTTAAAAAGACACTAAATACCTTTTTTTTATGGTTTTAGACAATCTTGGAAGTTCATTGAAGAATACATTAGCTAAGATAGCGAAGAGCATGTTTGTTGATGAAAGAGTCATTAATGAATTAGTAAAAGATATCCAAAAAGCTCTGTTACAAGCTGATGTTAATGTAAAATTAGTATTTGAGTTAACTAATTCCATTAAAAAAAGAGCATTAGCAGAAAAAACCCCTGCCGGTGTTTCTCAAAGAGAGTATTTGATTAAAATTGTGTATGAAGAATTGGTTAAATTTCTAGGTGGAGAAAAGAATGAGATTGTTATTGATAAGACAAAAAAACCTTTTAAAATAATGATGGTTGGTCTCAATGGTTCTGGTAAGACTACAACAATTGGAAAAATTGCAAGATATTATTCTAATAGAGGATTCAAAGTTGCAGCCATTGGATTAGATGTTCATAGACCCGCAGCACCATTACAATTACAACAAATTTGTGATAAAATCAAAGTTCAATGTTTTATTGATGAAAAAGAAAAGAATGCATTAAAAATTTATAAAAAATTT
>JAGVZZ010000001.1 GCA_018302205.1 Candidatus Woesearchaeota archaeon
TTTGACATTTTTTCTTATCTCCTCGCAAGTTTGTTTATCTATTGAAATTGAATAAGTATCTCTATAAACTTTGAAATATTTATCTAATAATTCGAATAATATAGGTTGAGATTCTTCTAACATTCTAAATCTTTCAGTATGATCCTTTGGAGCTTTTCCTAATCTTTTCAATAAAATATAATCTAAAACACAGAATAAAGTTTTGAAATAAAGAATTGTTGCAGAAGTATAATCTTGATTATTAAAAACCAAATCTGCGGAATTATGAATTAATTGAATATTTTTTAAAAGTCTACTTTCATCCATGTTGGTTTAGCAAACTAATAATAGATTAATAAACTTTTTGGTTGGTAGGATTAACTTTGTTGGTAATAGCAACATAAAATGAGTTTCTAGGTCTATTTGTTGGTAGTATAAACATTTTAATAAATCATTAAATTTTGTATTTTTCTAGCATATCTTCTTCCATAAAATGTAATTCTCCAGGAACGATTATACATTGAGGGAATTTGTTTAATGGTTTAATATTTTCGGCTTCTGTGTAAATTATTGTTGGATTTTTGGAACCAAGCTGTGCACAAATAATTATTTTTGTATCTTTCTTGAAACCTAATTTGAATAATCTTTCTAAAGCTTCTGAGGATTCCATGAATTTTTTCTCTTTAGGAACCAAATCTAGTAAACATAAAGTGTGTAAGGGATAGTTCTTTTCAATAACTTCCATTGGTGTTTTACTTTCATGATAAGGAATAGAAGTTGTTTTTCCGAACTTGTATAATTCTAAACCTGTGATGCCCACTGCAGTTAATACTGAAGCATTGTTGATAACTTGAACCTCAATATTATTTTCTAGAGCTTGTAAGTATAATGAAATATGGGTGGTTGCTGAGAATACATCACCAATGATTAATACGGAAACATTTGCACTGGATGCTTGGTCTATGATAACGGAACCGTCTTCTATAAATTCTCTTTCGGCTAAAATGATTTTTTTGCTATATAACTTTTCTAGATCCTCTAAAGGACATTGCAAAGTAGAAGTATAGTTCTCCAAATAGACAAATTCGGACCCTTTGACTAGCTCTAAGCCTTTCAAAGTTATGTCCTTTTCATCATTTAAGCCGATTCCTATGAGATTTAGCATGGTTTTGATAAATTAAACAAGTATAAAAAATATTGTAATTATAAAAAATTTAAAAGACTCAATTTTTATGTGATGTCTTCGACATTGAACGGCTCTCCTACAAAGCGACCAACATGTAATTGTACGCCAGCACCAAGAAAATCATAGTCGTCTTCAAAAACCAAAGGCTTGCCAGTAAATCTATTTTTTGATAATGCTGGACCAAAATAAAAACCCATAGATGGTCTGTTAGTAAGCTTTGATAATACAGCCAAATAATCTATAGCTCTTTGTTTTCCATTTAAGAAAGGCACAATTTCAGAGTTATCAATAACTTCATTAATATTTAAGAATCCATATTTCCATTTGTTTAAGAAATCAGGACTTAAATACCAAACATCTCTTGGTGCATAAGTATCCTTTGCTGCTGCTTCTAATCTTTTTCCTTCTTCAAATAATTGTTCAATTCTGCCTTTATGAGACCTTAAATCTAATGCACTAGAAATTTTTGGTTTATCATTAATTCTATCAAATTCATCAGGCGTAAACAAAGGTCTATGAACATATATCACTCCTTCAGAACTAGCAATACGCCAGCTATTAACAAAAGTCACTCTGTCCCAATGACCTAAAGCATTATTATTATCTGCAATTCTAACATCCGCATATTCACCTGCATTTAAAGCTCTTCCTTCTGCTTGACATAATTTCAATGCATGATCTAATCGACAAGATTCATGATTTGAATCATTTGGATAATAAGTTATCATTTTTTGGTATCTCCTTTTAATTTTGAAATAAATTAGTATTTATAAACCTATGCAAAAAGTATATAAAGGACGGTTACTTCCAAAAAGAGGTAGAGAGAGAAATAATGGAGAGTTCTAATAAAAATGAAGTTGAGGCCATTGATGCCCAGTTTAAGAGAAAAGAAGCGTTATTTAGCTTTTGAAGTTGAATCAGAAAATAAATTAGATTCCAAAGAAGTGCAGACTCTAATAGAAAGTAGTATGAAAAGATTTGTTGGAGAGTTAGGAATGGCTAAAGCAGGAATCATATTTATGAAAGATTGGAAAAATAATAGAGGAATAATCAAAGTGAACACAAAAAGTGTAGATGAATTGAAAGCGGCATTAGCGTTAGTAAAAGAAGAAAAAATCATAATCAAGAGCTTAGCATTATCAGGATCAATAGAAAAAGTCAGGAGTCAATGCTTTTGAAAGGAGGGTATTAACAATGGAAGGAACAAATCAAATGATGGGGTACGATCGGGCAAGTACAATGTTTAGCCCAGATGGGAGATTATTACAAGTTGAGTATGCAAAAGAAGCTGTAAAACAAGGATCAACCACAATGGCATTAGTATGCAAAGATGGGGTTGTTATCGTTGCTGATAAAAGGATAGCAGATAAATTAATCGTAGCAGATTCAGTAGAGAAAGTTTTTCAAATTGACAAGCATATCGGAGCAACAGCTATCGGATATGTTATGGATGGAAGAATTCTAGTTGAGAAAGCAAGATTGATTGCACAACAGCATCAAATTACATATTCAGTACCAATTGAAACAGTAACTTTAGTAAAAGAGATTTCAGATATTTATCAGTCATATACACAATATGGCGGAGCAAGACCATTCGGAGTTTCTGTTTTGTTCATAGGAATGGATGATGATAAGCCTTATTTGTATGGAACAGAACCTACAGGGATTTTCTTTGAATATAAAGCAACCGCATTAGGAGAGGGTGCAGACATTGTAAAAGAAATTTTGTATAAAGAATATTCTGAGAGTATGAGTACAGACGAAGGAATAAAACTTTGTGTAAAAGCATTGAAAAAAGCATTAGGTAAAGATTTTGATTTGAGAAGAATCGACGGTGCTTATATTGATACAAAGGAAAAAACATATCAGTTAATTGATAAGAAAAAATTTAAGATATAAAATGGCAAACTTAGAAGAAGCAATAATCGCAAGGATCAAGAAAGGAAATGTAAACTTCGAGATACTTGTTAATTGTGAAAAAGCTCTAGAATACAGAGCAGGAAAAATAACAGATTTGAATGAAGTAGTTGCATCAAAAGGAATTTTTAGTGATGTTAGAAAAGCGAATAAAGCTACAAACGAAGAAATAAAAAAAGCGTTTCTGACTGAGGATGAAAATTCTATTATTGATCAAATCTTGAAGAAAGGTGATATACAATTAACAGCTGAGCATAAAGCAAAACTGCGAGAGAATAAAAGAAAACAGATTATTGCTTTTATACATACAAATGCTGTTGATGCAAAAACGGGATATCCCTTCCCACCACAGAGAATTGAAATGCTAATGGAAGAAGCAAAAGTCAAAATTGACGAGTTTGAAACATTAGAACATGAAATTCAAAATGTGATTAAAGCTTTGAGGCCATTAATACCAATTAAATTGGAGACACGAGAGCTTGAAATAGATGTTGCAGCTAGTTTTGCAAGTCAAGTTTTAAATTTGCTAAAAAGAAAAACCAAGATTGTTAAAGAAGATTGGAAAAGCAATGGAAACTTAGTTGCGATTTTTGAAATCCCAGCAGGGATTCAAGAAGAAATTGAAAATGATCTAAACAAGCTAACAAAAGGGGATGTTGATATTAAAATATTGAATAAAAAATAAGGAGAAAATAAAAATGAGTAAATTAGTAGTAGAAGAAAAACAAATTGTTGTGCCGGGCGAGATTCTGGCTGACGGAATGGATTTTTTGCCAGGAAAGGGCACATTTAGAGAAGGAGAAAGTATTGTCGCTTCTCGGTTAGGAGTAGTAAATACAAGTGGTAGAGTTGTACAAATTGTTCCTTTAGCAGGAAGATATCTTCCAAAAAGAGACGATACCGTTATTGGAATTGTAAAAGATATGTCATACAGTTCTTGGTTCGTTGATGTTGGATATCCATATGAAGGATCTTTGTCAATGAAGGATGCAACAGCTGAGTTCATTGAGAGAGGAGCAAGCTTGAGCGATTACTTTGCAGTTGGTGATGTTATCTTAACCAAAGTTGTTAATGTTACAAATGAAGGAAATATTGACTTAAGTATGAAAGCACCGGGATTAAGGAAATTGAACGGTGGAAGAGTCATTGAAATAACTCCATTCAAAATTCCAAGAGTTGTTGGAAAACAAGGAAGTATGATTGGATTAATCAAAGACAAAACTGGATGTACTTTGTTCGCAGGACAAAATGGAAAAATTTGGATAAGAGGTCCAAGTCCTGAAGCTGAAAAGCTTGCAACAGAAGCAGTATTTTTGATTGCAGAAAAAGCACATACAAAAGGGCTTACTGAAAAAGTTGGAGAATTCCTAGAGAAAAATAAATTGGAGATTACAAAATGAAATATACTAAAAGAAATGATGGAAGAAAGTTCAATGAAACTAGGCCAATCACTGCAGAAGTTGGAGTCATTAAAAATGCTGTAGGATCAGCAAAATTCCAAATTGGAAAAACTGTAGCTATTGCAGCAGTTTATGGACCTAATAATGTCTTTCCAAAATTCTTACAAAAACCAAACAGAGCAATATTAAGATGCAATTATAATATGATGGCATTTTCAGGTTCTGGGGATAGAGTAAGACCGGGAACAAATAGAAGAGGAAAAGAAATTGGAATGGTTATTGAAAAAGCATTTGAAAATGTTTTAGATTTAAGCGAATATCCTAGAGCAGCAATTGATGTTTTTATAGAATTACCACAGACTGATGCTGGAACAAGATGTGCAGGAATTTGTGCAGCTTCATTAGCATTAGCAGATGCAGGATTCGAAATGAAAGATCTTGTATGTGCAGTATCTTGTGGTTTAGTTGGAGATCAAGTAGTTGCTGACTTAGACTATTCAGAAGAAGCTTTTGAAGGTGGTGCTGTTGATATTCCAATCGCTATAACACCAAGAACAGGAGAAATAACTTTATTACAATTAGATGGGGATATTTCAAAAGAAGACTTGAAAAAAGCAATAGAGTTTGGAAAAGAAGCTTGTCTCAAAATTTATGAGGTGCAAAAGCAAGCACTGAAAGCCAAATATGAGGAGGCAAAAGAATGATAGTTTCAAAAGAATACGTAGAATCAGTTATTGCTCAAGGCAAAAGAATTGATGGAAGAAAATTTGATGAATATAGAAAAATAGAAATCGAGTATGGAATTTCACCAAAATCTGCAGAAGGTTCTGCAAGAGTTAAAATTGGAGATACTGAAGTTCTAGCTGGAGTAAAGATGGAACTTGGAACACCGTTCCCAGATAAACCTGAAGAAGGTTCTATCATGGTGAATGTAGAATTAATTCCAATGGCCTCATCTATGTTTGAATCTGGACCACCAAGTATTAATGCTATTGAATTAGCAAGAGTTACAGATAGAGGAATCAGAGAAAGTAAAGCTTTAGATTTCAAGAAGTTGTGTGTAAAAGCTGGAGAGAAAGTTTGGTTAGTGTTTATCGATATTTATCCAATAAATGCTGATGGAAACTTATTTGATGCTTGTTACATGGCAGCTTTGGCAGCAATAAAAGATGCTTGTTTCCCATTGTTAAATGGAGAAAATAAAATTGATTACAAGGAAAAAAGTAAAAACAAATTACCGTTAGTGAAAATGCCTATCAGTTGTACTGTTTGGATGATTGGAGAAACTCTTTTAGTAGATCCAACACCTGAAGAAGAAATGGCTGCTGATGCAAGATTAAGCATTGTAATATTAGAAGATGGAAAGATCTGTGCAATGCAAAAAGGTGGAAGCATGGCTTTGAGAACTGATGAAATTTTCAAGATGGTAGGTATTGCTGAGGAAAAAACCAAAGAGATTAGGAGGCACTTCAAATGAAAGTATCAGAGTATACTAAGTATGAAAAAGCACGAGTAATCGGAGCAAGAGCTTTGCAAATTGCAATGGGAGCACCAATCCTATTGAAATTAAACAAAGGTGATATGGAAAAATTAAGATATAATCCAATCAACATTGCTAAGAGAGAATTTCAAGAGGGTATTTTACCAATTGTTGTAAAAAGGCCATCTCCAGAAAAAACTAAAAAATAATTATTTTTTTATTTCTTATTAAACAGTTATAACAGCTTTTTTAAATATTAAAATGGTATGTAAACGAAAGTTTTATATATTCCAATATAGTGGAAAGATTAATCCTAAAAAATGGAAATCTTAACAAAACAATATCTACTTTTGAAACCATTTATTAAAGAGCCATGGAAAAATTTCACATATAAAGAAATAAAAAATATTTCAAAAAATAAATCAGATAATTATACATATACTAATTTAATTAAATTAGTTGAAAATGGAATCATTAAAACAAAAAAAATAGGAAATACTGTTATTTATTCATTGAATGATTCTATTATGGCTTTAAGCACAATAGGTTTTCTTGCGGAATATGAAGCTAATAAAACCAAACATCTACCACATTTAAGTTTACAAAAAATTCAAAATAAAATTAAAACGAATTTTTTTATTTTAATAGTTACTGGGAGCTTTGCAAAAAACAAACAAACTAAAAAGTCAGATTTGGATATTGTTTTTATCTGTGATAATAAACATGATCCTAAAGAGATTATTGCAGAAATTAGACTAGAATCTGAACTAACCATTCCAGAAATTCATCCATATGTATTTACAGAAGAACAATTTTATCAAATGTTAGTAAATAATGAAGAAAACTATGGAAAAGAAATTGTTAAAAATAATTTAATTATTTGCGGAGGAAAAGAATATTATTCTATTTTGAAGGAGGCGATTAAACATGGATTCAATGGTTAAAATTTATCTTCAAAGAACCACAAATGAAGTTAGTGCAGCAAAATTATTGTTTACAGTTTCAAACAATATTGAAAAAAAGAAAGAATTTGAAATTGAAGAAGAAATGACTTTTTATAGTTCAGCTATATCTCATTCTTATTATGCAATATTCTATGCAGCAAAGGCAATATTATTGACAAAAGGGATTAAAACTGAAATGCCAGATGTGCATAAAAAGACATATGAAAGTTTTAAAAAAGAATTTGTTGATACAGGAATATTAGATGTTAAATTGCTTGAAATATATCAAAGAATGGTTGTAAGAGCAGATGAACTTCTTGAAATATTTAAAGATGAGAAATGGAAACGAGGGCATTTTACTTATCAAACAATACCACAGGCAAATAAAGAACCAGCAGAGCAATCTATTCAAAATGCGATGACTTTTATTAAGAATATTAGATTAATCATTGAAAAAATACATAGATAATTTTTTTATTTATTAAATGGTTTTTTAATTGCTTGTTTTAATTTTGTTAAGTGTGATTTGAAAGGGAAAGTGTTTTTGCCCCAAGAATTGAAGAAAGTAATATAGTTTGGAAGTTCCCTTAATGAAGGACTTTTTGTTTCCTCTGTGTAGCCCAATGTAATAATTATTTCAGGATCGATATTCTCTGGGATTTTTAGAATTCTTCTAACAGCCTCTTCATCAAATGCACCAACCCAGCATGACCCTAAACCATGCTCTTTTGCAACCAAAGTCAAACCGAAGGCTATATTAGAGCAATTTTGAATGCTGTACATCTTTCCAAGCTTACCATAATGCTCTTTAACTTTTTCGTAATCATTACAAACGACTATGAATACAGGGGCTTCCATCATCCAACCTTGTTGTATACAAGATTCCATAATCTCATGTTTAGTTTCGGTACTAGTTACAACAATCATACGCCAATTTTGGATATTACCTGAAGAAGGTGCATAAGAAGCTAAATCAATAATTTCTGCAATAGTTTCAAGAGGGATTTCTTTATCTTTGTAACGACGAATAGATCTTCTACTGAGATAAACCTCTTTAAATTGCATAATAGGATATTAGAATAATAAGTTTATAAATGTTTATACTAAGGGAGATCTTTTTTAGAAGCTGCTCCTTTTGCAATCTTAGATTTAATAAAATTTGTAGCTCTTGTTTTTATTTCTTCTTGTGCTACAGAACGTTGTTGAATTTGTGTTAACTCTTGTAAGATTTGTTCAATAATCTGTTCTTTTCTTCCAAGTAAAGAATCTAAAGAATATCTACTTAAAGAAGAACTAGCTGCTCTGATTTTATTAATATTTTCTTCCATTTCTGAAACATGTTCTAAAGGAGGATCTTGGTCTAATAAGGAAAGTGTTGCATCAATTAAATTTAGCAATTGCTGAATAACAGGGATTCTAGAATTTATTATTTCAACCAAATTAACATCAATTTGAGTTTCTTGCATTTCTAATTCAATAATTCTAGCAGAAGAATTTTTTATCTCTTCAGCAAGGGTTTTAATCATTTGTAATTCAGGAAATTGAAGATTATATCTTCTTAATCTATTTTCTAAAAAAGCAACCTTAGTTTCAATTAGATTTTGTTCTGGGATTATATCTCTTAGTTCATTAACAAATGGACTTCCAAATTTGGCTTCTTTTAAGAGATCATTTGATATTTTAAGGTCATCTAAGGCCATAGATTTTATTTTTTGGATTTCTTCTTTAATGGTATTAACACGTTCGGGATTAAAATCTTTTTCTTCACTAACTTTTTCTAATTGAGAACCAACAGAACTTGATATTTCAGCTATTTCTTTTCTATCCTTATTATATCCCCTTTCATTATTACGCATTCCTTTAACAGAATTTCTTAAATTAGCAACACCTTTGAAAATACCACCAATATGTTTTGAAGCGCTACCCAGCAAATCACCAAGAGGTTTACTGCCAAAAATACTTCTATAAAACATAAACCCCATTAAAAGAATAGCACCAATTAAAACAAAAGTTATTGCACCCCCACCTAAAAGATTAAATGCCATCCAAATATTTATTAAGTTTTGAGCTTATTAAGTTTTTCGATGCAATACCAGAAATTAGCTGAAATTTATGAACGTCTTGAAAATACTAGTAAAAGACTAGAAAAAACATTCATACTTTATAGATTTTTAAGAGAATGTAAACGTGAAGATATTAGAGAAATTATATATTTGTTACAGGGGAGAGTATTTGCACAATGGGATGATAGAAAAATTGGGATGAGCTCCAAACTATTAGTAAAAGCAATCGCAAGTGCAACT